>JAFTIA010000064.1 GCA_017457105.1 Lentisphaeria bacterium | reverse complement strand
GGCTCTGTACTAAACATAGACTGATATTATGGAGCGCAGACGATTTTTAATCGTCAAGCGACGGGTCAAGGGGCAACCGCCCCTTGCGGGGATTTTTAAGGGCGAGCAGCCCTTAAATAGCAAGCCCCGGCCCCCCGCTCCAATAAAAAATCAGCAAGCAATCAGCTTGCGATTTTTTCCGGGGCCTTGCGGTTCTGCGTGCGTTCAGCACGCGGAACCCAGCCTCGCAGAGACCAGGTGCATAGCAAATAAATTGCTATATAGAAAAATCAGTCATTGTTTAGTACACAGCCTTTCTAAAATACTTTCATTGGCTGAAAATTCAAGTCATTTTGAGCGTGAGTTTTGAAAAAAATAAAATTTCAAAAAGAAAAGTTCTGAAGGTGTAAGATTCAATATGAAAAGCGAATTAAAAACAAAATATCCGGTTTGGTTGACGCATTTTCTGGTATTAGAAAGGAGTGTGTTTGATGAGTGAGTTTTATGATTTGAGAGTTCTGAAACGGCACGGGTATTTGCTGACTTACGGAGGTAAAAAACTAGGGCCGCTGGCAGAGGCTCCGGTGATCGAACCTGATTCCGGGACCTACGATTGTCTGCTTTATTGCAGCGGACAGGCAGTGGCATCCAGTTTTATTGAGAAAAACGAAGTGAAAATCACTGTTCTTGTGAAAGATACTGATTGTGCATTGGGGTTGTTGCAGAAAATCCGCGGAGGAGAGGATCTTCTTGCCTCTGCATCCAGTGCTGCGTTGTCCTTTTCTCCGGTTGTTGCATCCGGCAGAAACGAAAAGATTTTGACCTTTCCCCGGGCGATCCTGCTTCCGGAATGGCGTTTTCGTCCGGCGGCGGGGCAAGATCATGCTGTTGAGCTGAATTTCCGGTGTATCCCGGATCCGGCGACGGGCGTTTTATTCCGATGGTGATTTGAAAAATCACAGGTACAGTGTATATTCTCCCTGAACGATGTTGTTTACGGGAGAATTTTTTTATTATGCGTTGGCATTTTATCGGTATCGGCGGTATCGGCATGAGCGGGCTTGCTCAAATGGCCGTCCGGCAGGGAATTGAAGTTACAGGCAGCGATCGGGACAGTACCCGTCCGGAGAATCGCCGCATTCTGGATAAACTTGAAGCGCAGGGGATCCGGATCTATCCGCAGGATGGTTCTTTTATGCGGGATCCTGCCCCGGATAAACTGATTTTTTCTACGGCGGTGGAAGAGAGCAATCCTGATTTTGCCGCAGGGCAGGGGATCGGCCGTTTGCACCGTGCCGAAGCGTTGGATCTTCTGATCCGGAACGGTGGTTTTGAAAATGTTATTGCGGTGACCGGAAGCTGCGGCAAAAGTACCGTGACCGCCTATCTTGCGGAAGCTCTTGCCAATCTGGGGGAAGATCCGGATTGTTTGAATGGAGCATTATGCAACCGTTTCCGCACTGGCTCATTTGCGGGGAATTACCGTCCCGGGAACGGAAAATATTTTATTTTTGAGGCGGATGAGAGCGATAAGAGCCTGCTCCGCTACACTCCTGACTATGCTTTGGTGCTGAATATCGGGACCGATCATTATGATAAAGAGGAATTGCGCCGGGTATTCGGGACATTCCTGCAAAGAGTCCGCAAAGGTGCTGTGCTTTCCAGTGAAGTTGCTGAACTGATCAGCGGATGTCATCCGGAGCTTCCGAAAAAAGTCTTTGCATCCTCTGTCGGTGGTCATGGGGACTGTGCTGTAAGCCGGTCTGACGGCAAAAGTGCTGTGTTTTCTGACGGAAGATTTCTGGAACTTCCGCAGCCGGGTGACCACATGGCGTTGAATGCGCTGGCGGTTCTTGCCATGCTGGAAATTCTGGGCGTTGAACGGGCGGAAGCTTTGGAATCTTTGAAGGTTTTTCAGGGCGTATGGCGGCGGTTTGATGCTCATGGCGTTACAAGGGCGGGGGCGGCTGTTTATGACGACTACGCGCATAATCCTGAAAAAATCACTTCCGCATTGCGTGCTGCCCAATATGTGGCAAAAGGTAATGTTTATGCTGTTTTTCAGCCTCACGGCTTTGGGCCTTTGGGGTTCATGCGAGAGGAATTGCTGAATGTTCTGCAGAAAAATTTGCGTAATGGCGACCGCTTTCTGATGCTGGAACCCTATTACGCCGGTGGGACGACGTCTTTTAAGCCCACATCTCTGGAGGTCATTTCCGGCTGCCGGGAATCTGCCGGAGGGGAGCGTTTTATCCACATGCCTGATCGCAAAATACTGGCGGAATATCTGCTTGCAAACGCTCATTCCGGCGATGTGATCCTGATCATGGGGGCCCGGGATAATTCCCTCTCGGACTTTGCCGCCTCTTTGACAACTGAAAAAAACACTTGACAAAGCTGGTTTATAAGGTTATTTTAAACTCCAATTTTCAATAAGAAAGGATTTTTGTATGAAGCTTGTAAAAATCTTCAGTGCATGTGCAGCAATCGTTGCCATGATGGGCTCGCTTGTTGCCGTTGAGCCCAGAGATGTAGCCGGTAAACAGATCGAATGGTGCATGATCGGGGACAGCATCACCTGGGCGGGCAATGGCGACTGCTTCCGCAAAGAACTGCTTGCACTTATTCCGGAACTGGCATTTGTGGGGACGCACACTGCCAAGTTCGGGTACAGTCATGCCGGGGAAGGCGGGAACACCACCTATAAAGTGTTGAGCCGCATCGATGATGTGTCCAATATTCCCAACAGCCGTTACTATCACCTGTTGATCGGTGTGAACGACAGTTCCGGGACCAAAGCAATGTCCATGGTTCAGGATCGTGCCAAACCCATTGCAGAACGCATTTTGAAGATTCTGGACAAGCTGACCGCCCGTCCCGGTTGTGAAAAAGTTTTCTGGGGGACGATCCTGCCCTGTGCCGTGGAAGGGAAAGATACGCCGGAAGCCCGGGAAAAGTTTGCATTGCGTGATGCTACGGCTTCTGCTGTCAACAAGATCATGCGGGATGCCGTTGCCAAGTATGGCGATAAAGTTGTGACCATTGAATACGAAAAACCGCTCCGGGAAGTGGCGGGCTGGCAGAAGTTGATCCGTCTGCATCCCACGCCGGAAGGGTATAAAATCGTTGCCGGGATCGCCGCTCCGTATATCAAAAAGCACACTGTTGCCGCCAATGCTCCGATGGATAAGTTCGGCGTGGAAGTGACCAATCTGTATCTTGCCCGCCGCAAATGCACCCGTCCGCTGATCCCGGGCTGGTACACGGTAAGTTTTGATGTCAAAAAGGTGAATGGGGGCAAACTGACCTTGACCCTTGCCTCCCGCAGTCCCAGCATGTATAAGACGCCGCTGAACCAGACTGTCAGCGTTGCCGCCAAGGCGGGCGAACGGGCTTATGTGAATTTTATGACTGGCTACGAGGGGTACGGCTATAACCAGTCCCCTGTTACGATCACTCCTGAAAATGGCGAAATCGCCAATATCATGGTGGAAAAGACCCGTCCTTCCCAGAAGCCTTCTATTTATGGGGTCGGGACTTTTGTGGACAGCACCAGCCCCTGCAGTCTGGGGGAAAAACTTGTTCCTGTGAAGTAAAGTCATGTTTTGGAAGCGGCTCTCTGCTGCCGGGGCGTGGTGTCCGCCGGAAGGAGCTGCTGTTATGGGTGCGGTCTTCGGGATTGCCGTATGGCAATTTCCGGGGATCGCACTTTTTTACCCTTTTTTATGGTTGTTTTTACGGGAGAAACGGTGGATTTTTGCCGCATTTGCCATTCTTACGCTTCTGTCTGTATGGTTACAGGGGCGGCCCACCGCCGGATCTGCCGCAAAAACGGGCACATGGATCCGGGCAGTTTATCAAATCAATGACCCCGGTTTGTGCCGTTTGCCTGATGCGCCCCGGCCCGGTATGGTTTCGGCTGAATTGCTGAACGCATACGGCAGGGAAGGGGAAGAATTAAACCTGAAGGGGCGCATATTGGTTCGACTTCCGGAAGAGTTTGCCGGTCGGCCGTTTCCCGGGGATGAGATGGAAGGGGCGGGCGTTTTGACAGAGCCCCACGGTGATTTCGGCCGTTATGCCCGGGCCCGCAGGATCCGGTGGATCTTTGTTCCGGAAGAGTGCCGGACGACCGGTGCAGATCCGTGGTCAATTCCCCGCATGATCGCCGGTTTCCGGGAGCTCCTGCTTGAGCGGGCTGTGAATCACTTGAGGACGCCGGAACGGCGCATGGGTGCGGCAACGCTTTTCTTCGGAGTCCGGGGCGGTTTGAGCGGAGAAGAGCGGCAGCAGCTCGTTCACGCCGGAGTGATCCATCTGTATTCCGTCAGCGGACTGCATGTGGGGATCTTTGCCGGAGTTTTGATGATTTTTCTGCGGGGATTGCCCTGTCGCTGGAAATACGGTGTGCTGATCCCGGCAACGCTGCTTTATGTTTTGAGTACCGGCGGTAATGTTCCGGCTCTCCGGGCTTGGACCATGATTTCTGTGTGGGCGGCATGCCGGATGTTTCTGTACTGGATTCCGGTCTGCCGGGTGCTGGGTTATACTGCGGCGGTGCTTCTGATCTGGCAACCTGCGTGGCTGTATGATATGGGATTTTTATATTCCTTTGAAATTACACTGGTTCTGCTACTCCTCGGGCAGAATCTGCAAGTCCTCCGCAAATCGTTCAGTGATCCGGCGTGGATGATGCCACGTTCCCGTTCGCGGGACAGGATGTATCGGATTTTACGGGTACGCAACGGATTTTGGAGTGCTGTTTTTGCCTGTGCAGTCGCCTTTATTGGCGGAACGGCGACAAGTTTGATTTTTCAGGGCAGATTTCTGCCGGGTTCTGTATTGGCAAATTTGCTTTTGATGCCGGTCATTGCGTTTCTTTTTCCGGTAATGGCTCTTAAAATCGCAACAGGGTGGATCTGCGATTTTTGGGACAAAATCCTTGCGTGGTGCATTGATTTTGCGTGGGATCTGATGGATGCAGTGATTATGGCTGTACAGCATTTTGAAGCATTGTTGACAGGCAAACCCGCCTTATGGAGTGCTGTGCTTTTTCTTGCCTCATTGATTTTGTCTCTAAGTCCCGGCGTTTCCCGGAAAATGCGGTATGCCGGTGCAGCATTGTGTACCGTGCTTTTGATTTTCTGGCATGGTACCATGCTGTTTCAGAAGCCGGAAGTTATGATTTTGCATGGAAACTTTGCAGAAAATCCGGCTGTGGCAGTGGCGGATACGCGCGCCGGGATCGGAATGGTGGTCAATGTGCCGGATTCAGCATCCGCAGTGGAAATGGCAGATTTCTTTTTGGCTCACGGGATTTCGACCGTGGACAGGGTGGTGGTAAGTTCACCCCGGAGCGGCAATATCCGGGGCTTGAAAACGCTGATGCTGCGTATCAGAGTCCGGCAGTTTGAGATGCCGGAATGGGATCGTTACAGCGGGGGATTCCGGAAAAAGATGAAAGAATTGACGGACGGCATGTCACATCTTTATCTGACGGACCGCCCCGGCAATATCAGGATCATTTCCGGGAAACATTCGTGGCAGGCGGAATATAAAAATCCGGCAAGCGGCATTTCTTTTGCAATAGAGTTTTTCCCGGCGGAGGATCGAATGAAGATCAACGGGAAGGAAATGCCGCTTCTCCGGACCAGTGAGTTGGTTAAAAATACATTTTTTCCGTGATCCAGAAAGATTTGTAGAGGATTTCCCTGTTTTTGAGGTTGGTTGACAGTTGACTTTTTCAGGAAAGATATTATATTAGAGGAATCATGAAAAAGTTGGACCATCAAAAGAATATGAGGAGTCTCCCCCGCGCAACCGGCGCGGGCCGAACTACCGTTTTGTGCTGACCGGGATCTTTCCGGTCGGCGGGTTGGTCTTTTTTTTTATTTTGTAACAAATTATATAATTCAGGAATTGATAAAATATGAGCGAGATTTCTCTTGAAATGATCCGGCACAGTGCCGCCCATATCATGGCCGCCGCTGTGAAGCAGTTGTACCCCGATGCCAAATTTGATATCGGTCCGGCGACCGAAAACGGGTTCTATTATGATTTTGATATGGAGCACCGTCTGGTCACGGAAGATTTGAAGGCCATCGAGAAACTGATGAAGAAAATGATCGGCCGCAAGGTGCCTTTTGAGCGTTTTGAACTTTCCCGCGAAGAAGCGGAAAAGATGCTCCGGGAGGCCGGGCAGCCCTACAAACTGGAACGTCTGGCGGATGTGCCGGAAGGCAGCGTCATCAGCTTCTACAAATCCGGTGATTTTGTGGATCTTTGCCGTGGGCCCCATTTGGAGCATGCCGGTATGATCGGGGCTGTCAAGCTGACCGGTATTGCCGGAAGCTACTTCAAGGGGGATGAAAAGAATCCCATGCTTCAGCGCATTTACGGTACGGCATTTGCCACGGAAGCCGAATTGCAGGAATATTTGAAGCGCATGGAAGAAGCCGCCAAGCGGGATCACCGCAAACTCGGTCAGGAACTGGAACTCTTTACATTTTCGGACAATGTGGGGCCCGGTCTGGTTTTGTGGCAGCCCAAAGGTGCGTATATCCGCAATCTCATCGAAACCTACTGGCGGTCTGAACATTACAAGAATGGTTATCAGCTGCTCTACACGCCCCATATCGGGCAGAGTATTTTGTGGGAAACCAGCGGACACTTGAATTTCTACCGGGACGGTATGTACGCTCCCATGGAAATCGATGAAAAAGATTATTATGCCAAGCCGATGAACTGCCCGTTCCATATCGAGATCTATCGCTCCAAACTGCGCAGTTACCGGGAATTGCCCTGCCGCTGGGCGGAATTGGGGACGGTGTACCGTTATGAAAAATCCGGTTCTCTGCATGGTTTGCTGCGAGTCCGCGGGTTTACACAGGATGATGCTCATATCATCTGTACGCCGGAACAGATCGAGGATGAAATTGCAGAAGTTCTGCGTTTCAGCCTGGGAATCTGGAAGGATTTCGGATTCAAGGAGATCAAGGCGTATCTTGCCACCCGTCCCGCCAAGGCGGTGGGGGATCCTGCCCGTTGGGAAAAGGCTCTGGTGTCGCTGGAAAAAGCCGTCAAGAAGTGCGGTCTGGAATGTGAAGTCGATCAGGGCGGCGGTGCATTCTACGGCCCGAAGATCGACCTGAAGATCAAGGATGCCATCGGGCGTGAATGGCAGACCACGACCATCCAGTTTGACTTCAATTTGCCGGAACGCTTCAATATGACCTATGTTGGCGAAGACGGACAGAGGCATCAGCCCTTTATGGTGCATCGTGCGTTGTTCGGTTCTCTGGAGCGTTTCTTTGGTATTCTTATTGAACAGTATGCCGGAGCTTTCCCGATGTGGCTGGCTCCGGAGCAGGCACGCATTCTGCCCATTACGGAAAATCAGCTGGATTATGCCAAAGAAAAACTGGCGGAACTCCGGAGCAAAGGATTCCGGGTGGAACTGGATTCCCGGGCGGCAAGTCTGGGCGCCAAGATCAAGGATGCCCGCAATGCCCGTATCCCGTACCTGCTGGTGGTGGGTGCGGAAGAAGCTGCCAATGGTACTTTTGCCGTCCGCAGCCGCCGGGAAGGTGAGCTTGGTGCCATGAATTCTGAAGATCTTGCAAAAAAATGGCAGGATGAGGTTGATAAAAAGCTGTAATGGCTGTATATTACTAAAAAGAAAAGAGCCGTCAGAGCGGCGGCTCTGAAACAAAAATTCAAAAAAGTTGAGGTGTTGTTATTGCTAAGTTGCTGAAACCGGGGGATCGCTCGTTTACTGCGGATCGTGTAAGACTGATCGGCGCGGGCGGTGAACAGCTTGATGTGGTGTCGCTTTATCGTGCGCGTGAAATTGCGCAGGAAGCGGGGCTTGATCTGGTATTGGTCTCTGACCGGTCCAATCCGCCCGTCGTCCGTATTATGGACTTTGGCAAACTGCAGTATGAGCAGAAGAAGAACCTGAAGCTCCAGCGGAAAAACAACGCCGCCGCCCAGAAAAGCAAAGAGATCAAGTTCCATATTCATGTGGATACGAATGATTATGAATTAAAAATCAAACATGCACTTGACTTTTTGGGAAAAGGGTATAAATTAAAAGTCACTATCCAATTGCGTGGTCGTGAAATGGCGTACCCGCAGTTGGCGTATGAGCTGATGGAAAAGATCATGGCGGAGATCAATCCGCACGGTGAGCCTGACACCTTGAAACCCAAGCTGGTCGGGCGCACGATCATGGTCGGTTACTCGCCGAAATAAGGTATTTCGGCATCCCGTGAGCATGGCTGGGCGTCTGCCGGCGGCGGGAGTGGATAAAAACCTTTCTAAAACAAGGAGAAAACGATGCCGAAACTGAAGACCCGGAAATGTGCCGCCAAGCGGCTCAAAATGACCGGAACCGGAAAATTCCGTCACAACAAGGCCGGTGCCCGCCACCTGATGGGGACCAAGAACGCCAAACGCCGCCGCCGCCTCGCGCAGGACGGAGCGGTTTCGCCCGCTGAAAAGCGTCGTATCAAAGTCGCATTGCCCTACGGCCTGTAATCAAGGAAAGGATGGATCATTATGGCTAGAGTTACGTATGCAGTTCCGTCCCGTAAACGCCGCAAGCGGGTGCTTGAGCGCGCCAAGGGGTTCTACGGCTATCGCAGCAGAAATATCCGTACCGCTTATGATGCGGTGGATAAGGCTATGCAGCACGCTTATGTGGGCCGCAAGCAGAAGAAGCAGCAGTATCGTGCTTTGTGGGTGGTGCGTATCAATATCGCCTGCCGCGAACTGGGCACGACTTACAGCAAATTTATCGACGGTCTGCACAAGGCTGGTATCGAACTGAACCGCAAGGTTCTGGCCGATCTGGCTGTCACGGAGCCGCAGGAATTTAAGGCCTTGGTGGAGAAAGTCACCCAGGGCTGACGCTGTCGCTTACTTTTTTGAATCGAACAGCTTGAAGCGGGTGATTTCTTCACCGGTCTTCAAGCTGTTTTTTGTTTTTTATCATGGAGAAAACTGGCAATGAATGCGATTGAAACCAAGATCAGAGCCGCATTGAGTGAGGCGGAAGGCAAGCTTGCCGCCGCAGTTGATGCCGCTGCTGTGGAACAGGTGCGGATCGAATTGCTCGGGCGTAACGGTCTTTTTCCGGCACTGAGCCGTGAAATGGGGAGCATCCCCGCTGAAGAACGCCGGGCTACCGGCGCACTTTTCAACACCGGCCGCACGCAGATCGAAGCGTGGATGGAAGCCGCCAAGGAACGGTTGAACGCCGGTGCTGCCAAACAGGCCGCCGCCGCGTTGGATGTGACTCTGCCCGGGCGCAGAACCGGCTGCGGACACAAACACCCGGTGTCCATCATTACGGATGAATGTGTGGCGATTTTCCGGCGTATGGGGTTTATTGTGGCGGAAGGTCCGGAAATCGAAACGGTCTATTATAACTTTGACGCTTTGAATGCTCCGGAAGATCATCCCTCCCGTGATCCGCAGGATACTTTCTACTTTGGTGACGGCCGCATTCTGCGTTCCCAGACTTCTCCCGTGCAGGTCCGTGTGATGGAATCCCATCAGCCGCCGGTCCGCATTGTTGCTCCCGGGCGGGTGTTCCGCCGGGATACGCCGGATGCCACTCACGGCATGAACTTTCACCAGATCGAAGGGTTGAGTATCGACAAAGGCGTTTCCATGGCGGATTTGAAGAGCGTTCTCCAGCGGTTTGCCACGGAAATGTTCGGCGAAAAGGTGAAGATCCGTCTGCGCCCTCACTTCTTTCCCTTTACGGAACCCAGTGTGGAATATGACTTCTCCTGCGTGATGTGCGGCGGTGCCGGGTGTCCGGTCTGCAAGCACTCCGGCTGGATCGAAATCGCCGGTGCCGGAATGGTGGATCCCAATGTGTTGAAGAATGTGGGCTACGATCCGGAGATCTATTCCGGTTATGCTTTCGGCATGGGGCTGGAACGGCTTGCCATGCTGCGTTACCGTATTGGTGACCTGCGCTATCTCTACGAAAACGATGTTCGCTTCCTCGAACAATTCTAAACCGGAGTGACTTTTTATGAACATTTCTAAATCATGGCTGGAACAGTATGTTCCGATCCATTGCAATGTGGAAACTTTGTGTGATAAACTGACCATGGCCGGTATTGAAGTGGAAGCTGTGGACAATGCTCCCCGTGTTCCCGCCGGGGTGGTTGTGGCGAAGATTCTGGAACGCAACCCGCATCCCGGTTCGGATCACCTTTCTGTCTGTCAGGTTTTTGACGGCAAGGAAAAGGTTCAGATCGTTTGCGGTGCACCCAACTGCGATGCCGGAAAAACGGTTCCCCTTGCCACCATTGGTACCGTATTCAAAACGCCGGAAGGCGAATTCAAGATCAAAAAGTCCAAACTCCGCGGTGTGGAATCTTTCGGGATGATGTGCAGCGGGGAGGAACTGGGCTTGAATAACGACAATGACGGGCTGATGATCCTGGATGATTCGTTGGAAGCCGGTACGCCGCTGGACAACGTGTTCCCCGGGGAGTGCCGCATTGAAGTGGAAGTGACCCCGAACCGGCCGGACTGGCTGTCCCACTGGGGCGTGGCCCGGGATGTGGCATGTCTTTTGAATGAAGAAGCCAAACTGCCGGAATTGAATGTTCCCGCAACGGAAGCCGCACCGGCTGATCTGGTGACGGTGGAAGACAGGGAACTCTGTCCCCGGTACATCGGCCGCCTGATCCGCGGCGTGAAAGTCGGGGAAAGTCCGGAGTGGCTGAAAGAGCGTTTGACCTCGGTCGGCCTGCGCCCCATCAACAATGTGGTGGATATCACCAACTTTATTCTGATGGAACTGGGGCAGCCCATGCACGCCTTTGATGCTGATCTGCTTGCCGGCAGGCGCGTGATCGCCCGCCGCGCCAAAGCCGGTGAATCCATTGTGACACTGGATGGTTCCAAGTTGGAATTGAATGAAAATCATCTGGTGATCGCCGATGCCGAAAAGCCCATGGCACTTGCCGGTGTGATGGGCGGTGAATTCAGTGGCGTCACGGAAAAGACGGTGAATATTCTGTTGGAAAGTGCCGTTTTCAATTCTTCCAATATCCGTGCCACCAGCCGGAAACTGGGGATCTCCAGTGATTCCTCCTACCGTTATGAACGGGGCGTGGATTATGATATGGCGGACTATGCTTCTGACCGTGCCGCCCAGTTGATCATGGAATTGGCTGGCGGCGAAGCCTTGTCTGAAAAAGTGGAAGTTTCTGCCGGTCGCCCGGAAGAAAAGGTGATTCTGTGCCGTTTTGAACGGATCCGCAGTTTGATCGGTTTTGATTGCTCCAATGAAGAAATGGTGGCGATCTTCCGTCGTTTGCGGTTGAAAGTGGAAGAAATTACGGAGATCTCCTGCAAGGTTACAGCTCCCCTGTTCCGTCTGGATCTGGAACGGGAAGCGGATCTGGCGGAAGAAGTTGCCCGCATCCATGGTCTGGATAAGATCCCGGTACTGCCGGTTTCTGCCACCGTGGTGGATTCCATCCGGGATGATGCGTATATTCAGCTGGAAAATCTGCGGAATGAACTGATCGGGTTCGGGCTGGATGAATGTATGCATTACAGCATGGTAAGCGAGCGTTCTGCGTTGTCAGACTCCCGTTTTACCAGAAATGATCTGATTGCGCTGGATAATCCGTTGAGTTCCGAACTGGCATTGATGCGTCCCTCTCTGTACGGCGAAATGCTGGGTTCGGTGGAACGCAATATTGCCCGGCGGAATTTGAATCTGCGGCTTTTTGAAGTCGGCAGAGTTTTCTGCGGCAATGCAGAAATGTATCCCGAAGAACGGCTGGAGTGCTGCATTGTGTTGACGGGCTGCCGGTATCCGGAGCGTTATTCCGGGGAACGGGATCTTGCCTATGATTTCTTTGACTTGAAAGGTCTTCTGGAATGCTGGCTTGAAAAACGCCGGGTCAAAACCTTCTCCTTCAAGCCCGCAGAAGACGGCAGATTTGCTGCCGGAACGGCGGCTGCCATTGAAGTTAACGGCAAAGTCATCGGTTGTATGGGGCAGGTCGCTCCGGCTCTGACCAAGGGGTGGCGCACCACCATGCCGGTCTGGGCGGCGGTGATCGAAGTGGATCCTTTGTTCCGTGCCAAGACCCGGAATGAACAGATGACGGCACTTTCCCAGTATCCGGCAGTGAGCCGGGATGTGGCGTTCCTTGCGCCCCAGGAATTGCGGCATGGCGATGTGGTGGAATTCATCCGCCGCAGCGGACTTGCCAATCTGGAATCCGTCCGGATCTTTGACATCTTTGAAGATGAAAAGACTCTGGGCAAAGGTGTCAAGAGTATGGCTTACGGCCTGACCTTCCGCCATGCGGAACGGACACTCCGGGATGATGAAGTGAACAATGCTGTGGAAAAACTCCGCAAAAAGTTGACGGATGATCTGCATGTGACCTTGCGGTAAATAAGTTGAACAAGGAGAACGAAAATGATTTATGTGATCGCCAATTCTGTGTTGAAGCCGGGCATGAAAGAAGAATTTTTGAAGATCTTCAAGGCCAATGTCCCCAATGTTCTGGCGGAAGACGGCTGTATTTTCTACAACCCCTGTACGGATGTGGACATGGGCAGCGGCATCAATGAAGATTCCGTGACCATTGTGGAATGCTGGGAAAGCCCGGAACACCTGAAGGCGCACCTGGCGGCTCCGCACATGAAGAAGTTCATTGAAGATGTCCGCGATATGCGGGTTTCTTCGTCGCTTTCGGTCGTGACCCCTGCGTAAAAAGTTTTTGCCATGAGTCTGATCCTCGGAATAGAAAGCAGTTGCGATGAAACTGCGGCCTCTGTGGTGCTGGACGGGTGCAAAGTCCTTTCCAACGCTGTTGCATCCCAGATCGCCAAACATGCGGCCCACGGCGGCGTGGTGCCGGAACTGGCGGCACGGGAGCATTTGACGGCGTTGGAGCCGGTACTTCAGGAGGCGTTATCGGTTGCTGATGTGACCATGAAAGATATTGATGCTGTGGCGGTAACACAGGGCCCCGGCTTGATGCCCGCTTTGCTTGTCGGGCTCAATTTTGCCAAAGGTCTGGCGCTTGGGAACCGGAAACCGCTGATCGGGGTCAATCACTTTCTGGCGCACATTTACGCCGCCTTTCTGGAATCCGGGAACAATGTGCTGACCGATCCGGGGGCATATCCTCTGCTGGCTCTGGTGGTTTCCGGCGGGCATACTTCTCTCTTGCTGATCGACAAAGACGGCAATGCCCGTCAGTTGGGATGCACCATTGACGATGCCGCCGGAGAAGCCCTGGATAAAGCCTCCAAACTTTTGGGGTTGGGCTATCCCGGCGGGCCGATCATTCAGCGGACGGCTGAAGGAGGCGATATCCGGAAATTCAACTTCCCCCGCCCGCTTACCGGAGCGGCAGGGAAGCCGCTGGCTCCTGAAAATCTGTATAATTTCAGTTTCAGCGGGATCAAGACGGCTCTTCTGTACCATGTCCGGAATACGCCGGAAATGGATCGCACGCCGGAATGGCTGCGTGATACTGCGGCAAGTTATCAGGAGGCGGTGGTGGATGTTCTTGTCCGTAAGACGCTTTCTGCAGCTAAAGCATTCGGTGTCCGCAGTATTGTGGTATCCGGCGGGGTCGCCTGCAATTCCGCTTTGCGGGAACGGTTTACGGAATGTGTTCCCAAGCACATCGGCTTGCATTTGACGGAGCGGAAATTCTGTACGGACAATGCCGCCATGGTGGCAGGGTGCGGGTATCATTATTTTAAGAAAGAACTGTTTGCCGGGGCGGATATGGATTCCTTTGCCCGTCTGCCGCAGATCACGAAAGTTCCTTTTTTATGAAAAAAGCGATCTTTTTTGATTTGGACGGTACATTGTTGGATTCCATCGGCGATTTGCGGACGGCAGTCAATCTGACCCGGGCTTCTTACGGGGCAGGGCCGCTGGCACTGGAAGAGGTGCGCAGTTGCATCGGTGACGGTGTGCGGCTTCTGGTGGAGCGTATGCTTGAAGGTGTGCCTCATGATCCGGAGGAGGCACTTCAACGGCAGTTGAAGAATTATGAAGCGCATTTTCTGGATACTACGGGACTTTATCCCGGCGTTGCAGAAGGTTTGAAACGGATGAAAGAAGCCGGTTGGCTGGTGGCTCTGGTGACCAATAAACAGGAGTCTGCCGCCCGGTTTTTGCTGGACAAGCTGGCAGTCCTGCCGTATTTTGACGGCATCATTGGAGGGGAGGGGAAGTATCCCCTGAAACCGGACCCGGCAGGGTGTCTTGCTTTGTTGAACGAATTTGGCGTGAAGCCTGCGGATGCTGTGATGGTGGGGGACCACTATGCCGATCTGGAAGTCGGCCGCCGTGCGGGAATGCGCCGTGTTCTGGCTCTCTGGGGGTTTGGTGAGCCCCGGGGCGAAAAATGGGATTATGCAGCACCGGATTTTCCGGCGTTGACAAATTGGTTATTGAAATAAAGGGGGTAAAAAATGAACGA
The DNA here is from genome assembly GCA_017457105.1 of Lentisphaeria bacterium. GTDB lineage: Bacteria > Verrucomicrobiota > Lentisphaeria > Victivallales > Victivallaceae > UBA1776. The sequence goes on along the minus strand of JAFTIA010000064.1, from coordinate 61,183 downwards.
ATGGACGAAACGGAATCAGTTGTATACATTGGTGGACGGAGCCGGGGCATTTTCCATCGGCTTTGCCGGGATGGATTTCAGCGAAAAAGATTTGCAGGAAATGGCTCCTCTGTTTGCCGCTGCCGCACAGGGTATGGCAGATATTGAAGCCGGGAAAATCAAGAATCCGGATGAAAACCGGAAGGTCACGCATTTTTCTGACCGAGCTTCTTATGTAAACAGTACGCTTTTTGAAACCGTGGAAGCCTTTGTGGAAGATATCCACAGCGGTGCGCTTCTGGGCCCCACCGGCAAGCAGTTCAAAGCCGTGGTGGTCAATGGCATCGGCGGTTCTGCGCTGGGGCCGCAGCTGATGCAGTTTGCCATGAACGGGCCTTACTGGAATGAACTTTCGGACAGCAAACGCCGGAATTATTTGAAGATCTATTTTCTGGACAATACCGATGCCGCAGAAATGACCGATCTTTTTGCGGTGATGGATCCGGAAGAAACTTTGCATGTCGTCATTTCCAAGTCCGGCGGGACGCAGGAAACCAAGAACAACCTGATCGCCATGGAAAACTTCTATGCACAGAACAGTCTGCCCTTTGCCAAGTTTGCCGTGGCGATCACCATGAAGGACAGCGAACTGGACCGCAAGGCCCGCGGCGAAGGCTGGCTCCGTGTATTTGAAATGGCTGAATCCATCGGCGGCCGTACCAGCGAAACCAGTATTGTGGGGCATCTCCCCGCCGCATTGACCGGCGTGGATTTCCGTGAATTCCTCAACGGGGCCTGCCGGATGGACGAATGGACCCGTACCGCTGATCCGCTGAAAAACCCTGCCGCCATGTTGAGTGCCATGTGGTACATTGCCGGGAAGGGCAGGGGGGACCGGAACATGGTCATCGTTCCTTATTCCGACCGTTTGGTTCTTATGAGCCGCTATCTCCAGCAGCTTGTGATGGAAAGTCTTGGTAAAGAACTGGATCTGGACGGTAAAACGGTTCATCAGGGTTTGTCCGTTTTCGGCAACAAGGGCGGCACGGATGCTCACGCTTTCATTCAGCAGTTGAATGACGGCCGTGACGATTTCTTTGTGACCTTTATTGAAGTCCTGAAAGATTCTGCCCGCTATACCATTTCCGGGGATATCGCCATGGGGGATTATCTGCATGGCTTCCTGGAAGGTCTGTCTGCCGCTCTGCGGAGCAAGAACCGGCAGGTCATCCGTATCCAGATCGCCAAACTCGGTGCGGCGGAGCTGGGGATGCTGATCGCCCTTTATGAACGGGCGGTGGCGATGTATGCTGAATACATTCATATCAATGCCTTCCATCAGCCCGGCGTGCAGGCGTACAAACTGGCCGCCAAGGATGTGCTGGCTTTGCGTGAAAAACTCAATGCCGCACTGGTGGGCAAGTCGCTGGAAAGCGGTACAGCCGTGGAGCTGGCCGCAAAACTGGGACTGGAAGACGATGCCGTGGCGGTGCAGGGCTGGCTGGATAAGGCTGCCTGCAACGGCGGAAAAGTCCGGCGGACTTTTGATGCCAAGCGCGGCGAATGGATCTATACGGTCAAGTAATTTATTGCGGTATCACTGAAATGGCAAAAGTATATTTCAAAGCGTTGTCGTGTCATGCGTCGCCGGAAGAGATCTCCCGTGCGGCGCAGGAGGTCCTTGCTGCGCTGACGGATCAGGAGGCTGCAGCTCTGGAAAAACATGTTCCCATGAAAGTTCACTTCGGCGAGAAGGGCAACCGCACCTATCTCAAGCCGGAATTTTATGACGGGATCATTGATTTTCTGGAATCCCGGGAGGTGACTTCTGCTTTTGCCGAAACCAGTGTCCTTTATGGCGGCGAGCGTTTTACCCGGGAAAAGCATGAACGCCTTGCCGCTTCTCACGGTTTTACCCGTCTGCCGGTGGTGATCGCTGACGGTGACAAAGGGGAAGATGCTTTGGATATACCTGTTGGCTTGAAGCACTTCAAGTCCTGTGCCGTTGCCCGCAAACTGGCGGAAGCCGATCAGGTTTTGGTGGCATCGCACTTCAAGGGGCACGCCCTTGCCGGTTTTGGCGGGGCGATCAAGCAGCTTTCCATGGGGTTTGCTGCCAAAGGCGGCAAACTGGCGATGCACATGAGTGTAAAGCCGGTTGTCCGCAAGTGGCTTTGCAAAGGGTGCGGGCTGTGCATCCGCCGCTGTCAGGTTGGGGCGGTCACGCTGAACGGCAAAAAGGCGGTGATCGACTCGGATCAATGTATCGGGTGCGGGGCGTGTTTTTCCATTTGTCCCCATCACGGGATTTCGGTCTGGTCATTGAAAGGACTTTGCAATGCCTTGTTCCACCGGGAACATTTCCGGGAAAAACTGGTGGAATACGCTTATGCTGCAGCCCATGGCAAAAAGCATATTTATCTTAATTTTGCAGTAAATATCACTGCCGGATGCGATTGCGAACCCCGGCCCATGCGGCAGGTGGTTCCCAATATCGGGATCTTTGCTTCGCTGGATCCGGTGGCGGTGGACAGTGCCTGTTATGCCGCCGTTTTGAAGGCCGGAAAACGCTTCAAGGGGGAAGCTCAACTGGACTACGCTCAAAAGATCGGTCTGGGGACCCGGACTGTGGAATTGGTTACGCTTTAACGGTGGGCGAAAGAGTTTTCCACGCCATGTACCATATTGACCAATAAAGTATTGAATGGGACCGGGATACGGTATTTTCTTGCCAGTTTGACCACGGTTCCGTTGATAAAGTCGATTTCTGTATGGCGTTTGTGCAGTCTGTCCTGATACATGGAGGAGCATCCGGATTGTGTCACAAGGCAGATCATCCGGATCAACTCCAGGATTTCCTCTTCTTCAAACTCCACTCCGTCGGCTTTGGCCACGGCGATCCCCTCACGAACCACACCTGAAACGCAATCCCAGCTGGGGCGGTCCGCCTGCAGAAACCCGTTTCGGACTTCCATCAGCATGGTCAGGGGATTGACTGCCATATTGATCAGGAGTTTTCGCCAGATCAGCCGCCGCACATCCGGCGAAGAAGCAATATCCAGCCCGGTTCCGGCAAATAAAGATTTGACCAGTTCCACTCTGGGATTGGCTGGATCAAATGCGCCGATAATGGTTTTGCCGTCTGCCGCATGGAGGAATTTACCATAGCCCTGCAATGTGCTGTTATGGTTGGACGTACCGATCACAATACGGTCAAGCGGAACAAATTTATTGATTTCAAGATAGTTTCCCATGCCGTTCTGGAGAGATACCACTGTGGTGTCCGGCCCGATAAGAAAGCGGTTGCTTTTCATTGCCATGTAGGTTTGGTGGGCCTTGACAAAGACGATCAAAACATCCGTGGCGTCCCCCCCGAGGCCGCTCCGGGCGGCATGGACTTTTGTCCGGATGGTGTGCCCGTTTTCCTGCATGACAAGACCATCTTTTTCGATCTCTGCAACTTTTTCCGGATTGTGATCCAGCAGAAGCAGCTTTACTTCCGGATTGCGGGAAAGATATGACGCATAAAGACACCCCATGGCACCTGCGCCTAAAATCGTTACATGGATCATTCGTCAGCCTCCTGCATATAATATACTGCAATTTGTTGCAAAAATCAACCTCTGTGCTATTGTAATGAAAGAAGGAGATCCTTGCTTATGAAGAATATAGTTTTTGCTTTTTTGGCGGCATCTCTGCTGCCGCTTGCGGCGAAAGAGGTAAAAGCTCCTGTGACCGGGGCGATGGTATTCAAGAATGGTGTTTCTGCTGTGCGCCGGACCGTACAGCCGGGAAAACTGACGGCGTTTGAACTGGCTGATACGATCGAGCCGCAGCAGGGATCGCTGTGGTTTACCGGGCCTGTTTTGTCCGTTATCCGCAAAGAGGGGAAAAAGCCTGTTCCGGGGAAGTATCCCCTTTCCAATATCACTAAAACTTTTGCAGGGCAGGATGTGACATTGCTTGTTTCCTGCGGGCAGACAACCCGGGAACTTTCCGGCACCGTTTGGGATCCTGATCCGGGAAAGGATGGGGAAGAGGGGGATATCTGGCTGAAACTGGCAAACGGGCAATTTATAATGCTGCAACAGAACGCCGTCCGGAGTATTCAGGTAAAAGGGCAGCCGAAACAGGCGAACCGCCCGGAAAAGTTTGACAAACGGCCCGTATGGGAATTTACTTTGTCGAAACCGGCAGAACAGCCCATTTTTGTGGATTATCTTACACAGGGGATCTCCTGGCAGAGTGCCTACCGGCTTGAGTTGGGGAAGGAAAATAAAATGCGGCTTGCCATGGATGCGGAGATTATAAACAAGCTGGCGGACATGAAAAATATTGACCTTTTTCTGGCAAGCGGCTATGCCAATTTTGCCGGATCAGGTATAAAAAGCCCCATGGCTATGATCCAGCCGGATCAGGAGAATGAACCTGTGCCGGAATCCGCCGCTCCTGCCCGTTATTCCTTACAAAGGAAAAGTGCAGCTTCTTACGCTGCCAATGATAGGGTCGCTCTTTCTGCCCCGGCTTCATTCGGAGAAACAGCAACCGGGGAAACGGAAGATATCACTCTTCTGCATTTGCCGGAGTTTACGCTGAAAAAGGGCGAAGTCTGCCACCGGGTTCTGGACCGTGCGGAAGGAACTTTTGAGAGACTTGTCCTCTGGCAGATCCCGGCCAGACGGAACGCGGACAGCGGCCGGATTTATCATTCCGGCGCGCCGGAGCCTATGGATGCTTTGCGGTTCAAAAATCCTTTTGACCGGGCCATTACTTCCGGTCTTCTTGAAATTCTGGATGGCGGTGCAGTGCTTTCGCAGGTACAGCTCCCGTGGGTCAACCGGGGAGATACGGCGATCGTGAATATTACCAAAGCGTTGACTGTGACCGGAAAAGTGGTGGAATACGAAGCCCCTCCGCAGAATACCGCCCGGGCGGAAAAGATGTTTGATTCCGTGGTTCGGAACAAGCATGGGCAAATCGTTTCCGGCGTTCTTGCCGGGCGCAATTACCGGGTGACGGATGTGCAGGGGGAACTGCATTTGAAAAATCACCGGGAAAAAGCCGCCCGTATTCTGATCAAACTGAACTATGCCGGAACGCTTGTTTCCGCAGACGGCAACCCGGAAAACACCATGGTTGACCGGGGGCTCTCCATCAATCCCCAAACATGTCTTACATGGGAACTGGAATTGCCCGCCCGGGCAGAAAAGGTGCTGAAATACCGGTACAATGTTTTTTTCCGGTAACGCTGATCAGCGTTTTTCCAGCAGGACCACGGCGGAGGCGGCAATGCCTTCGCCCCTGCCGGTAAAACCCAGTTTTTCCGTGGTGGTTGCTTTAACGCTTACTGCTTCACAATCAAGGGCATTGGCAAGGCGTTCCTGCATGGCCTCCCGGTGAGGAGCGATTTTTGGTTCCTGCGCTATGATGGTAATGTCTGCATTGACGACCCGGTAGGGGGCAACTTGGGGATGGGCAAGGACTTTGGCAAGAAGTTCCATACTGTCCGCCCCTTTCCATTCCGGATCTTTATCCGGGAAAAGCTGCCCGATATCTCCGGCGGCGGCCGCTCCCAGAATGGCATCCATCAGGGCATGGACCGCCGCATCTGCATCGCTGTGTCCCAGAAGTCCCCTGCGGTGGGGAATCTCAATGCCGCACAGAATACATTTACGACCCTCCACCAGACGGTGGACATCAAAACCCTGACCGATACGGAATGACATTTTCAACCCTTTCTATTCCGTCCAATGACGGTTTACTGCACTCCACAACCCCTGTTGAAGCTGAAGGATGCCGTTCACATTCATATTTTCGAAATCCATCTTTTCAAGCAGTTTCCGGTAACGCGGCAGCATATCCGCATCCGGCACAGCTTCCTGATCCAGTGTCAGGGTGAAAAGCAGATTTCCCAAACTTCTGGTATGATCCATAACCTGTTGAAATTCTTCCGGCCGCCGGGGATTGGCATAGATGAAACCTTCCCATACGCCGTCTTTTGCCGGGGCATGGGGCGGCTGCAGCAGGCGCATGGGGCAATTCCGCCAATCCGGGGCAGGGGTAGTCCAATCCCCCGTAAAGGCTTCTGCTTCTTCAAGCTCTTTCCGGAAAAGTTTCAGTGCATGAGCCGTTGTCATCTGCATGGCCTGACGGTATTTTTCATGCAGAAGCGTATCCCCGATGGGGATTGCGGAAAGTACTGCCAGTGAGATCTGCATCTGGGATACCGTTATATCCCACCACCACAGATCGGCTTCGTTCATTTTCAGGGTTGCTTCTATGCCGGGGAGGGCGTATTGCAGAGCAAGTTCCTGCCAATGCCCGTCTCCGGAGGCTTCCCACGCCGCCGCATAAAACATGGGGAGCCGCAGCATTTCATGGGGAGCCGCGTGCCAGACGGTGGAAACAACTCCCGGGCGGCCGTCCAGCCGCAGCAGATTGCCGTTGCCTTCCGGCGTAATGACTTGTTCACAATACCGGGCGGTATTGACCAATAGCTCCCTTGCTGTATCTCTGCATTCCGGAAAGTTCTTGAAACAGCGCCAGAGCGCATACACTGCCAGAGTGAACTGATCCCGGGAACTGTCGATATAACAGCTTTTGCCATCAAAGGGACTGACGCTCCGGGCAAAGAACCCCGGTTTGCCGTGACAGGTGGAGGCAAGAACCAGCCCCTTCAAAACATCCTCTGCCTGTTTGGCTGCCCGAGGGGCTCCTGCGGCTTTGCGGAAACAAAGAATATCCATAACCGCTCCCGCAGAAAGCATGCTGTCTTCCATCCCTGTTCCCCAGCCGCAGGGATTGGGGTATTGCCGGGCAATTTCATCTGCCGACGGGAGGGTATCCAAGCCATTTTCCGTCAGGCAATCGTAAAAAAGAGATGTTGCCGGATGGTAAAACGCTTGCCAGGTCCGTTCCCAGGCTTCCTGAAGATAAAAAGGCATTGATTTCAAATCCTGTTTTTCATGACGGCTGGAATATAATATTTCCCGCTTCTTTTGTCAAGCCGGGGGCAGAAAAAAACTGGAAAAAGACCGGCTTCATGCTATAGTATTATAAGGTGTAGACATTATGGAGGATTCTATGCAGGACGAAATTAAATCTATCTTGTTGGAAATCGGCGAAGATCCGACCCGGCAGGGTTTGGTGGATACCCCGAAACGGGTGGAAAAAGCGTGGCATTTTTTGACCCGGGGCTATAAACAGACATTGGAAGAAGTGGTCAATGGCGCACTTTTTGATGCAACATCCGATGATATGGTGATCGTAAAAGATATTGAATTTTTCAGTATGTGCGAACATCACATGCTGCCTTTTTTTGGAAAGTGCGATATCGGCTACATTCCCCGCGGGAAAATTCTTGGTGTGAGCAAGGTTGCCCGCATCGTGGATATGTTTGCACGCCGGCTGCAGATCCAGGAACGCCTTACCCAGCAAATCTCTGAAGCTATTATGGAGATCACCGGCGCTGAAGGCGTGGGCGTGGTCATTGAAGCCCGCCACTTGTGTATGCAGATGCGGGGGGTGGAAAAACAGCACTCCGTGATGACCACCAGTTCCATGGTGGGGTCTTTCCGCCGTGAATTGGCTACGCGCAACGAATTTACCCGGTTGATCCGCTGATGCGAGCATTGGTCCAGCGGGTGACTTCCGGAAAAGTCGAGGTGGCCGGCAAAGTGACCGGCTCTGTGGCAAAAGGCATGGTGGTTCTGGTGGGGGTGACCCACACCGATACCGAAGCTGATGCCCGGTATCTTGCTGAAAAATGTGTCAATCTCCGGATCTATGATGATGAAGCCGGTGTGATGAACCGTTCTCTGCTGGATATTCAGGGGGGGATGCTGGCGATTTCCCAGTTTACGCTGTATGCGGATACCGTGAAGGGCCGCCGCCCTTTTTACGGCGCCGCCGCCCGTCCGGAGGAAGCGGTCAAACTTTATGAAAAGTTTATGGAACTTGTCCGGGAGTACGGGATCCATGTGGAAAGCGGCATTTTCGGTGCGGAAATGGCTGTGGAGATCCATAACGACGGCCCGGTGACACTGATGTTGGAGTCTAAAGTAAAATGAATAAAAAACGGGTAGTCGTTCTGGGTTCTACCGGGACGATCGGAGAAAATACATTCCGGATCCTGCAAACTCTGCCGGATCGGTTTGAAGTAGTGGGGCTTGCCGCCTGTACACAGACCGGAAGACTGGCGGAACAGGCGGCTCTCCTCGGTGCAAAAGCGGTTGTTACGGGGAGTGAACAGTACCGGGATGACCTTGCCCGTCTTGCCCCTGCCGGAGTTCAGGTTGCCGCCGGAACGGCTGCTATGGCTGAACTGGCATCCCGGCCGGATGTGGATATTGTTGTCTGTGCCATTGTGGGGACCGCCGGTTTTCAGCCGGTGGCAGAGGCGATCCGTCACGGGAAAACCATTGCCCTTGCCAGCAAAGAGATCATGGTTATGGGCGGAGAATGGATCAATGCCCTTTTGAAAAAATATCCTGCCGCTAAAATCGTGCCGGTGGATAGTGAACACAGCGCGATTTTTCAGTGTTTGACAGGCCGGAGTGAAGAGGAGGTTGCAAAACTTGTTTTGACCGCTTCCGGCGGCCCGTTCCGGCAGGCATCTCTGGAAGAGATCCGCAACGCCACCTGGGAAAAGGCTATGCAGCACCCCACCTGGCGCATGGGGGCAAAAGTCACAATTGACTCGGCATCCATGATGAATAAGGCTTTGGAGCTTGTGGAGGCCCGGTATCTTTTTCGTGTAAAGCCGGAAAAACTTGCAGTAGTGATCCATCCGCAATCCATTGTTCACTCCATGGTGGAGATGACGGACGGCGCATTGATCGCCCAGCTTGCTCCGCCGGATATGCGGTTTGCCATCCAGTACGCACTGACTTTTCCGGAGCGGTGCAACGGGAATTTGCCGAAACTGGACTGGGCCAACCTTGCGCCACTGACTTTTGAAGAACCGGATCATCGTAAATTTCCGTCTTTGGATTTTGCAGAAGAAGCCTTGCGGACGGGCGGCACGCTGCCGACAGTGATGAATGCCGCTAACGAAGTCGCTGTTGAAAAATTCAAGCATGGAGAGATTGCATTTCCGGAAATATGGAGTATTGTTGAAAAGACGATGGATGCGCACGATGTCCGCACCCAGCAAGACTTTGCAGAAATAGAGGCTGCCGACCGGGAGGCCCGGGAATTTGCCGCCAGATTGAGGGGATAAATTGGATATTATTTGGGAATATTTGTCAAGCATCGGTGCCATTATTGTGGTGGTGCTGGTGGTGGGGTTTTGTATTTTTTCTCATGAATTGGGGCATTTTCTTGCCGGAAAATGGCGGAAACTTCATATCGATGCCTTTTCCATCGGCTTCCGGAAGATCTGGTGGAAAAAAATCAACGGTATTGAATACCGTATCGGCTGGCTGCCGCTTGGGGGGTATGTGGAACTGCCGCAGGTGGATGCCGCAGATGAGGAAATCAAGGCGGCGGACGGGACTGTGCTGCCCAGAGCAAAGCCGCTGGACCGGATCATTACTGCAGCCGCCGGGCCGTTGGCGAATATTGTTTGCGGGATGGTACTGGCCTGTTTTGTCTGGTATTTCGGATTCCCGCAGGACACTCCTCAAATGAAACGGATGACTGTGGCAAAAGTGGAGGCGGGCAGCCCCGAATACAAAGCAGGACTCCGCAAGGGGGATGTGATCGTTTCTCTTAACGGCAAGCCTTTTAATATGGCATGGAGCAAATTTGCGGAAAATATCATGTACACTGTTGGTCCGGTGCGGCTTGGTGTTGAGCGTAACGGGCAACTGCTGGATATTGAATATACGCCGGTGGATAACCCCAATGCTCCGGGACGGCTCGGCAGGGAAAAAATCGGCTATCCCTTTTTTGCAGTAGAGATCCCGCTGGAACTCCAGCCGGTCAAGGGCGGTCCTGCTGACCGTGCCGGGATACGCAAGGGGGATGTCCTTCTGCTGGTGGATAAAAAACATGTTTCCGGAAATTACGACCTGCATCAGTTGTTGGCAACAACGGAAAAAAGTCCGGTATCCTTCCTGATCCGCCGGGATGGTAAAGTCATGGATATTCCTGTGACTCCGGATGTCGTGCCCGGGGCAGAGGTTTCTTATAAAATCGGTATTCTTTTTGCCGGGAGTTCCAATACGGAAGTGGAATTTGTATTCCCCTATTCCGCCGCAAAAAAGGCAGGGCTCAAAAGCGGGGATGTTGTTAAAATCATTGAAGGAAAACCGGTGAACGAATCCGGGGAAGTGATGAAGCTTGTTCACGCTCACGGAGCCAACCCCATGAATGTAACCGTGGAACGGGATGGAAAGCAGGTGAGTTTTCTGCTGACGCCCCAGAAGTATCTTCCCCGGACTGCCGGTGTGGAGTTTCTCTTTCTGACACATCCCACTCCGATCGAACAGTTCAATAATGTTTTCCTGCAGACGTGGAAAGCATTGCGGGGGATGGTGATAAGCGGAGCCCATTCTGTGGGGTTGACGGAAAAAACAAGCACCCTCAAGCCCCGGCACATGTCCGGACCTATCGGTATCGGGACGGTGCTTTACGGCATGTTCCGCCGGGCCCCGATCATGATGGCGATCCATTTTGTGGTGGTATTCATGTTTGCTTTGGCGATTTTCAATCTCCTGCCGCTGCCGGTTTTGGACGGGGGACACATTACCTTTGCATTGATTGAAATCATTTTCCGCAAACCGCTTCCAACGGTGGTGATCCGGTATTTATCCATGCTTTTTATTGGCTTGTTGATTTTGCTGATGTTATATGTAACATATTTTGATGTGCTCCGGCTTCTGCCGGCAAAAAAGGCGGTTAATAAAAATGTTCCGGTCCAGAAGGCTCAGCCGTAAAATCTTTGTCGGCACTGTCCCGGTGGGCGGTGATGCCCCTGTATCGGTGCAGTCCATGTGCAATACCGATACCCGGGATGCTCAGACAACACTGACACAAATCCGGGCTCTTGCTGCGGCAGGGTGTGACATTATCCGTGTGGCCGTGCCGGATATGAAGGCGGCAGAATCTCTGCGGGAGATCGTTTCAGGAAGTCCACTGCCGGTGGTGGCGGATATCCATTTTGATCACCGTCTGGCACTGGCTTCCATTGCTTCCGGTGCTGCTGCGGTCCGTTTGAACCCGGGGAATCTTTCCGGCGGGGAAGAGTCTGTCCGGCTGGTAGCGGAAGCCGCCGGGAATGCGGGGATCCCCATTCGTGTCGGAGCCAATGGAGGAAGTGTGCAAAGTGATCTACTGGCACACGGTCACGCCGGAGCATTGACCCGAAGTGTGCTGGGGCAGTGCGCCATGCTGGAAAAGTATGGTTTTTCCAATATCAAAGTTTCTCTGAAATCATCGGATGTGGCGTCTACGATTGAAGCCTGCCGGTATTTTGCGGAAAGATCCGATTATCCCATGCACATCGGCGTTACCGAAGCCGGTACGCCGGGGCGTGGGATCGTAAAATCCGCTGTGGGGATCGGCGCATTGCTGTTGAGCGGGATCGGCGATACCATCCGGGTCAGCTTAACGGCGGATCCGCTGGAAGAGGTGCGTGCAGGTATCCGTATTCTGGAAAGTTGCGGATTGCGGGCTGCCGAGCCGGAAATCGTTTCCTGTCCCACTTGCGGCAGAACGGAGATCGACCTTGTCGGTCTGGCAGAAAAGGTGGAAGATCTTGTTGCCAGCATCAAAAGTTCAGGGAAGAAGATCCGGTTGAAAAAAATCGCAGTTATGGGATGCGTGGTCAATGGTCCCGGCGAAGCGAGGGATGCGGATATAGGCCTTGCCGGGGGCAGGGGGAAGGTCGTCCTGTTCCGGCGGGGAGAGATCATGGGAACATTTGATCCGGAAGAGGGATTTGCCCTTTTGCGGGAAGAGATCCTGAAATATACGGAGTGCTGAATCGTGTTGCACCGGAAATACAGAAAACAGCGTGGCGGCGTGATATTGGAAAGCCTGATCGGGATGTGCTTTCTTTTGTTTCTGTGTTTTGCGCTGGTGGAGCTTTTTCTGATGATCGGTCGCCAGATGATCATGGATTATTCTTCCTTTTACGGGGCAAAGGCTCTGGCATTGGGGTTTGCCGGGGAAAATTGTTTTAAAGCCACCCGCATTGCCGCAAGCGGGATTGCCGGAAGAGATATTACATCTGATTCGGAATATCAAGTGCCGTTATCCCAATCCAGTGCCGAGGTCCGGGATAAATTACGTATGCAAGCGGCCCGTTACATGTCCTTGGGGCGGGCCAGCGGCGTGGAGTATGAATATTGGTTCTCCAGCGGGGATGGGCCCCGGTTTGATTGGGGATTAAGCCCCTATGATGATTTTGTCCGTTGTGTTTTTGTTTTTAAAGATCCTCCTTTTTTGATGGAGGCCATGAAGAAGTTAATGAATTTATCCGCTCCGGGAAGAGTTCCGGAGCCGGAAGGCGATACCCGGATGTTTAATTATGCAAAAATATGGCTGGACGAATGATGAAAACAGGTCGGGTCAATCATAAAAAATCTTCACATGGACAGGTTTTACTGCTTGGCGTGGCAGTCCTGATCGTGCTGCTGCTTGCTGCATTGCTGCTGTTTGATCTGCACAATGGCATGCGGGCAAAAATCAAGGTGGAAACCGCACAGCAGGCGGCGGCCCTTGCCGGAGCGCAATGGCAGGTCGCCGGATTGAATATGTTGGGGGAATTGAACATTGCAAAAGCCTGTACTTTGATGCTGGATGAAGACAGTGTGATCGAAGCTACACCTTTTGTCCCGACTCCGGAGCAGAAAAAATTCACAAAGGAAGAACTGGAAAAGGAAGAAAAACGGCACAGACTGCATTCCCGGATGCGAACCTTGAATGAAGCGCAGGCCCGGGTGACATTTATTCTGCCGCTTTTGGGATATGCCGCTGTTCAGCAGACGGCAAAACAGAATGGTATGAATGATGAAGAACCTGCGGTTCGGCACTATTATGAAGAAGTGTTGCCGTTAAGCGATCACAAGGAAAAACATTATCACGGTTATTTCTGGTATGAGCCCTATCGTCGTTTGCTGGGGGAAATCGTTGACCAGCGGGCTGTTATCCGCTGTAATGCCCGGGTGGCGGAGTTGCCGGAGGTCTGGAGCAATCTGGAAGGGAGCCGTTTGATCCACGGAGGCGGAGAGTCTTCTTTTGCTCTCTTATTGAGTGAAGAATCGTTGTATGATGCTATTTCCAATAAAAATTTCTGTCACTGGCAGTTGATAAATATAGCAAAAAAGGGTGTTTACCTGACTTCGCCCTGGTGGAAAATAACCTATATTCCCGGTGTCTTTATTGAAGAAAGTGAAATATTGCCGTTGGGTGTCCGTTATTCCGGGGGAAGCAGTGTCCCTGAATTGCTCCAAAAAGGTTATTTGAATGGTTTGAGCGGTCCGACGGATTGGAATTTGGATGAAGAGTTTCAGCCGGACACCTGGTGCATTTATGATCAGAAATGGTACAGTACAGCCTGGACAATGGAGGCTTATGAAAGTCAGCAGACCAACTGGCGCGGTGGCCGTTGGTTACGCAATGACCGGTTGCCCGGTTTTTTGTATGAGGGCGCAGTCACAGCAGTGGACTGTGCGATCGGCTCCAACCGGGTGCTGACCTTCCGGGTAAAGCCGCAGAAAACTGCGCAGGAAGGCGGAAGGATGGAGATCCGGGAGCCTCTGGAAAAAAAATACAGTACGCATGTCACCGTAGGACGCACTTCCACACAACGAGGTGTCAACCTGGGGGTGGTTGCAAAAGTTTTCGGCGGATTTCATGATTTGCGGTCCGTAGATGATGCTCCGATTGCCACCCCGGTGATCCTTCCTGTTTTTTCCCGAGGGTTGCTGATTCCAAGTGCCATGCCGTACAGTGTTACCATGTTGACCAAGGGGGATCATGATTTGAAGCGTTTTCTGCAATGGCTTGCCACCTGGCCGGATATTGACAGAGAGTCTCCGCCGGAAGGGACCGCCTGGTATTTGGAGCAATTACGGAAACTGATGGATCCGGATTTTATTTTATCGATTTACAATCGTGATTTTCCCGGTCTGCACACTTTGGATTTTATGGATCTGATGGAGGAAAATTATCTTTACCCGGCCCGTTCAGACGGGGCTGGGTGGCTGCAGCAGGCATATCGGGTCTTTACTCCTCGTTGCCCCCAGAAAGTTGTTTATACCGGCAAGCGGTTCAAATGCGGCGACTGTGATGTGTGTAAATATCAGGCAACATGGATCAAGAAGAAAATGGATAAATCCTCTTGCGGAACATGGGAAACAACTCTTGAACCTGCTGTTCCGGATAATGAACCGACAGAGTTGCCGCAAACTTATGTGGACGAAAAAGGGGTTGCCCGGCGATATTTCCGGGATTATGATGGGATCAGTCGTATTTATTACGGAAATGCCGAAAGCGGATACTGGTATTGCTGCCGGAAAAACGGAAAGATCCAGAATAACGAGGATATTGCCTGCAACAGTCACCAGTATGTGCCGCCGGGTGGCGGGATGAACTTGGGAATTGAATCCGGACCGACGAGGTTATGATGAAAAGAAGAACAGGATACAGAAGCGCACGCGGGCAGGCAACCATGGAGATTGCCATTGCTCTTGTGGCCATTGTTTTTCTTGTGGCCGGATTTTTTACTTTGGGCGGGATCGGGATCACCAGTATAAAATCCTTGATTTTGACCCGCTATCATGCAGAAAAAAATGCGGAAACAAAAGTGTTCGGCTCTTCATCCACATCCCGCCAGATACGCCTCTGGGGGCACTCCACTGTTGTTCAAAAAAGGGTGGATGGTGACCGGAAGATCGTTATTCCTTTTTTGGCGGACGATGAATCAATGACTGTTCGGGAGGATCTCGGTTCCGATTATCTTCAGGCGGTTTCTCCATCATTGTCTGTACAGCCGGACAGGGCAACGGCGGAAGTGGAGGCGGATTATCTGTGGCAGTCATTTGATCCGGTGGTCAGCCGCCGTATCTGGTGGTATAATACTGCCATTCTGGCATCATTGCATTTGCAAGCTCCTGTGCTGGAAACATCTGAACAAATTTATCTGTTGAGAGAAATGAAAAATAAAGAGGCGTTCAAGCAGAATTTGCATCAGGGGGGATGGTTCAATGTTCAGAATATCGATATTACCAAATGGGAGTCTTCTGTAGTAGCGTTTCCGGCATTTGCTCCGCAAAAATGAGAAAGTGTTTCTGTTTCTGCTGGAAGGGCTGCCGGCAGGGCTTGATTTTTTGTATTTTTTCTTGAAAAAATGATATTTGCAAGTATATTTTATACATGTATAAAGTGAAGGAAGAATGCAGTAATGACTGCTAAAGATGTTGATTTTCTGCGGGAACGGCAGCGGATCGGGCGTAAAAACCTGAAACGATATTGGTACACGCAGAGTTACCGGCAAATTGCCGGATACAGGAATAATCGGATGGATCGCCGGGAGCCGGACAGGATCCGGGCCCGGGTTGTACTTGTGGTTTGCGTATCTGTTCTGGCTGCGGCCGGTTTTTGTAGTGTTTTATTTTGAGGAGTACCGATGAAAAAGATCACGGATGATATTGTAAAGGCTTTTGATAATTGCCTGAATGCGCTTTCTTTGCATGAAATGTCCCGCCGTACCGGTATCGGGATCTATACCCTGCGGAAGTTTGCCACCCGGCAGAGCAACAGTATCCGGGAAGAAACATGGGATAAAATTTATCCGTATCTGAAGCCGTATCTTATTGGAACGGATGAGCCGGATAAGCCGGAACTTCCCCGGCGGGTAGGGCCGACGGCACGGCGTCACGCCGAACTTGTGGATCTTCTCAGCGACCAGAAGATCCTGCTGGATACTTTTGATGTGCTGGATGACGGTGACCGGAAAGATGTTTTTGCCAAGTTGCAGAAAATTGTTACGGGGGACGTCCGGGCCTATGAATTGAAAAGTCTGACGGAAGATGAAAACCGTCTGCTTGGGTTGTTTGATGCAGTTCCGGCGGATCAGCAGGAGGCATTTCTGCTGAATGTGGTGGAACTTGCCACATTGGAAGTTCGCAAACAGCGTAACGACTTTTTCTGATTTCCGGAACGGAAAAAAAAGCACCTCCGCCAGATTGGGCAGAGGTGCTTTTTTTGTGCTTCAATAAGCCCGGGTCGTCAGATATTGGGCAAATTCCTGCAAATATTTTCTTGCAGGACAATCCGGGAATATCTGCAATTCCTCTTCACAGGAGCGGGCAAGCTCAGCGATCTTTTTTTCAATAAGAGTTTTTGCGCCGCTTTCTGCAATCAACTGCTGCGCCTGCCGGAGCATTTCCGGCGAGTATTGATCCTGATGCAGCAGAGAAATCAGCTCTTTTTTGCCGGAAAGCGGTAAAAGCTGCAGGGCGGTCAGTAAAAGCGGCGTGCGCTTGGCTTCCCGTAAATCGTTGCCGATGGGTTTCCCCAGTTCCGGCTCGTTGCCGTAGATCCCCAGCAAATCATCCTGCATTTGGAACGCTCTGCCGCAATGCAGTGCAAATTTTCCGATGCGGACGACTTCCGGTGTTTCCGGATCGTCTGTTTGCAGTGCCGCCATGGCTCCGGTTTCCGCCGCAAGTCGCAGCAATGCACCTGTTTTGAGGTCGATCATGGTATCTGCTTCTTCCGGGGAAACGGATTCCAGGGGACGCATACTCAATTCCATATCCAATGCTTCCCCGGAAATCAGTTCATGACTCCCCAGATGCAGCATATTGGCGATCATGGCGGAAACAACATCCTGCCTGACCCCGCGGGTCGTGCTGCGGCGCAAAAGATCCACCGCCCAAGCCTGTTGCAAATCCCCGGCAAGAATGGCAAAACTGCTTGCCATGTGTTTACATTCCTGTTCCGGTAATTCAAATTTTTTCAAATCCCCGGCAAGGCGGATATGGCAGGATGGTTCCCCCCGGCGCAAATCGTCCCTGTCGATAATATCATCGTGGACAAGTGTCCAGTTATGGAATATCTCCACCGCTGCGGCGGGATAGGTCAGGCGATCTTCTGCTCCGGCATCAAAAAGCGTTCCGCACCAGAAAACCAGGGCAGGGCGCAGTCTTTTGCCTTTCCGCATAGGATAATCCCGGACGGCATTTTTCAAATAATCCGGCTTGATCCCTTCCGGAAAGGCATCATTGGCAATAACCCGGTCGATGAGCCCGGCGATTTTTTTTAAAGATTGCCGCATAAATCACATCCATACCGTAGAGGCAACACTGTTCCAGAGCAGGCCATTGATGTCAATCTTTTTCCGGCTGCTGGTGGCGAGGGCAATGGGTACATGGGTAAAGGCGTCGTTCCAATGACCCACAACCATATCCGTTCTTCCTGACATGGCGGCATGGACGGCATTCTGGGCAAGCATGGTACAGAACACGGCATCCGTTCCCATGGCAGGCACACTGCGGATGGCATACGAGGGATCAAAATATTTCAGATTGACTTCCATGTTCCGTTCCTTGAAATATGCGTTGATCCGGTCTTTAAGCAGAAGTCCGATGTCGTTATGGAGAATGTTCCCGGAGGCATCTTTTGATTTTTCCTGTTCCTTGAAGAGTTCCTGCCCCGCACCTTCCGCCACCACGATCACGGCGTGATGCCGCTGTTTCAACCGGTTTTCCAAATTCTGAAGCAAGCCGTCCGGTCCATCCAGCTTAAAGGGATTCTCCGGAACAAGGCAGTAGGTAACATGGGAGTTTGCCAGCGTGGCGTAGGCGGCAATAAATCCGCTGTCACGGCCCATTACTTTGACCAGCCCGATCCCGTTATACGCACCCTCCGCCTCATTGTGGGCAGAGGTGATAAAGTGGGAAGAGGTATAAACCGCCGTTTCAAAGCCGAAAGATTTATCAATAAAACTGATATCGTTATCAATGGTTTTGGGAATGCCGATCACGCTGATGGCCATATTGCGGCGGCGCACTTCCTCGGCAATGGCATGAGCCCCCCGCAGGGTACCGTCTCCGCCGATACAGAACAGCATGTTGATATTCATGCGGGCAAGGGTATCCACCATGATCTTTTCCGGCTGACGCCCCCGGGAGGAGCCCAGAACGGAGCCTCCGTCTTCATGGATGTGATCCACATCGGCTTCAGTCAGGATCCTCGGTTCATGTTTGAATTCCGGATTCAATCCCCGGTACCCGTAGGGGATGCCGTAAACCACCGGCACGCCGTACTGTGTGCGGAGCGTACGGGTGATGAATTTGATAACATCATTCAGTCCGGGGCAAAGACCGCCTGCGGTCAGGATCGCCGCACGGCTCCAGGATGGGTCATGATAGATCGTATCCCGGGGACCTGCCTGCTCGAAGGTCAGGATCGGTTCACCGTTTGCCGGGATAATATCCCGGGTGTCCTTATAAAAAACCACATTGGCATCATCCCGGACAAAGTCCAGATTTTTTACGGGGGATGCAATGGTGGGGGTTCCCAGTCTTTCAATGGCAAAATCGGTATATTTCATATATCCTCCTTATTGAGATTTTTTTTCAAGGTCACCGTCCGGGGCGCAAGGCAGGGAAAGCCGGTCTGCCGGATGGACGGGATGGCGCAGGCATGATGGGTGGCCGGAGTACCGGTTTCTGCGGTTTGTGCATCGCCGGCGGCCGGGGCGGCCGGGGACGATGCGGCGGCCGGGGTCTGTGTCCCGGACGCCCGGGGATGTTGGAAATGATATAGGTCGGCGGGCTGTAATAATACCAGTCCCATGGAACTACTGTCAAGTTGGGGCGGCTTTCCTCTTTTTCTGTATTGCCGTTGCTTGTTTTTTTTTGCACAGATACTTCCGGCGCGGCCGTTGGAGCCGGTTTGGGTTGCGCCGGGGGGGCGTATGTGCCAACCCCTTTCTGATAAGCCGCAAATTCTTCCGGATCATAGCCGTAACGGACACGCAGCTCCACCGGAAGCCGGTCAAAGGTGATGCCCCGTACAACCGGTTCATTTTTAAAATTATTGTAACAGATGGTGATGCCGCCTGCATTGACACTCATGAGTTCGGCATTGGGAAAATAGTACCCGTCCAGCGTTTGGATATTGATTTTTTCACCAAGTTCCCATGCGGGGAGAAGCAAGACGGCTCCCCAAAGAATCCCCAGTGTCATCCACGCTTTTTTGGTACAGAATTTCATGACAAGCCTCCTAATAAAAGAGCATGCAATCTCCATAACTGTAAAAACGCATGTGGTTTTCAATGGCTTTTTGATAAGCCGCCAGAACGGTATCCCGTTCTGCGTAGCAGGATACCAGCATCAGCAGCGTACTTTTGGGCAAATGGAAATTGGTCAGAAGCATGTCCGTCACCCGCGGGCGGTAGGGCGGATAGAGAAAGATTTCCGTTCTGCCGTGACCGGGATTGAGTTTGCCATCCGCACCAACGCAGCTTTCCAGAACCCGTACTGTCGTTGTCCCTACTGCCAGAACTTTATGGCCATTCCGGTGGGTTTCTTCAATCAAGTTTGCCGTGGCTTCCGGCAGGAAAAATTCTTCGGAATGCATTTTATGCTGTGTAACATCTTCCACGCTGACCGGCTTGAATGTGCCGGGGCCTACATGGAGTGTTACTGCAGCATTGCGAACACCTTTGTTTTCCAGTTCCTGCAAAATCTCCGGCGTAAAGTGCAGTCCCGCAGTGGGGGCAGCCACGGCACCGGGTTTGGCTGCAAAGATGGTTTGATAACGCTCGCTGTCTGCATTTTCATCTCCACGCTGAATGTAGGGCGGAAGCGGCACATGGCCGTAGCGGGTCTGCATTTCTGTAACATCACCGGAAAATTCCACTTCAAACGCTTCCTGCTCATATCTGCCGATCACAGTAAAGAAGTCCCCTCTGGTATTGATACTGCCATCGGCTTTAAGCAATGCGCCCCGGACACCGGGCAGTGCCCGTTTCCCCGGTTTCAGGAGAACTTTCCACCGTCGGGGAGAAAGTTCTTCCACCAGAAGAAGTTCAAATGCCGCACCTGCCGGATCCCCGTTTTTGCGGGCAAACATGCGCCCGTGCAATACACGGGTGTCGTTAAAGATCATGGCATCTCCCGGCTGGAGGAAATCTGTGATCCGGGGGAAGGCGAGAATCTCCGTTTTACCGGAGATGCGTTCAAAAGCCATCATCCGGGAGCCGTCCCGTTTGTCTGCGGGCCGCTGGGCGATCAGGTCTTCCGGCAGGATGTAGTCAAATAAAGATGCAGAAAGTGCTGTCATTTTACCGCCCCGGATGATTCATGTGTTCACGGACTTTGCGCAGAGTGGCAAGCTCTTCTTCCGTAAGAGAATTGATCCCGGTTGCCGAGATCTTATCCAGCAGACGGTCCACTTCCTGCTGGGGGACAAAACCGCCGGAAAAGGACGAGCTGCCGCCGGTACGGTAACTTTGTTTATCGTAATTTCTGCCGTATCCTTCACGGTCAAAACTTACGGGGTTGCGTTTGGGAAGGAGTTTCCGGAGAGGATCCCAGGCGAGGGGAACTTTTGCCAGTTTCAGATAAAGATACCCGCCGATGAAGCCCCCCAGATGTGCCAGATGTGCCACTCCGTCATGATTGCCAAGCGTACTCAAAACCTCAATGATCGTAAAAACGATCACCATGGTGCTTGTTTTGACCGGCCGGAACGGCATGAAAATCATGACAAAACGCCGTTCCGGTTCCAGCATGGCGGCGGCAATGGTGATTGCATATACTGCGCCGGAGGCACCCAGCAGGGCAAAGAAACTGTTCAGGTTGAATGCCACAAAGAGGAGATTCCCTATGACCCCGCCCATCAGATACAGCCAGAAAATCTGTCTGCCCCGCAAATAGGGTGCCACCACGGATCCAAAGAGATAAAGTCCCCACATATTCAGGACGATGTGCCAGAAATCAAAATGCAAAAATGCAGCAGTAACGATCCGGTAGAGTTCAAACCGGTGCATACTTGCTCCGGTAAGGATCAATGCCGCCCCCAGTTCCGGGGCGATTTTTGCCGCAAAGAAAATGACGATATTGGCGATGATCAGATTCTTGATCATTGCTTTGCTGCCTGCTCCGGCATCGCCGCCGGAGCGCATATAAGAACGCTCATAAAGACCCATAAAATTCTCCGTTGAAAAATAATCTTTCCCCCCGGAGGTAATATAGCACTTTTGAGCGTTTATACAAGTTCAGATTTATTTTTCCAGACAGTCTTTTTCTGCCTGTTTTGCGGGCATGGGCTGCAGGTTGTCATCCCACGGTTCCAGAATGTCCGCTTTTGCCATTTTGGCCAGATCCGCAATATCGCCGAATTTCAGAAGATTGCGGGGCATGGTGGATTGCGGCCATTTGGTAATGCCCCGCTTGCACATGGCGGTGTAAGAGAGGGGCATGTTGTAGAGTTTCACCCCGGCAAACAAAGCGGGTTCTGCCGCACTTGCCAGCAATGCGGAAATTGCACCGATCCCCCTGCCTGTCAGATAAAGTTTTTTTACGCCTCGTGCCTTCAGGAGTTTTGCCGCCGCCAGTACATCATTGGCACGGCCGCCGGGGAGCGGTTTATGGAAGAGAAGTCCGCAGGCATCGTAGAAATATTCTGCATTGTAAGAAGCAAGGACATCAAAGGGCATAACATCCGTTGTAGTCGGCCGGGATTTCCCCACACCACGCACATCCAGTGCGGCGATTTTGCCTTCGCCGACAGCCATGCCGGAAACCAGTTCATCTTCTGCACTGGAGTGAGCCACATAGAGGGTCATGGTATCAAATGCCGGGATCTGAAAATAAAATTTCCCTGTTTCTTCATCAATATCGCCTTTCCCGCGGGGCGTCCCTTCATAAAGATGGAGAAATCCCCGGATCCCGGGTTCTGTACGGATGCCGAAACGGGAAACCGTAGTGCCGTCATCTTTAAAGTGGGCCCGCAAAACCTGATAATCCGGGACATCTTCCGGGACTGCGATCTGCTGAGCTTCTGCCAGATATTTCCGCAGTGCGGAGGCTTTTCCTCTGCCGGAGGATTTTTGAACCTTTTCCGTCATTTTGTTGATGATTTGCGGGAGAGAAACTGCTCCCGGAAGATCGATCACCCGCCGGTTGGGGGAAACTTGCAGTTCTTCCGGCGCAGGAATGACAAGAGCCGGTTCTTTTGCAGATTTTCGCTTGCAGGCGTGTTCCGTAAAGAAGCCGTACATGGCTTCCCGGTTTTCCTGCGAATAACCGTGGTTCCCGCCTCCGATAAACATGCGGACATTTTCTTCCGCGCCCAGAAGCCGGTAGATTCTGGAAACTTCTGCATAGGTGGCCGCCGTGCCGCGAATATCGAAGAAGTCATTGCTCTGACCCATCATGATAAAGGGGTGCGGAGCCCGGGCGATCAGCATATCCGCCATTTCAAACTGCTTTGCCGCCAGACCGGGGATGATCTGTTCGGCATCCACGGGCAGTTCATTATCCAGATTGCGCTCGAAACTGGTGATGTAGCAGCTGGAGGCCCCCATGGTAAAGCGGTCATCATACGCCCAGAGATAAGCGGTCATGGTGCCGCCTCCGGAATTGCCTGTTACGCCCACACGGGTGGTATCCACTTCCGGGCGGGTCAGCAGATAATCCAATCCCCGGATGCCGTCCCAGAGCCGCCAGTTGCAGAAGGCATCCCCCATCATCAGGAGCTGTTTATTGAAAAGATTGTGTTCGGCACAGCAGTGGAGATCGCCCTGTTTGATCCCGGGGGTGTTCCACAACTGTTTGCGTTCGCCCTGTCCGGCAGGTTCGATCATCAGGACCGCAAACTTTTTCTTTGCCAGCCCCAGCGCATAGGATTGATAGGCCCCGGAGAGAAATCCATCTTCGGCATGACCGAGGACGCCGAGGACACCCGGCAGTTTGCCTGTGAATTTTTCAGGCCGGTAGAACAGGGCGGAAACTTTGTAGCCGGGGCGGCTTTCAAAATGCAAGCGGTCGATTTTGATCCCGTCTTTGACAGTTTGGGCAGCAATGACCGGTTTCAAGGCTGTTTTTTTCGGGAAGGGGCCGAAGGAACTGCGGTATTTTTCACGAACTTTTTCCACATATGCCCGTGCCGCTTCCGGCGTGTCGATGGCGGCAAGTTCCGCCCGGCGTTTTTCCATGATTTCTGCCGCCGCAGAGGTGTAATAGTCCTGCAGCATCGTCCCATACAGACTGTTCGTCAACATAAAAACCTCCTGTTTTTCAAAGACATTTGTTGCAATATACTTTTTTTCAGGCAGATTGCAAGCATTTATGCACGAAAAAAAGATAAAATTATGTTTTGCCGGGGTTGCATTTTTATTTTGGAGATGTATTGTAGCGGCAACAGCCTGAAAATTCAACAAACAAGAGGAGAAATTTTATGGCTAAGCTGAAGTTTGGTTTGATCGGTTGCGGTGCGATCGCCACCCGGAATCATGTGCCCGGAATGGAAAAAGTCAAGGCAAATGCCTCCATTACAGCCATGTATGACATTGTGCCGGAAAAGGCAAAGGAACTTGCAAAGAAATTCGGTATGAAGCCGAAGTTCTGCAAGAGTGAACAGGAATTGTTTGATGCCGTGGATGCCGTGATCATCGCCACGCCCAACAGCTGCCATTATCCGCAGACCATCCGCGCCCTCAAGGCCGGCAAACATGTTCTGGTGGAAAAACCCATGTCTTACACCCCGGAACAGGCGGATGAAATGATCGATCTGGCTGAAAAGAATGGTTTGATCCTGCAGGTCAATCAGTCTTTCCGTTATATTCCGCTTTATGTCGGACTCCGTCAGCTTATTCAGGATGGGTTGCTGGGGGATGTGCTGACTTTCCGCAGCCAGCGTGCCGGAATGCAGGCCCCGAACAAGGGCTGGTCTCCGGGGGCGGACTGGTTTGTTGATCCCAAATTTGAGGGCAGTCTTGTGGGGGATATTGCTGTTCACATGGCAGATTTGATGCAGTGGATGTTGAATTCTCCTGCCAAGCGAGTGCTGGGCATCACCCGTACCCGTGAGCACAAGGTGGAAGACAATGTGAATGCTCTGCTGGATTTTGAAAACGGTGCCACCGGGTTCCTGGAATTGAGCTGGACCTATCCCACCAGCTGGTGGTCCATTGAAATTTATGGTACCAAAGGCTCCCTTAAATCCATTGACGGCGGCTTTGCCTTTATTCCTGCCGGTTCCACGACGGCGACCAAACTTTATTCAGCGGAATCCTTCCCGGCCCACCCGAATTCCCAGGAAGTCTTTGTGGATTCCATCCTCAATGGCGGCAATCAGAACTGGATGGCGGGCCGTCAGGCAATCGCACTGGTAACTGCGATCCGTGACTCCAATGCTTCCGGCAAGGGTGAAGTTCCCCGCAACCGGGTGGAAAAGAAGGCCGCTCCGAAAAAAGCCGCTCCGAAAAAAGCCGCTGTGAAGAAAGCTGCTCCGGCAAAGAAGACCGTTGCCAAAAAAGCAGCCGCTCCGGCAAAGAAGACCGTTGCCAAAAAAGCAGCCGCTCCGGTAAAGAAGGCCGTTGCCAAAAAAGCTGCTGCTCCGGCAAAGAAGGCTCCGGCAAAGAAAACTGCAGCCAAGAAAAAATAACCTACTTTTCAGGAGATAAAAAATGAGCAGTACGATGAAAGTCGGTATGAGTATTTACAGTTTGTCCCGTGCCATCCGTGCCGGGGAACTGGATGTATTGAGTGCTATTGAATGGATCGCCGATCACGGCGGGGAGCACGCCGAAGTTGTTCCCGGCAACTATATTGATGTGGACGATCCCAAAGTTGTAAAAGCGATCAAGGCAAAGGCAAAGAAGTGCAAGATCGCTCTTTCCAGCTACACCATCGGTGCCAACTTTATCACCGCAGGTGAAGATGCCCACGATACCACCAAGACTGAATACCGCAAAGAAATCGAACGGGTCAAAGGTCAGGTGGATATTGCCGCCGCTCTTGGCGTGAAGCTGATGCGTCACGACGTTTGCTACCGGGCGCAGGACAAATGCTCGCTGGAACAGTTTGAAAAAGACCTGCCGAAAGTCATCAAGGCATGTCAGGAAATTGCTGATTATGCTGCCGGGTTCGGCATCACCACCAGTGTGGAAAATCACGGTTTCCATTTTCAGGGCAGTGAACGCGTCCGCCGTCTGGTGTTGGGCGTGAACCGCCCCAACTACAAGCACACTATTGACGTGGGGAACTTCCTCTGTGCCGATGAACAGCCCATGACCGGTTTGATGAACAATATCGACATCGCTTCCGGTATCATCCACTTCAAGGATTTCCATATCCGTGACTGGGTGCCTACTCCCGCAATGCATTTCAAGTCACTTCACGGTCGTTATTTGCGCGGAGCCATGACCGGTTGCGGCGATGTAAACTTGCGTGAGATCGTTGCCTTCCTCAAGGAAGTGAAGTACAAGGGCTTCATTTCTGTGGAATACGAAGGCAAAGAACCCTGCCTCGAAGGGGCGGAAGTCAGCTTGGGCAATGTTAAGGCTTTGTTTGAATAAGCTGTTATAGTTTGAAGATGAAGGGCGTACACTTGCTTTAAACAAGTGTGCGTCTTTTCATTATATAGCATGTGGTAATTTCAAAGGTCAGACAATTTCTTTATTTTGATGACTTTTGAAATGATCACAAATGAATCGGAGTATAGGAAAATGACATATTTGGAAAAAGCCCGCGATTTTGTGGAAAATGAGAAACCGTTTCATCTGGGGTTTCTGCCTACGGAACAATCCAATCCGCTGACCCGGGGGATGGATAAAGTGTTTGCCGGTTCTCCGGAAGACGGTGTCCGGATGCTTCAGCGGGTGGACCGTAATGTGCTGGAGATGGCAAAGAAGGTTTTGGCATCAGAGGCCTTTGCTGATTTTGTTGCAACCGGGACCCGTGTTATCAGCAATGGCGGCCGGATCATTTTTTCCGGATGCGGAGCCACCGGGCGGCTTTCCATTTTGCTGGAGGCCATGTGGCGGTCTTATGCAGGGGAGAAATATGCCTCCCATGTGGAAAGCATTATGACCGGCGGCGATTACGCTCTGATCAAATCTGTGGAATCTTTTGAGGATTTTGCGGTATTCGGGGCACGGCAGGTGGCGGACCGGAATATGGGGCCTGCGGATTTGCTGGTCGCCATTACAGAGGGCGGCGAAACAAGTTCCGTTCTGGGGACTGTTGCAGAAGCCACCCGCCGCGGATGCCGCGCTTTTCTTCTTTTCAACAACCCTGCGGAGATTTTGAAGGAACATCTTGCCCGTTCCCGGGAGGCGATCACCAACCCCATGGTGACCGTGCTTGACCTTTCCTGCGGGCCCATGGCTCTTGCAGGATCCACACGGATGCAGGCAACGACGTCGGAACAGTTGATCGCATCTGCGGCACTGGATGCTGTTTTGCGGAATCTTTCCGGAGAACCCGGAACGGTGGATTACGCTGGTTGCTTTGAATCTCTGTTGGATCAGGTGGAAAGTGAGCGCAATGTTGGAATCCTTGCTGATTATATGCAGTTTGAGTGCGGCATTTACAAGCAGGGCGGTCGGGTGACCTATTTTGTGGATGATTATTTGCTGGATATCTTTACGGACACCACAGAACGCTCCCCAACCTTTATGCTGCCCGGATTCAAAAAAATAACGGACAATATTCTCCCTGAACCATGGGCCTTTGCCCGGAACCCGCTTTATTGTACAACGGATGCCATGAAGCGGGCATTCGGCAACCGTCTGCCCCGTTGTCTGGAGTGGACCGTGGAGGATTACAGCCGGATGGTGGGGGCGGATTCTCCTGTAACGGCCAATCCCCCGAAAGTTTCTCTGGCGGATATGATGCAGATCCCTGTGGGCAATGAACCTCTGCCCAGCCGTTATGCCACGGGGAAAGATGCCGCAGTGCTGTTCAGTTTCTCCGCTCCCCGTGGGGAGTTGAGCGGGGCTTACAATAAAGAAGCTGCGGCGTTTGCCCATACATACCGTCTTTCCGTCCCCTTTACTCCGGAAGCAACCCGGATGCATGTCTTTGAACATCTGGCGGTGAAGCTGATGTTCAACACCATTTCCACCGGAACCATGGTTCTTTTCGGGCGGGTAGCGGGGAACTGGATGAGTTATGTGGCAGTGTCCAACAAAAAACTGATCGACCGTGCCATCCGGCTTATTTCCGAATTGGGCGAAGTGGATTATGTAACTGCTGCCGAAACACTATTCCGTGCCATGGAAGATCTGGATGCCATGCCGCCCGACAAAGAAAAGCCGTCCCCTGTGCAGTACACTCTTGGTTTATTGAAAAAGTGAGGTGAACGATGACTTGGCATGCCGCACTTCCGCAAGTGGTGTATGATGAGCATCCGGAATTTTTGAAGTTGTATGATTTTGCGTGGGAATGTGCCCATAAACATGTGGTGGATCTTCCGGGGATGCCGCAGACCCCGTATATGGACGAGGCATTCTGCAAAGAATTCATCTGGGTTTGGGATACCTGTTTTATGGCGCTTTTCTGCAAATATGCCCAACCGGAGTTTCCCGGATATCAGTCTTTGAAAAATTTCTATGAACCTCTGCATGGAACAGAAAAACTGCCGTATCTTACGGTGGAAAACGATTTGGATTGGACCGGGTATTCCGTGGGGGATCGGGTACGGATGAAGATTTGTCACGGTTCCAATCCGCCGCTTTTTGCCTGGTCGGAACATGCCAATGCCATGTTCCACGGCAGCAGGGAGCATTTGCGGACGCTGCTTCTGGAAAAACAGTATTTGCAGAAACATTTTGAATGGCTGGAAACGGTGCAGGATACCACGCCCCCAGAATGTGTTTTTGCCCCTGTCTGGTGGCGCAAAGATGGTCACGGTTACCACTGGGAAGGCGGCAGTTCCGGCATGGACAATACTCCCCGCGGCAGGGTGGGGGAACACGCTTTCATGCCCCGGCCGAACAATCCGGATATGTTGTGGCTGGATGCCATTTGCCAGCAGGCATTGAGTGCCCGTCTGATTTCTGAAATGGCAGAGATCATCGGCGAAAAAGAGATGGCTCTCCATTGGCAGAAAACCTTTGAAGCATTGAAGGATACGGTCAATGCCCATTACTGGAATGAAGAAAAAGGCAGTTACTTTGATTCTATGACCAATGGGGAAAGGCATGAGGTTTTGACCATTGCTTCCTTCTGGCCCCTGCTGGCGGGGATCGCTTCGCCGGAACAGGCGGAAAAACAGGCGCAGTATCTGCTGGATCCGGAAACTCTCGGAGGGGCAGTTCCCGCCGTATCGCTTTCCCGGAATGACCCGGATTTCAACGGTGAAAACGGCATGTACTGGCGGGGATCCATGTGGCTTCCCACGGCATACATGGCACTGAAAGCCATTGGCAGATATGGCATGCATGACCTTGCCCGGGAGCTTGCACTCCGGATCATCGGTCACATGTCCAAGACATTTGAGCAATATTCACCCCATACGATCTGGGAGTGTTATAACCCCAATAAGCCGGAACCGGCACGGTCCTGCGATGAAAACAACCGCATTGTCCGTCCGGACTTCTGCGGTTGGTCGGCATTGGGGCCCATTGCACTTTTGATAGAGGATGTGATCGGGATCTATTCGGTGGATGCGTTCAAAAATGAAGTGGCATGGAATTTGCCGGAACATGTCGGGAAACTGGGTATTTGCAACCTTTCCTTCGGCGGGAACCGGGTGGACCTGCTGTCTGAAAACAGTCAGGTGACTGTCCGGGCGGCAAAACCGTTTACCCTGATCCTTTCCGGGGAAAAATATGCCATCCCGGCCGGAAAAACAGTAATTCCCGCAGGAGAAAAATAAAATGGCATCCGAGATCGAACGCAAGTTTTTGCTGGCGGATGATTCCTGGAAAAAACATGTTGTCCGTTCTATCAAAATGCGGCAGAATTATCTTTCTCAACGGCCGACAGTCCGGGTGCGGCTTGCCGGAAGCGAAGGGTTTATCACGATCAAAAGTGTAACCAGAGGTTGTTCACGGGCAGAATATGAGTATGCGATCCCGGCAGAAGATGCTGTTGAAATGCTGGATACATTATGTGCCGGATATGAAGTCTGCAAGACCCGGCACATTGTGCCGTTCGGCGGTAAAATCTGGGAAATAGACATTTTTGAAGGTGTCAATGCGGGCTTGGAACTGGCGGAAATAGAACTTATCCGTGAAGATGAAGTATTTGAACTCCCCCCGTGGATCGGGAAAGAAGTCACGGGGGAGGGGCAGTATTATAATGGCTCGCTAGCCCGTCTGCCATGGTCGATGCGCAAGTAAAACAAAATCCCGGAAGCGTTCAGCGCCGGGATTTTGTTGTGCCGCTTATTTCAGCGGTGCCGGAATTTTCCAGCGGGCATATTGGACTTTGCATGCAAAGTACAGATAGCCGTTATAAACGGCGCCGCCTGTCGAAATAGCGGCTTGGGGAACGCACCGCAAATACAGGTCGCCGGATTGGGGATGGAATTCCGATATGCCGCCATATTGCAGGAGGAAAAGCCGGTTGTCCGGGGTTTTCATCAAGGCGTTCCGCACGGGAGTGCCTTTCCCGTTGGAGGCAAAAGTCCGTTCAATGTTCATGGTTTCCGGATCTGCCACCACAACTTGTCCATTGCTTAACGCCGCATAAAGTTTGCCATTCCACAATTCCACCGCCGCAACATAGGAGATGTCTGGAAGTTCTTTGGATGCAACGACTTTTTTCGTTTTCCAGTCAATGCGGAAGATGGCGGGATGCACTGCTTTGACATAGCCGCCCCCCGGTGCGGAAATGTCACTGCCTCCCACAATATCACCTTTTTCCGTAAAGCGGAATGTAATACAACTGTGACCTTCCAGCCAGTCCGAAAGAACACTGTTTTTTCCGGTGGCAAGGTTATGGATCCCGAAACTGCCTCCACACAAGCCGTATCCGGCATATCCGGCAATGACCACATGTTTGCCATCCGGATGGATCTGCACAGCCCGGGGGCGGGTCACTTGCAGGTTCCATACCCCAAGAACCTTGGGGTTGGTTTCTTCTGTGTGTGCTGCCAGTTTGGCAGGTTTATCGGTTACGGACATGGCAAGGATCCCTGCCATGGGTTTGGAGCTTCCGCCATGGCTTTTGACCGTGATTGCCAGAGGATATGAGCCGGGCGTCAAGTCAACAGGGCCAAGCGTGATCAACCTGGAACGGTCCAGTGTTTTCTGCAGATTGACTGTTTGTTTTTGCCCCTGAAAATCAAAGGTGGCTGTGCCATATACAGCATGTTCAAAGGCAAGCATATTTACAAAATATTTGCCGGATTTTTTGATGTTGACCGGGAATGTAAAGGTCGCTCCATCCTGATCCCCGAAACAAAGAAGAATAGAGTTCCCGATGAGGGTGAAATGGCCCTTTTCCGCTTTGCCGATCTGCTGCATTTCCGGGGCGCCGATGGAGGCGGGCAGGGGCGGGGCGACATTATTTCCGCCGTCAAAGGGCTTTCCCGGGTTGAATTTCCACAAGCGGCCGCCCGCGTATTCACACAGATAAACAGTGCCGTCTTTTGCATAAGTCATATTGCAGAAATTACCGCCGCTAACAACGGTGTGCGGGCCGTGATCTGTCATTTTTCCGGCATTGGCATTATATTCCACAAAGTGCATGGGGTGATTGGTGGAGCCGTAGATCCTGCCTTTGCCGTCAGCACCAATGCTGGTATAGGAAAGCCCGCCAGACTGATAATCAAAGGGAATTTCTTTCTTTTTACCATCAAGCCCCTGATAGGTGATCACTTTTTTATACAGATCCACACCGGTGACCCGGGTGCCGTTTTCAAATTGCCACATTTTTTCGCCGTATTTGGTGGCAAGGATTTTTTTCGGAGCGGGGAGCGCAACATCCGTTGCCACGATTTTTCCGTCCAGCATTTTGGCCCGGAATTTACCGAAGATAAGATAGGCATAGCCGTCACTCCCGGTAATGGCTTCCCCCCAGCCGATGCTGCGCATGTTTTCCGGAATGATTTGTGTTACTTTGCCGGTTTTGGGATCGAGGGCAACCAGATTGGCACGGGCAGAACCGATGCCGCAATAAACATAGCCGTTCTTATCCGTAGCGATTTTGTTCAGATAACTTTCTTTGGGATCCATGCGTCCGTAGTTGCGGAATTTTCCGGTTTCCGGATTCCACGCAGTGAGGGTGGCTTGCGGATAGCCCCCCAGATATACAGTGCCATCCGGGGCTTCGGTATAAACCATGAAATGCATCGCCCTGGATTCCGGGCGCCCCAGATTGCGGAATTTCCGGGTCTTGAGGTCAAAAAGGACTACATTGCCTCCCTGTTGATCATATAGATAATAACCTTTACCGGTCAGGATCGCGCCAAAACTGTCGCCTTGACGGACTTCCGGAGGGTTGAAGAACTGTTCCGTCTTGCCGCTTTCCAAATCAGTCAGCAGAATGTACCCTGTTTGACCGTGATCCTGCGGACGGGTAAGGAGGTAACGGCGGCCGTTTTCCATAAATGCAATGGAGCCGCGCAGTTCAGAAGATTTAGCCGCAATGCCGAGAAGTTCAATTTTTTCTCTGGATATATTTGCCGTGATTTTGGGTCTGGAAAAAGACTTATCCTCTTTGGGGATGGCGCAAAATCCAATTTTTTCAATTTTGGCATCATAAACCGCTCCGGCTTTTCCCTTGTGTCCGAAAATGAATTCGATCGTTTCAAAGGCCGTGCCGTCAGCATTCACCACACCCGGTTCCCACTCCAGACTTTTGTATCCGATTCCGGGCGCAACTGTCAGCGTTTGCGGGGCGGATGTTACAGGCGAATTCCATGTTGACCAGGAGGCGATACACTTATTCTGCTTGTCATAACACCGGACATAGAGAGCCCGGGTCTTGCCCGGTGCAGTGCTGGAAACGGTAAACTGCAACGCCTGTTTTGCCAAATCGCCCTGCATTTTGAATTTGAATCCGGCATAATGGATCATGTTGTCCGGCAGAACGGCATAAAGGGTATAGACCCCATTCTTTACCGTGGCGACAGACGGGCCGCTCCATGTGGTCTGAACTTTTTCCCCGGCAAGTACAGGAAGTTTTGCCGCATGATTTTCTGCGGCAGATGCGGAGAAAACTGCATATCCGGCAAGCAGATATGCCAGCAATATTTTTTTCATCATCAACTCCTTTTCCTAATAATATTGAATTAAAAATGATAAGTTAGAGCGGTATTTTCAAAACTCCTCAAAATGGCTGAAGAGTCCCCTTTTTTGATCTGCAAAGGGCGCGTTTCCGGCTGTTGTCTTACGGGCAGCAACCTCAAATTATCCTTTGCTTTTCTTCGCGAATGACATCTTTACCATTTTTTGAATGACTTTTGAAATCATCTCTTAAGATAGCATTATTTTATTTTTTTGCAAAAAAAAGTCCGGCATTTCTGCCGGACTTGCGAAAAAACGATTTACTTTAACGGCGCCGGAATTTTCCAGCGGGCAAAGTGAACATTGCAGGCGAAATAAATATAGCCGTTATTGATCGTGCCCGCAGTGCCGATCCCCTGCAGCGGTCTGCAGCGGGGAACCATATCTCCGGATTTGGGATGGAATTCCGAAATGCCGTTTGTCTGCAGGAAGAAAAGCCGGTTGTCTGCCGACTTCATCAGTGCATTGCGGACCGGTGTTCCCAATCCGTTTGCGGCAAAGACCCGTTCCACCTTCATCGTTTGGGGATCTGCCACGATCACCCGGCTGTCAGCCAGTGCCGCATAGAGTTTGCCGTTCCACAATTCCACGGCGGCGACATAGCGGACATTTTCGATTTCCGTGTAAGCCGCAACTTTTTTTGTTTTCCAGTCGATTCGGAAAATGGCGGGCCTGGTCGCCACGGTGTGGCCGCCGCCGGGAGCGGAAATGTCTGTTCCGCCAACGATATCACCGTTGTTGTCAAACCGGAAAGTGATACAGCTGTGTCCTTCCAGCCAGTCCGAGAGAACACTGTTCTTGCCGGTGGCAAGGTTGTGGATCCCGAAACTCCCTCCGCAAAGACCGTATCCGGCATATCCGGCGATCACTACATGTTTGCCATCCGGATGCACTTGCACCGCACGGGGGCGCGTGACCTGCTGGGGCCATGCCCCGAGGATCTTCGGATTGGTTTCGATTTTCTGTTTTTTCGGCAGGACGAGTCTGCTGTCTGTAACAGCGATCCCGAGGAGCCCCACCATGGGGCGGGAGTCCCCGCCGTGACTGCGGACGGTGACTTTCAATGGATAGGTTCCCGGCTTTAAAAATACCGGAGGCATATTGACCATTTTGTTGCGGTTGACAATATTCTGCAGATTAACTTTGCGGGATTTCCCCTGAAACTCAAACGTTGCAGTTCCGTAAATGCCGTGTTCATAAGCAAGGATGTTTACATGGGTTTCTCCTGTTTTAGTAACTTGAAGCGGGAAGGTGAATGTGGCGTTTTCCTGATCACCGTAGCAAAGCAGGATACGGTGGGAAACGAGTGTGAAATGCCCCTTCTGTGCCTTGCCGATCTGGTGGAGCTCCGAAACATTCATCATGCCGGGGATTTTCGGCAGCGTATCAGTTTTGCCGCCGTCAAAGGCTTTTGTTGTATCATACTTCCACAAGCGGCCGCCTGCGTATTCACACATATAAACGGTGCCGTCTTTGGCGTATGTAATGTTGCAGAAGTTCCCGCCGGAAACGATGGCATGGGGGCCGTGGTCGGTGATTTTGCCGGAGTTGGCATCATATTCCGCAAAGTGCATGGGGTGGCTGGTGGAGCCGAAAACCTTGCCTTTACCATCGCCGCCCATACTGGTGTAATGCAGCCCGCCGGACACATAGTCAAAAGGAATATCACGGCGTTTGCCGTTCAAGCCCTGATAAGTAACGATATTTTTATACAAATCCACATTGAGAACTCTTGTGCCGTCATCAAATTTCCACAATCTCCCGCCGTATTTGGCGGCGAGGATCTTGCGGGGAGCGGCCGGAGTAACATTGGTTTCCACGATTTTTCCATCCAGCATTTTGGCAGAAAAGCCGCCAAAGACAAGGTACGCATAGCCGTCTTCACCGGAAATGGCGTTGCCCCAGCCCAGCTTGCGCAAATTTTCCGGGATGATCTGCGTTACTTTTCCGGTTTTGGGGTCAAGAGCGACAAGATTGGCACGGGCAGAACCGATACCGCAATAGACATAGCCGTTTTTGTCCGTTGCGATCTGGTTGAGATAGCTTTCTTTGGGATCCATGCGGCCATAGTTGCGGAACTCTCCGGTTTCGGGGTTCCATGAGGTGATCGTTGCCCGGGGATAGCCCCCCAGATACACCGTGCCGTCCGGGGCTTCGGTATAAACCATAAAATGCTGTGCACGCGGTTCCGGGCGGCCAAGATTGCGGTATTTCTGTGTTTTTGTATCAAACACCACCACATTTGCCCCCTGCTGGTCGTAGATAAAAAGCCCTTTGCTGGTGAGAATGGAGCCGAAACTGTCCCCCTGCCGGACTTCTTTGGGGTTGAAATACTGTTCGGTTTTGCCGGAATCAAGATCCGTCAGCAGGAGATAGCCGGTCTTGCCGTGATCCTGGGGACGGGTCAGGAGGTAATGACGGCCATTATCGATGTAGCCGATAGAACTCCGGATTTCTGCCGATTTGGCCGGGATGCCGAGAATTTCAAAGCCTTCGCTGGAAAGTTTGGCAGGAACTGCGGTTTTAGTCATGGTTGCCGTTTTGGGGATCGCGCACATGCCGATCTTGCTGAATTTTGCATCGTAAACAGTCCCGGCTTTACCCTTGTGACCGATAATGAATTCAATTTTGGTAAACGTTTTACTTGCAGACTTGACCATTTCCGGTTCCCAAACCAGACCGTGACTGTTGCGTTCTGCTGCCAAAATGACTGTTGCAGTTTTGGTGGTGGCAGGGGAACTCCATGTTTTCCAGGAGGCAACACACTTGTTTTGAGCATCAAAACAGCGGATGTAGAGAGCCCGGCTTTTTTCCGGCGTACTGCTGGAAATATCAAAGCGCAATGCTTCTTTAGAAAGGTCACCGGTCATATTGATCCGGAATCCGGCGTAATGTACCATCTCTTTGGGAAGAACTGCCGCAAGGGTGTAGGTGCCATTCTGCACGGCGGCTGCGGCCGGGGCGTTCCATGTGGTTTTGATTTTCTGCCCCGCAAGCTGCGGGAGTTTCCCGGAGAAATCTTCTGCCGCTGATGCGGAGAAAACGAGGCATCCGGCAAGAATCCCCGCCCAAAGCTGTTTTTTCATGAAAAAATCCTTTCGTTTTATAAGATATTGTTTATGTCAAAAGAAACAGGAGGTTCGCCAAAATCTCCTGGATATTCATTTACTTTAACGGTGCCGGGATTTGCCAGCGGATCACATGGGTTCCGGACGAGTAATAGATGTGTCCTGAATCCACTGCGCCGGCAGAAGAAAGAGGATATTTCATCCGGGCGAGGGGGATTTTTTCCCCGGTGACCGGATGGATCTCCGATATTGCATTGGTTTGCAGGAAAAAGAGCCGGTCATCCGATGTTTTCAGAAGCGTATTGCGGCGGCCGTATCCCAAACTCCCGTTGGGGATTTTTTTCTCGATCTTCATAGTCCCCGGATCTGCAACGGCAAGATCGCCGTTGGGCAGCACCGCATAAAGTTTATTTTTCCACAATTCCACATCGGCAACAAGCGAGTAACCGGGGAATTCTGTAAAAGCAGTAACTTTTCCGGTTTTCCAATCCAGCCGGAAGATGGCGGGGGCCTTTGCCACCTGATGTCCGCCGCCGGGGGCGGCAATGTCGGTGCCGCCAACAATGTCACCATTATCCGCAAAGCGGAAAGTAATGCAGCTGTGTCCGTTCAGCCAGTCTTTGATCAGCGTGTTTTTGCCGGTGGCAAGGTTGTGGATGCCGAAGCCGCCTCCGCAATAGCCGTAATCCGGGTAGCCGGAAATGACTACATGTTTTCCATCCGGGTGCATTTGCACCGCCCGGGGGCGTGTTACATCCAGTTTCCATTGACCGAGTGTTTTGGGATTGGCGTCATTTTTGCCGGTTTTCTGCATGGAAAGGGGCTTGTCCTGCGAGAGCAGAAGACCGTTCAAGCCGAACATGGGCTTGGAGGATTTTCCGTTGGACCTGCTGACGATGGATAGCGGATAGGTTCCCGGTGCAAGTTTGAAGGGCCCCAGATGAAAGCCCGTGGATCTGTCATGGACATTTTGCAGGTTCATCTTTTTCTTTTTGCCCTGAAACGCAAAAGTTGCCGATCCGTAAATGCTGTGTTCGTACGCCTGTACATTCAGGTAATAAGTCCCCGCCTTTTCCACTTTCAAAGGAAAGGTAAATTCTGCACCGTCTTTCCAGCCCAGACAAAGCAGGATCTTATTGCCGCTGAGCAGAGAGAGTTTTCCGTTTTTTACTTTGCCGATTTTGCTGAGATCGGCAGGGTCCAGTGCGCCGGGGGGAAGAATGATGCCGCGCAACTGCGCCAGAAAGGGTTTTTCCGGATCAAACTGCCACAGCTTTCCTGCAGGATACTGGCACATATAAACTTTGCCGTCCTGACCTGCCGTGATATTGCAGAAATTCCCGCCGCCGACGGCGGGGTGTGCGCCATGATCTGTAAGTTTGTTCTCCCTGACATTATATTCTACAAAGTGCATGGGGTGACTGGTGGAGCCGAAAATCCTGCCATTGCCGCCTCCCATGCTGGTGAAATGCAGTCCGTTGGACCGATAAGGCATATCGATCACTTTCTGTTTTCCCCGCGGATCTTCATAAGTAATGGTTTTATCGTCCAGACTTAAATTCAATACCCTTGCTCCATCCGGGAATCGCCATAACTTCCCGCCGTAAGCAGCGGCTTTGATGGGGCGCAAATCCTTTGCGGCCGGGAGCCCCGTATTTTCTTCCACGATTTTGCCATTCAGCATTTTGGCAGAAAATTTTCCGTATTTTACATACGCATATCCATCTGCACCGGAACGGACTTCGCCTTTTCCGACACCCCGCATGTTTTCCGGAATGATTTGGGTGATCTTGCCGGTCTTTGGATCCAGCGCCACCAGATTGGCACGGGCGTAGGAGATCCCGCAATAGACATAGCCGTTTTTATCCGTGGCCAGTGTGCTGACATACTTTTCTTTGGGATCCATTCTGCCGTAATTGCGGAACTTGCCGGTATCCGGGTTCCAGGATACCAGTACAGCGGTATAGGTGCCGCCGAAATACACCGTACCATCCGGGGCTTCGGTACAAACCATGTAATGACTTGTAGATTTGTCCGGCTGACCGAGATATGTGGTCTTGCGGCTCTTGGTATCAAAGGCGATGATCTTGCCGCCGTGGTCATAAAGGAAGAGGCCCCGGCTGGTGAGAATGGAGCCGAAATTGTCCCGCTGATGGATCTCCGGCGGGTTGAAATACTGTTCGGTTTTGCCGGAATCCAGATCCGTCAGGAGAAGATATCCGGTTTTTCCATGATCCTGGGGACGGGTCAGAAGATAATGCCTGCCTTTTTCCATGTAAGCGATGGACCCCCGGAGTTCCGCTGACAGGGCAGGGATCCCCAGATCTTCAAAACCTTTGTCGGACAGGGCGGTAATGTCGATTTTTTTTGCTTTTTCCGGGACATCCGCTTTTTTGATTTCTGCGGCCCTGATAAACCGGAGATTGGTCACTTCCACCTGAAAGAGCTTCCCCACCGTGTTGCGCTGACCGAAAATAAAATCGATCCGGGCAACTTCCGTATCCTGCGATTTTACATCCGCCTCCTGCCAGGGAAGCCGCCCGGCGTTTTCCCCGGGGATCAGTGTAAATTCTGTGGCTTGCGGCGAAAGGTTTGCGTTCCAGCTCCACCAGGAGCCGATACATTTATTCTTTTTGTCATAAATACGCACATACAAAGCGGTCGGCGCGCCGGGTTCGGCGGTTTTTACAGTAAAGGCAATGGCCTGTTCTTTTATGGAGCCGGTCATGCTGACCCGGAATCCGGCGTAATTGACTCCTGCTTTTGTGGGGATGGCGGCCAGACGGTAAACTCCGTCCTGAACGGCGGCGACGGCATGGGCTTTCCAAACCGGTTTCAGCGGGGTACCCGGCAGTTGCGGTAAGGTATCTGCAGCAATGACTGCATTCAAAATGCCGAGGCACAACAGTCCGGCAAATAAGAACTTGCTCATAATGACTCCTGTTGTTCAAAAGAAAAAAAAATCCGGAAGCAAAATTAGCATTGTTTCCGGAGTTTGTCAAGCAAAATAGCCGTCAATCTTCCACAGAAAGTTTCCATTCCGGCCGTTTCCGGAAAGGGGTTTTGAACTTTCTTGTCAGTTTTCCGGTTTCTTCCAAATGGATATAGCAGGCGGTGTCGCACGCTTTCCCGCAAATACTGGACCGGTAAGCGTGTTTGATCGGCGGATAAAAGACGATCTGATCCAGTACTTCCCGTGCCCGTTCCGGAGTCAGTTCCGCTTCCCCGGCAATGATCGCCAGCCGTTCCGGATCGTCTGCAAAAGCATCCGGCGGCATAAAGGGGTTTTTCGACCGGTTGGCACCGTTATAATAAACAGAACACTGCCAGTTATCCCGCTTGCCGTCTGCCGAAAGAGCTTTGCCGGGGCAGGCGGCAATACAGGCACCGCATTTGTCGCACAAATGCGGCACTGCGACCGGATCCGGTTCCAATTCTGCATCTGTCAGAATAAAGACCCAGCGGATGCAGGGGCCGAATTCATCCGTGAGGATCGAACCGGATAATCCCCTTTCACCCAGTCCTGCATCGATGGCGCACTGCTCAAAATCCAGATGATTTTCCTGCGGGATCCCCCGGTAAATTTCTGTATAATCCACTTCCGGATTGGTTCCATCGTTTTCCGCCATTACCAGCAGATTTCTGCGTTGGGGGAGGGCTTCAAAACCTGCCATTTCCAGAACCCCGCACGCCTGATGCAGAGCCATGGGCATTACGACTTCTTCCAGATTTTCCACCGACATGGTGGTGTACTGGTAATAGGTTGTCCCTTCTTCAATGCCCCGGCGGGAGCCGCGCAGCTGACGGAAGGCGGCGGCGATTACGGTACGGACTTCCGGCATCAACTTTTTCAGGCAGGGATCGCTGAAACGCTCCACATTGCCAAACCGGACAATGTCCGCCCCGGCATCTTGCAGACTCTGGATCACAGCCTTTCGCAAATCCATGGTATCGCTCACAGCAGCCCCTCCTTCTTCAAATGTTCAAAACATGCCATATCACAGGCTTTCCCGCAAAGACAGGGCGTATAACCTGTGGGACGGCTGGGCAAAAAGTCCATCTCGGGATAAATCGCCCGGGCACTTTCTTTGTCAAAACGCTTTTCTCCATTCAGGATCGCCTCCCGTTCCGGGTGTCCTGCAAGGAATTTTTCCGTTATAAACGGGTTGGACTTATGGGCTCCGCGGTAATAAACCGCGCACTGCCAGGTATCCAGACCGTTTTCCGCAGAAATGGCATTCCCCGGACAGGCGGAAAGGCACTTGCCGCACTGGTCGCACATGGAGCGGGTGAAAGGTTCATCACACTCCAGCGGGGCATCTGTGACAATGAATGCCAGCCGGACAAAAGGCCCCAATCCCGGCACCAGCACATGGCCGCTGAGCCCGGTCGAGCCAAGACCGCACGCCTGCGCTGCAAAGTTGAAGTCCATAATAATATCCGGAACCGGTTTCCCCGGGGCAACGGCTTCCGCATGGACCAGTTCATAGGTGTCCAGCACTTCCGGGTTTGTTGAGGTGTCCCCTTTGATCCGCAAATTGGAAATGTTGCGCTGGACGCAGGCATCGTATCCTTCATCCTCAATGATGCCGGCCATTTTCAGAAGCAGGATCTCGGAAAGATCTTCATCAATAAATTTTACGCCGAGCTGGGTGTAATTGGTGTATTGCGTTTGGGAATCCATTGTCCGGTAGAGGGCGCGGGGGACCCGGATCGCCATGCCGATCACGCATTTGGCATTGGGCAGGATCTGCAGGGGATCACGCTGGGCGGGCTGTCCGGCAAAGCGGGCAATGTCGCCAATCCCCACCAGAGCCGCACCGAATTCACGGGCTTTTTCTTTAATAAGTTGAGCATTCAACATCGATCGATCTCCTTAACGGTCCATTTTCCACGCCTTGCCGGAGGTACGCAAGGGCGTTTTGAATCTTTCGTGCATACAGCCGCCTTTCTTTTCCAGCATACTGACACACGCCCGGATACAGCCGCCGCACTTGGCCATGTTATAGCCTACCCAGCTGGGGAAATACTTTTCCAGTGCCCGGTAAACTTTCATGATTTCGGCTTCATTTGCTTCGCATTTGCCTTCCAGAAGGTTCAAGTCGCCATTTTCATTGGCATCCCAGACTTCTTTGGGGACAAAGGGGTTGTAATGCCGCCCGCCGTGGGTATAAAAGGCGTAGCACTTCCATTCATCCAGCTTGCCCCACTCGCAAAGTTTATCGCCGATATAAACTTTGATACTTTCCTTTTTATCCAGACATTGTCCGGGGCACTCCCGCACACATGCCATACATTTGCGGCACAACGGCGGCCCCTGATAGAGGGGATCCGGTTCCAGCGGAGCATCGGTAAAGATAAATGCCACCCGCTGCAGCGGCCCGAATTCCGGAGTGAGGAACATTTTGCTCCAGCCGATTTCCCCCAGTCCACACGCCACAGCCGCCAGACGGAAATGGAATTGCAGATCCGGCGGGACCTGACCATCACGGGCGGCACGGGTGTACTGTACGGTACGGTGATGGGCGGTTTTACTTTTTGCCTGCGTATTGACTTCGATCTGTTCTTCCGGCGAAAGGGTGTTGCCGGGCGAACCATCCATATCGGAAACACAGCCTCTTGCCCCGGTATTCCGGTAAACCATGGCTTCGTAACCGGAGTCTTCCAGTAATTGGCCGACCCGGTACAGCACTGCCGGTGCGTAGATCTCATTGATCCCGCCGTAAGCCATGGAGGGATACTGGTAAAACTGCGTTCCTTCTTCGATCCCCCGCTGGACGCCGCGTGGAATACGGAAGACCATGCCGATAACCGTTTTTGCCTCCGGGAAAAGTTCCCGGGGATCCATCTCTTTGGGGGCACCGTCAAATCTTGAGAGATCGCCGATGCCGCACAAATCCGCCCCTGCTTTGATGGCAGCGGCTTTGATTTCTGCTGATGTGATCATGATTTTTTCCTTTTTTGTATGTCAATGACGCAATATTTGCTCCAATCCACTGCCTTCCGGTTGGCCCCGAATTCTGCAGGAAGCATGGAATTTTCCAGAATCAGGGGGTAGAGGACGCCGGAATGATCCGGCTCCAGCAGGGCAGGGAGGCTGCCCCGGAAATTTCCCGTAAGATAGGCTTTTATGACTTGTACCGGATCCGGATTGGTCCGGGTGGCAAGTTTGATCATATCAAAATAGTTTTCATAAAGTTTCAAATCTTCCGGACGGACAAAATTGGTGTGCCGGAAAAACTTTTCCGCCCCGTCCTGTCCCGCCAGAAAATCCCGGCAGATCCCGCCGAACCCGAAGGCATTGTCCTCCCCGGCGATCTCTTCCTCGTGCGCCACCAGACTGTCATGGAAATGCCTTGCCGGACACTCGTTCAAACAGCCGCTGTTGGCAAGCATGACCATGTGTTTTCCGTGATCGTTGCACCAGTTGCGGGCGGCTTGCAGTTTTTCAAAATCAAGATTGTATTCCCGTTTGAGGCAGAAACTGTCAAAATATGGTGCCATATAAGCCAAGCTGGAAAGATCTCCGATCCCCATATTGACAGAGGCCCGCACCTGGAGATCGGTAAAATTGTTTTTGAGGAACTTTGCTACAACAGGGGAGGCCGTGGTGACTGCCGTGAGCCCGAACCGCTGCTGCAAATCATCCACCGTATCGCCGATTTTGATGTAAAGTTTCCGGGCAAGGCTTTCGCCGCCGAAACACTCTGCATTCAGCAGGAGATCCAGCCCGATCTTTGCCTCGCTGAATTTTGCAAGGGCATCTTCCGTGGCCTGCTGTTCGGCTTCTGATTTAAGCCGTCCCCGGCCGCTGGAAAAATCGCCCCAGGCAAAATAAACTTCCCGGATGCGATCTTTGTTCTGCAGGACGATTTCCGTTATTTCCCGTCCCCGGCGGGGCTGAAAACCTATGGTAAAAGGTAATGACATCTTTTGATACCTCAAGTTAAACAGAATTCAGCAGAATACAGCTCTTGAAATTCTGCCGTCCCCCGCCGGAAAAACTGCCCCGGCGGAACAAATTCAGCAGAGTCCCGGCGGCTTAAAAGACCTTGCACCGCCCGGGCGATCGCCTGCCGGGTGGAGTGGTAAAAGACGCCTGCAATATGCTCCCGCTCCAGAAATGGTCCCCGGCAGTTGGCACTCAACAACACGGCGGGGCGGTAATTGCAATACACTGTATCCAGTAGATCACAAAGCATTTCTGCGGCTTTCCATCCTGTTGTAAAAATCACATCCGGGCGGTCTTTACAAATCTTATGAAGTTGTGCCAACCGTTCCTGCGCACCGTTTTTCGCCAGCTCCGCTGTTCCCGGAAGGATTTTTTGAAAATCTGATGAAACAAGGGCGGCCTGCCACGGAGAACCGGTATAAAGTACCGCTGAACTCCGGCAGTTGCGTTCCTGATAAAGAAAATCTGCTGCTTCCGCCAACGGCTGCCGCATACTTTCCGGCGTGAAAGAAATCGCCTCCCGCACGGGACAGATGGCAGAGCCGCTGTTTTCCGTGGGGAAACAACTTAAAATACCGCAAAGCTGATCATTCATCAGGTCATGGATGGCTTTTTCCGGATCCTGTTTGCGGACAATGCTGATCAGCAGACGGCCGCCGCATTTTTCCGATTCTTCCAGCGCACAGTCGGCGTAGTGGGCAAAGAATTCATTGGTAAGGTCGCCCACCGCAAGGCCGATCAGATCACTGCAGCCCAAACGCAGTGCCCGGGCCGAACGGCTGGGGCGGTAGTTCAAGGTGCGGATAGCATCTTCGATCCGCTTGCGGGTCTCCGGCCGGATGGATATATCCGGCTGATTGATCAATTTGGATACCAGAGTGAAATTCACTCCGGCAACCTGTGCCACATCTTTGAGTGTTGCGGCCATTTTTGCCTCCGGTTGTATCTGGAATATAATTTATTCTAACGATTGAAAAAGTCAAGCCGGGATCGCACTTTTTTGCAAAAAAAATCCGTTGATTTGAACTGTTTTCCCGATTTTGCGGCAGAAATTCCACGGTCCATTTTTGTATGGACCATGGTCAAAAGAGTGAGCAATGATTGCCACAGTGTAAGAAAATCCCTGTATCAGCGGGAGGATGTTCCGGTAAGAACCTGATCGTTCCGGAAAAGGACCGTTGCAGTACGCCCGTCCTGCCGGATAATTTTTACTCCGTCAGAGATTTTTTCCACTTTCGGGAGTTTGGCCGCTTCACCGGTACGGTACGGCAGCAGAACCGTGATCAAATCCAATTCCTTTGCGGCTTCCGGAGCGGATGCCCGGAAATGCCACTGTTCCGGATAAATATTTTTGCCGTTCCGGGCTGGCGTAATGGGAAACTTGTCAAAACTGCTGAATTTCCATTTTTCCGGAGCAAAGAACAGAACTTTACATTCCGCCTTGGGCATAACAAGCGTCAGGGTTTGATTGGCTTCATCCATGATGCCGGGGTTCAAACTGTGGAGGTTGTATTCAAAAACATGTTTGTTTTTATTGCTCACCGCCTTGTCACGGATCACAAAGATTCCCGGCCGGACGTGGACAATGGTGCGGACCGCCGTTTTCAGCATGGCGTATGCCGGAGAGGCATCCCCTTCAATAATATCAAAGTCTTTTCCGTGGACGAATTTGGATAATTTCCCCGTAGCGTGACCGCCCCGCATCTGCCCCTGTCCGCCATCCACGGTGATGCCGTTGCGGGATTTTGTCTGGCGGGTCCAGCCGTCATGATGGGGGCTGCCGTAATAATCGTAAAATCCGCTGGAAATGGCAAGGGGTTCCTCATAGGCTTCCAGCAGGAAACAGTTGTGACTGTTATGGTGATGACTGACGGCTCCCACCGGATTGCTCTGAAAAATCAGCCCGATATCGTTGGCATAATTTTGCAGATCCGTCCTTGTTGCCGCAAAGCCGACACTCTTAAAGTGAAACGCCAGCGGCAATTTGGACATGTCCGGTTCTCCGACTTTACTGAAATCTGTCAATGCCGGCCAGATCGTCCAGTCCAGAGGCATATTCCGGTCTATTCCGGGTTTCAAAAAGACCG
This sequence comes from Lentisphaeria bacterium, assembly GCA_017457105.1. Classification (GTDB taxonomy): domain Bacteria; phylum Verrucomicrobiota; class Lentisphaeria; order Victivallales; family Victivallaceae; genus UBA1776. The sequence goes on along the minus strand of JAFTIA010000064.1, from coordinate 16,948 downwards.
GATTCTGATTCAAGGCGGCGCAGACCCGCATCATATTGACCTGACTTGCCTTGCTGGTTCCGTTATCATCCCCGAAACTGGTCAGCCGTGACCGCCCCGGCCAGCCGTAAAGCTGGAAATATCCGCATTTCGCAAAGAATGGATGGATCTTCTGCATATCCAGTCCGGTGGTTTTCCGCAGGATGTGGGTAAAACGGGCAAGGCGCTCCACGCCCCAACTGCCATAGGCAGGACCTTCGCTCCAGCCGCCGTCATCAAAGGCAAAGGGGTGCAAATAGGTCCAGAAGAAACGCAGCGCAAGATCCATGGCTTTCAGAGAATCTTCCGGATAAGAGTGGATCAATGTCAGCCCCAGCCGCCCCAACAGCTGCACATAATAAATGGCGTGGCTGTTGTAAGGATGGGCTTCAATGGGGATGTCCCGCAGAATATCATAAAACTCCATCATCCGGATGTGCATGCTTTTTTCCACGATCTTGCGTTCTTCCGGTGTAAAAAGCGAGCGGGTAAGGTCATAACTCGGCAATCCGTGAGAATTGATATGCATCCCTGGTTCGTCGTTATGCCGGGTGCGGGTGGATCCTTTGGGGTCCCACTTGCCGTAAAAATGAAGTAATCTGCGTTTGACTTCCTGCCCGTATTTCTCTTCGCCGGTAAGAAGATACAGCACTGCAAAAATCTGCATCCGGTGAAAAGTCATGGAGCGCATGACTTTTACAAAGGCAAGCAGCCGCTCGTTTTTATCTTCCGGCAGGAAGGGCGGCTCTTCCTGCAATTCTTTCCCGAGATGAGCATCCATGACCTTTTTTATATTTTCCACCAGCGGGCGCAAATCCCCGTTTTTTGCCCGTTCACGGATGGCGGGAAGCTGATCTCTGGTGACATAAGAACGCAAATCCTCTTTGCTGATGCGTTTTGCCAGTTCTTCCACCGGGATCCATGCCTGCTGCGGAGCATTTTCCGGCACCGTAAAGCGGCGGGCCTTGCTCCAGATGGTTTTACCTTTCTGATTTTCCACCCCGTACCGCCAGAACCATTGTCCGGGCGGCAATACGGTTTCCGGAATAACGATGTGATATATGGCCCCGGTCACCCTGCCGGTTTCCTTTCCGGAAAAATCTGCGTTCCGGGACCATTCCACGCTGTAAGTAAATTTATCCCGCTTCCATCCGTGAACAGCGGGAAAGGTGAAACTGGGGGGATTGCGGAAGACGACCGCGCCGTCTGCCGGAGCATAAGGCGCATCATACCGGGGGGCGGGGGGCCTGTCAATACCAAGTTTTGTTGCCGTGACAACATCTTGAGCAAGAGGGGCAAGGGTAACATCATCCACAAAAAGAACACCCTGTTCCGGATATTTCTGCATTGTGGGGCAAATCGCAAGATCCATGGTGGCTGCTTTTTCCGGGACTTTGCACAATACTGTAAATTTTTTCCACTCCGGCGTTACGGTAAATGTTTGCTGCGTTCCTCCGAGATAACGGACCGGTTTATCTCCGGAATTGAACAACAGGCCCGCTTTGAATGAATGCGTTTCTTCTGACCGGGCATAAAACTCCAGCTGCAAAACTTCCACATTCGGCGGGACTTCCCGGAAGTAAGAGAGGTAATGCCCGGAATTGGTTTGGATATCACTGACTTTTAAACAAAACTTGCCGGAATGCGGATGGGTGGTAACATATTCCAGTTGTTTTTGCGGAGGTATGGGCTTTTTCTGCGCCCGGAGAAACCATTTTTTATTGACTTTTTCAAAGTCACCGTCCATATAGAGATTGACCGGTTCATCCGCAGAAACGCCCAGGACGCATCCGGCAAGAGCCATGCAGAAAATCACGTGTTTCACAGAGTACTCCTTTCTTTGCATAAAATCATAGAAAAATACAGCAAATGCGCCGGAAAGTCAAGACCTAATGATTGAAAACATGCGAATCAATGCTATTTTACGGAAAAAAAAGCGGGATTGAAATATGAAAATAAAAATAGATCGCAGCTGGGAATTCCGGCGGACGGATATTGAAGACGATTGGCGGCAGCTTGATTTGCCGCATGACTGGGCCATTGAGGCGGATTTTGAAGAATCGGGCTATCAGGACTGGGTCGATCCGGAACGCCGGCTGGTGTTCCGGCATGATTCCTATCTCCCCCGTGGGACCGGCGAATACCGCAAAACGTTGGATATTCCGCAAATCTATCAAAATCAGAAAGTTTTTCTGGAAACAGAAGGTGTTTTTGGCGAAAGCGTTCTTTGGGTCAATGGCGAAAAGGCGGGGAAAAATGATTCCGGATATACCGGGAAAGTATATGACATTACCCGTTTTGCCGCCGGAAAAAATGCTGTGGAAATTGCCATGAATGTTTCCGCAGAGCGGATGCAGGGGTGGTGGTACGAAGGCGCCGGGATCTACCGGCATATCCATTTGATCATCAAGCCGGAGTGTTACATTGAGCCGTGGGGGATAGGTATCACAACTCCGGAGATCCGGGGCGATCAGGCAAAGATCGTTTGCGCTGTGGATACGGCAGGTTCAAAGGGTGTTGGAAATATGAAAATCTCTATTTCCGATCCAGCTGGGAAGGTGGCGGCAGAGCAAATCATTCCTTTGCAAAATGGCACGAACAAAGTTGAATTTCTGCTTGAAAAAATCATGCGCTGGGATGTGGATACTCCTCATCTTTATACGGCTCAAGTTACTCTGACCACGCCTTCCGGCAGTGAAACGGAATGTGTTTCTTTCGGTATCCGGGAATTTTATTTTACCCCGGACGAAGGATTTTTCCTGAATGGCCGTCATTTGCAGCTGCGGGGCGGCAATATCCACCACGATTTCGGCGGGCTTGGGACGGCTCTTCCGGATCGTGCCCACGAAAAAAATGTGGAAGTCCTCAAAAATATGGGGTGCAATATCATCCGTTCCGCACATAATCCAGCCGCGCCGGCACTGATGGAGGCGTGCGACCGCCTCGGGATGCTTTTATGGGCGGAAACCCGCAATCTGCTGACGGATTTCGGAGCAAAAGAAGATTTGACTTCTCTTATCCGCCGGGACCGCAATCACCCGTCCATCATTCTCTGGGGGCTTGCCAATACGGCGGGTTCCAGCGATGGGGATAGAACGATGACAAATCACTTGCAGCAGCTTCATGATCTGGCAAAAAGTCTTGATCCCTTCCGCCCGACGGCGGTCGGTCTGGAGGCCAATGCCGATGCCAATTTGAATGGTTTTGCCATGGTGACGGATGTGGTGGGCTACAATGGCGGCGGCATTGGGATCGATGACCGGGATCATCGGGAATATCCCCGCCGCTGTATGGTCATCAGCGAATTTTCTTCCGGCCGTGGAGCCCGGGGGATCTATCAGGCGGAAGAAAAAGGCGATGCCATGGAAACTCTTGGGGACGGCAGAGTTTTCCCCTGTGACGGCTGCCGGGTGACGGAACAGGAATTGATCAATTCCCATATACGGGAATGGTCCCATATCGAACCTCGCAAACACCTTGCGGGCGGGCTGATGTGGTCCGCTATTGAGTACCGGGGCGAAACATGCCGCTGGCCTGTGGTAACAAGTCAATTCGGCGTATTGGATTTATGCAGGTTCCCCAAAGATGCTTATTTTTACTACAAAAAAATGTGGTCCGATTCGCCGGTACTGCATTTGTTCCCGCCGTGGAACCATGCTGTTCCGGAAGGAAAAAAGGTGGAAGTCTGCTGTTTTTCCAACTGTGAATCGGTGGAACTTTTCATCAACGGGAAAGCTGTTCCGGGACTGCAGAACTATCTGCAGAGAGGAAGCAGTTTCCCTTATCTCAACTGGCAGGTCCCGTTTGAAAAAGGGGAGGTCGTGGCAATCGGGAAAAATGGCGGAGTGGAAGTTTGCCGTCAGGTTTTGCGGACACCGGAAAAGGCGGAACACCTGAAACTGGATGCTGACAGGAATGTATTGAAAGCCGACGGGGAGGATTTGAGTTTTATCCGCATCGATCTTCTGGATAAAAATGGCACATTTGTCCCGGACGGCAGAGAGAAACTCCGTGTGGAAGTGACCGGTTGTGGAAAGTTGAAGGGGCTTTGCTCCGGCGATCCCGCAAGTCATGAAAAAGAAAGTTCACGGGAAATGTTCACATTCAGCGGATCACTGCTTGCCATCATTCAGAGCTGTGATGAAGCCGGGACAATCCGGGTTTCTGTTACCGGGGAAAATGTCCGGTCCGCTTTTGTGGATTTGGTTGCAAAATAGTTTATGGAATACAAAAAAACGCACTCTGCCGTGGTGCGGAGTGCGTTTGGGACTTCTGATTATTTTATTCTTCAGAAGATAATGCGTATTCCTGCAAACGCCTGTGCAGTGTCCGGCGGCTGATGCCCAGCATTTGAGCCGCCCTGGTGCGGTTGCCTCCGCAACGCTGCAAGGCTTCTTCGATCAACTTCCGTTCATTGTCATTCAGCGTTCCGGATGCTGCCGGAGCAGCTTCTTGCCCGGCTCCGGTTGTTTGTTCCGGTTTCCGTGTGGTGGCAGGGATGCCGTTTTGGATGTTGTCCGGCACATCTTCCGCCGTAAGGATTTCACCTTTGGCAAGTACGACCATCCGTTCAATGGTATGCCGCAGTTCCCGGATATTGCCGGGCCACGGATACCCTTCCAGAAGAGCCATTGCTTCGCGGTCGATCCCGGTAACGTTCCGCTCATTTTCCCGAGCCGCCTGCTGGAGAAAACGGGTCGCGAGAGGCGCAATATCGTCTTTTCTTTCCCGGAGCGGCGGCATCTGGATCGTCACCCCTTCCAAACGGTAAAAAAGATCTTCCCGGAATGTTCCTTCTCTGACCATTGCCGCCAGATCCCGGTTGGTGGCACTGACAAGGCGGGTATCGCACTGGATCTCTTCCGAGCCCCCAATGCGTTCGATCGTCCGGGTCTCCAGCACCCGCAGGAGTTTTACTTGAATGGAGGGATCGATTTCGCCGATCTCATCCAGAAAAATCGTTCCCCCGCTGGCAAGTTCAAAACGCCCCCGGTGCCGCTCCGTTGCCCCGGTAAAAGCCCCTTTTTCGTAGCCGAAAAGTTCACTTTCAAGCAAGGTTGCCGGCAGTGCCGCACAATGGACCGGGACAAACAATCCTTTGCGGCCGCTGGCATCGTGGATCGCTCTGGCGATCACTTCTTTCCCCGTGCCGCTTTCTCCGGTAAGAAGCATATTGATCCTGCTGGGGGCGGCGGTTCTGACAAGCTCCGCTACTTTCTGCATGGCAGGAGAGTTTCCCACCACGATTTCCCCGGAGGAACTCAACGACTTTTCCTTTTTCTCTTCCTTTTCCGCACCCCGTCTTGCAAGGGCTCCAGCAATCACTTCATCCAATTTGTCAAAACGGACCGGTTTCGGTACAAAGTCATAGGCCCCTGCTTTTACTGCCGCCACGGCACTTTCGATGGAGCCGTAGGCCGAAAACACGATACATTCCGGCTTGACGGCTTTACTCAATGCCGCTTCCAGCACCCCCATCCCGTCCGCTCCGGGCATCCGAAGATCCGTCAAAACCAGGTCAAAATCCCGGTTCTGCAAAAAAGCAATGGCTTCAGCACCGTCTTCGGCGGCCGTTACCGAAAAACGCCCCCGGAGATAGCGCATAAGTGCTTCCCTGGTATGCAGTTCATCGTCTGCGATTAAGATTTCCGGCTTCGTCATAAATCCCTCCCTTTACTTGATTTCTGCTCCGGTATCCGGATCGATGAGCCGGAATTCCTCGCAATGAATGGTCGGATCCGCCCGGAAGGATAGGGCGTGTCCATATTTCTGTTCCAATTCGTCCAGCAATGCAGCGTCATCATTCCGCAGCCGCGCCAGCACATCCGGGTGGATGATGACCCGTACCGGCACATCACGGAAACGGCGGTTTTTGAAAATGGCATTCAGACTTCTCTGAATTTCCACGCTGACCGTCATGGGGGACTTCACCAGACCGGTGCCGTTACAGTAGGGGCAGGGATCGTACACTTTATCCAGAATACTTTCCTCCTCCCGCTGACGGGTCATTTCCATAAGCCCGAATTTGCTGATGGGCAGGACTTTCGTCTTTGCCCGGTCGTCTTTGACCAGCTTTTTCATGGTTTTATAAACTTCATCCCGGTCACGGGCACTGCGCATATCGATCAAATCCAGAACGACCAGCCCGCCCACATTCCGCAAACGGAGCTGCCGGGCGATTTCGGTGACGGCTTCCAGATTGGTTTTGAGGATCAATTCCGGCTGATCATCGGTACGGCGGCCTTTGCCGGTATTGACATCAATAGCGATCAAGGCCTCTGTTTCTTCAATGCAGAGCCAGCCTCCGCTGGGAAGACGAACTTCCCGCCGGTAAACTTCCTGAAGCTGCTCATTGATTTTGAAATGCTCAAAAATGGGTTCCGGCTTTTTGTAGCACTGCACCCGGGATGCCATGGCACGGCCGCCGAAGGCTTTGACGGTGGCGTGGATCTTTTTGTACTGATCCTTGTCGTCAACAATAATATCTCCGATCTCCTCGGTCATAAAATCCCGGACGGAACGGGAGAGCAAATCCGGTTCTTCATACACAAGACAGGGGGCTTTCCCGGAATCCACCTCTTTTTCCAGCGTATTCCAGGAATCCAGAAGCAAATCAAGATCCCGCTTGAAGAAAACACTTTTTCTGCCTTCTCCCACGGTCCGGCAGATCAACCCCATTCCTTCCGGAAGATCCAGTTCGCCAAGAATCTTTTTCAGCCTTGTCCGCTCCGTTTCGTTATCGATCCGGCTGGAAAGCCCGATATGATCCGAGTAGGGCATCAACACCAGATAACGCCCCGCAATAGAGATGTTCGCTGTAACTCTTGCCCCCTTGGTGCTGATGGGAGATTTTTCCACCTGCACAAGGATCTCCATCCCCGGCTTGAAAAATTCCGGGATTTCTGCCGCCGTAAATTTACCCCGCCGCCGTGCGGTTTCCAGTTTTTCCAGTTCGCTGGAGCGGGAGCCGGATTTCTTTTTCCGGCTGGAACGGCTGGTTTTTTCCACTGCAATGGTGGCTTCTTCCTCATTCCCCCGGAAACTTTCCGGGATCATGTCATGAAAATGCAGAAAAGCATGCTTCTCTGCCCCGATATCCACAAATGCTGCCTGAAGAGAAGTTTCCAGATTCACAATTTTGCCAAGATAGATGGAGCCTACTTTCGGCCCGGAATCCTTCCGTTCAATGCGGTATTCCTCCAGGGCTCCATCACTCAACAGGGCGAACCGGGTCTCCAGCTTTTCGCAGTTGAGGATGATTTGTTTGGTATGATCTTTTTTCATCCGTTGTCTTTCATTTTTATACGCATGGATGCGCCCCGCAGTCCGTTGAGAAAATCGGTCACGGGCATCACTCTTTTTCCGGGAATGGATACGCTTTTCAGCGATAAAGCCGCATCCTGACACATGATCACCCATCCACGCTTGTCGCAGGAAAGGATGCTTCCCGGTTCTCCGGATCCCGGCACAACTGCTGCATCGCATACCGTGATCCGGACTTCTTTTTCCGGCAGTTCCAATTCAAAATACGCTCCCGGCCAGGGGTAATAGGCCCGGATTTGAGCGTACAGCTCCGCCGCCGGACGGCGGAAATCCATAAAACCATAGTCTTTGCAGATCTTCCGGCACACGGTCGCACATCCGTGATCCTGTTCCTGCTTGACCAGACGCCCGTCAGCGATGCCGCACAAAATTTCCACCGCCGACTTTGCCGCCAGTTCCCCAAGCGCCGATTCCAGAAGATCAGCGCGTTCCGTGCCGACCAAAGGCAGTCTTTCGCACGCATAGACTGCCCCGGTATCCAGCCCGGCGGCCATTTCCATAAAACATACTCCGGTTTCCTTTTCCCCTGCCAGAATCACGGACTGGATGGGGGAGGCTCCCCGGTATTTCGGCAGCAGAGAAGCGTGGACATTGATGCACCCGAACCGGGGCAGAGCAAGGATTTCTGCTTTCAATAGCTGACCGTAAGCGATCACCAGCACTATATCCGGTGCCAGATTACGCAGTTTTTGCAAAAAATCAGGATCGTTGACTGAGGCCGGACGATCTGCAGCATATCCCAGAACTGCCGCTTCCTGCGTAATGGGGGTGGGGATCAGGTTTTTTCCCCGTTTCCCCGGACGGTCCGGCTGGGAGCCGATGCCCACAAGTTCGATCTCCGGAGCATGAGCGATCGTCCGCAAAACAGGCAGCCCGATTTCGCCCGACCCCAGAAAATATATCTTTAAAGGTCTATCCATTTTTAATTTCCTTTTTCTGCAAGTACAGAGAGTGCTTTAGCAAGCACCTTGTCCTGTCCGTTTTCAAACCCGTTGTCCACCCAAATATCCGGAGTTACCCCGATTTTTTCAAGACTTTTTCCGGATGCACGGCGGGCATCTCCGGAAACCGTCTGGATCCGTAAGCCGCTCGGCAAAGTCAGAAACAGTGACGGTAAACACTTGCCCGCTGTACGGCTGCCGATAACGATGCCGGTTTTACTGTCCTGCACGGCCGCAGCAAAAATTTCGCTGGTACTGGCGGAATCTCCGTCTGTCAGCACGATCACATGCTTGTTAAAGCAGTCCTTTTGCGGTTCAGAAACCGGCGTCAGCTTTACCCCGTCCACGATCAATGTCCCCATCGGCACTTTGACAGGGAAGCACCACGCCCCAAGCCATTCGGCAGTCAACAGGATCCCGCCGGGGTTGCCCCGCAAATCTACAATAATATTTTCCGCATTTTTGAAAATGCCGTAACGACGATCCTTACGGAATTTCCGTACCACATCCGGCGCAAAAATATTGAAGCGCAAATACCCTGTTTTTTCATTCAGCATCCGGGTTTCGTACCGCAATACCATGCGCGGCAGAGCTGCTGTCTGAAAAAAAATCCCGCCATTGTCACTGCGTTTCAACCGTAAATGACGGATTTTGCCGTCTCTTCCCCGCATCTGCACTTCACATATACTGCCCACACCGCCCCGTTCCAGCAAAGATGTTGCCATCAACACCATGGGGGACACATCTTCCTGTGTTTGTTTTACCTGCCAGCCCTCTACTGCCAAAAGTACATCGCCGGGGCAGACATTTTCTTTTGCCGCTGCAGAGCCGGGCCGGACATGCCGGACCTGCAGTTCCTTTCCGCAGGTGAGGAGAGAAAAACCCGGATCTGCCGGAGAATTTACAGCCCCCGGATTTTCCACAGGACGGATGGATTTATCCGGGCCGTTATCCGGACCGAAAACCCGCAAATGACTGTCGCCGACAGCATCCAGCATTTTATTCAGATTTTCCGTCAATGCCGGAATATCTTCAGACTTCAAAATGACCGGACGGAACTTTTCGTACACGCTTTTCCGGTATGCGGAATCGAAATCTTTCCGGTAATGATTGCGAGCCACTTCCTGCCAGACTTCATCCAGGGCTTTTGCTGCAAAGTTTTCCCCCATCGGCATTCCGGAACAGATAAAACCGGCCAGCAGGAGGCAAAGAATGACAAAATTACTCTTCTTCATTCTCAATTTTCTCCGCATCAAAAATACTGTCCGGAATAGGGCAGTTTAATTTCAAATCCTGCAATTCAGCCGTTAAAACAATGTTTAACTGCTGTATTTTTACCGTTTTCCCCACCATGACGCCGTGAATTTTCCGGAATGTCAAATAATCTATCGTATTGGGGATTTTTCCCATTTCCGTAACGGAAACACTCCGGGTCCGTACGGGAAGATACGTTTCCCGGTCAATAAAAAGTTCCACCGGCAACAGCGAAGGCTCTCCGGCAGGCCGGGCAACGATCCGGTAACAGTTTTTGCCGTTGATCACATGATTTTTCTGATCCAGTACCATTTTTTCATATTCTTCGCTCAAACAGCTCCACGGCTTGGCATATTTTGCAGAATAGCGTAAAAAAGTGACAGCATCTCCCTGTAAAACTTTGGACTGCAGTCCCGGAACGATATTGTACCCATTCCGTCCATCATACAGCTGCACCTGCATAGGCATACCGGGCAGAGAAAGCGTGGTGCGGATTTGTTTTTTTTCCAGATTTCCATACGTTTCCATCTGGATCACCATTTGGATGTTTGCTGCAACGGCAGAAAGTTTGATATGATAACTGCGGCATTTTATACCGTCAGGATTATTGACTTTGTCAAACTTTTCTACAATTTTTTTCAGTTCATTTTCCGGTGCCGGAGCATCCACCTGCGGGTTGAACGCCCAACACCCGGTCTGTATAACGGCAAAAAACAGAAAAGAAATCTTTTTCAGCATTGTAGCAATTCCTTACTTTACTTCCGGTGCCCGGTTTCCACGGAGCAGGGCGTCCGGATTGTCATCAAGCCGCTCAACAAGGGTGCTGATCTGGGCAGTCAGATTATGCAGAAGAGTCACCGTTTCAGCCAATTGCGCTCCGGCGGGACCGGCAGACGCGGTCAAACGATCTGCCAGACGAGCCGCTGCCGGCAGAAAATCCCGGGTATCCTGCAAAAAGGAATTCAAGTTTCGCAGTGTTTCCCCCAGTTCCTCCTGACTTGCCGCCTGCATGATGCTTGCTGTGCTGCGCTCGATATTGGCGATGGTCCGGTTGATTTTGTCCAGATTCTGGTCCGAAAGAGCACTGCGCATATTCCGCATGGAAAACTCCAGATCCCTGCTGATACTGTTCATCTGCTTCAACATATCCACCAGGTCTCCGTGTCTCAAAAGATCGTTGGTGCTGTCCAATGCCTGATCCAGTTTGTCTGCCATTTTGATGATATTGATACTGCTGAGTTCTTCGATGACCCGGCTGATATTCTGAATCGCATTGCCGATGTGGGATGGCCGTGCCTGAATGTAGAGCAGGTGCGGCGGAAGGTCATTCACATCCGGCAGGGCAGGGGGCATCATTCCGCCCAGCGTCAACTCCAGATAGGTTCCGCCCATCAGCCCTGCGGCATTGATAAAGCAGGAGGGATTGTGTTTTTTCAAGACTTCCGCCAGTTCTGAAGCGGAGCCCCGCAAACGCTGTGTTCCTGCCGGCAGGTTATCCATGGCAGATGTGGTCAAGTCAAAATAAACAGCAATATATCCATCCGTTTCCCGCATGGCGATCCGGGTAACCCGCCCCACCGGCAAGCCCAGATATTTGACAGGGGAGCCCACGCTCAATCCCTCCACTGAGGTATTCAACACCGTGATCGCATGTACTTTGGGTTCAAAGATCCGCAAAATCCCTACTGCAAGAAATCCGCTGATCAGCAGAAATCCCGAAACCAGAATAAAGGCACCCAACTTGATCTTATTGGCTTTTTCCATGATTTCACCACAAATTTTCGATCCCGGCGAACACCGCAGTCAGCAAAGCATCCGCCAGCACAATTAAAAAGATGGAGGTCACCACCGCACTGGTGGCAGATCTGCCCACCCCCTGGGCATCCCGCCCGGAAGAAATTCCTTTGTGGCAGCCGATCGCCGCCACAATAAATCCAAATACAAAACTTTTGAACAATCCCTGGGTCAAGTCGATGGGCTTGATGACCTGCAAGGCGGAATTGACATATTCCGGAACCGTAATATTCAACTGCCCGCAAACCACCAGCATCCCGCCGATGATTCCGCAGATGTCTGCAATGATCGTCAGCCCCGGCAGAGCCATCAGCAGTGCCAGAACTTTAGGCAGGATCAGAAAACGGCCGGTATCAAAGCCCATCGTCACCATGGCATCCAGTTCTTCATTGGTTTTCATGGTTCCCAGTTCCGCTGCAAAAGCAGAGCCGGAGCGTCCGGCAAGCACCACCGCCGTGACCAGCGGGGCAAGTTCATTCACGATCACCGTCCCCACCAGACTGACCACATAGTTCTGCACTCCGTACCGCCCCAGCTGGGTGATGGCCTGAAAGGCAAGGATCACCCCGATCAGAAGCCCCAGCATACTGATGATCGGCACGGCATCGCTGCCGCAATGATCCAAATGATACGCCACCTGCTGAAGCCGGACTTTGCCCGGGTGCAGAATGGAGTCTTTGACCATCCCGCACAAACGGAAGAAAAAACGGATGATTGCCGCCGCTTCCCGCAAAAGCCGGTAACCAGCTTCCCCCGTTTGTTCACATAAGTCAATAAAGGATTGACTTTTCGCCATATCAGCGGACCTTTTTTAATTGATTTACGATTTCACTGACGGCAATACCCGCCGCACGGCTGATGGTTCCCGGCTCAATATCCTGCAAGGGGATCCGGCTGCTGCAATCCAGCAAATGCTCCTTGGCCCCCGGACTCACCACCCGGATTTTGGCATGGAGAACAAATTCCATTTTTTCCAGATCTGTTTCAAATGTCAGAAGTTCGCCGCGTACATAGAATTGCTTTACGGCGTCCGCATTTTTGACCGTGATGCCCGTTGTTTTCGAAGGCGCAGTCAGGGAAAGCCGGATCGCCCGTGCCACCAAAGCCCCCGGCTGCATCAACCATTTGCAATCCGGATCACTGACGACCTGTCCATCTGCATTTTTATATTGGAACCGGCTTCCGGCACCGGAACAATTCCGGAAATCCGTTACCTGATACACAATGCTCTGTTCCGGCACGGAATCCGCAGGCATAATGTCATAATAGACGGTTTCCCGGTAAGGTGACCACAGACAGCCGCACAAAAGAAACAATACTGTTGCGGCAGTTCCAAGATATATTTTCATAGAGAATTCCTCCCTTATATAGTATATTTATATATAATATAACATTAAAGAGAAGAAAAATCCAGTTTTGAAAGATTTTTAGACAATAAAAAAAGCGCTGTGATTTTTCACAGCGCCTTCGGGGATCCAAACAGCAATTACTTGCGGCGGATTTCCAGTGCATCGGTCAGAGCGATGTACTTGTCATGATCTTCGCGGGCCAGATAGGTGAGCAGACTTTTGCGGTTGGCAACCAGAGCGAGCAGACCGCGACGGGTGCTGTGATCTTTCGGGTTGGAGCGCAAGTGTTCGGTCAGATCCTTGATCCGGGCGGTCAGCAGAGCGACCTGGACTTCGGGGGAACCGGTGTCACCATCTTTACGGGCGAACTTGGCGATGATTGCAGACTTTGCAGCTTTGTCCATCATGATAGATGTTCCTTTGTTTTCGTGCCGGACAGCGTTCAAAAACACCCGCTTTGATGTTCTTCTTACCATCCGGTCGTTTTATTGATTCCATTACTATACCGCATTTTTGCTTATTTACAAGCGATTTTCGATAAAACAGTGATCTTTTTTTGATAAAAACAGGCCGTTGCTTGAAAAAATGGTATATCGTGCTATTTTGTGCAATGTTTATTTTTGTGGAGAACCGGAAAATATGGACCTGTTGCACATTTCTCAAAAAATCCGCCAACTCAGGCAGGCACAAGGGATGACCGTTGAACAACTGGCATCCCGGAGCGGCGTGAGCAAGGGTTTTATTTCTCAGGTGGAAAATTTCCGGACCACTCCGTCTTTGAAAGTCCTTCAGAGAATCGCTGATGCGCTGGGCGTGGATATGGGAGGTCTCTTTCAAAACGGGGATCAAGCCCCGGCGTGTTCTTATTGCCACTTGGACGAAGGGGAGGAACTTGTCCGGGATGACAATCTCCGGTACGGGATGCGTTATTTGTCGCTGGCATACCGGCAGATCGGCCGTCAGATGAATCCGTTTATTGTAGAGTACCGTCCGGGAGAAGAGGTCCGTCCGTTTTTGATGCATGATACGGAGGAATTCTTTGTGTTGCTGGAGGGGGATGTGATCTGCTGTGCGCCTGATGAAGCCCACAGCCGCCGGATGAAAGCCGGGGACACGGTTTATTTCCGGGCAAATCTTCCGCACCGGGTTGTGCTTGCCGGGGATTGCACTTACGCCAAGGCTTTGATCGTCTATGCCCCCAATGCCTAAATTCTCTTTTTTTTTGTAAAATAACTTTTTTTCTTCTGACATTGTGATATATTACTGGAATCAACACTTTGCATGGGGGATCGGATTTTGAAAAAGCGTTTTACATTTTGTTTGCTGGCACTTTTCTGTGCGGCAGCTTTTATTTCGATATGTACCGGAGCGGAAGTACCGGAAAAGGATCGCATTTACATCATTACCCGCCTGACAGGGCGGTTGATCAGCGAGCAGCATTACAGCCAGCATCCGCTGAATGAAGTCAAATCTGCCATGATTTTTGACGAATATTTCAAGATGCTGGATCCGAACCGGATGTTTTTTACGGAACAGGATATTCAGGAATTTCTGCCCCGCCGGGCAAATCTGCATAAAGAATTGGCGAAAGGGGATTCCTCTTTTGCATATGTTGTATTTGAGAAATTTCTCAAGCGTTTTCATGAATATTGCGCTTTTGCAGAAAAGGAATTGCAGAAAAAGGTGGATTTTTCTACGGATGAAACCTATACCCCTGACCGCCGGAAACTCCCCCGTGCCGCTGATGACCGGGAATTGCATAAATTATGGCAGGGGCGGCTGAAAAATGATCTTCTTTATCATCGGCTCGTAAAGCGTGCGCTGGATTTGGATGCCGCTTCGTTAAAAGCCGGGGACACAAAGAACAAGGAAGAACTTGCCACCCGGAAACTCTGGGAAAAGCGTTCCCCGGAAGAAAAGATCCTTCGCCGTTTGCGTGATTTGCAGAATTTCTACCGTCAGCGGGATAAAATCGATATCCTGAGCGGCTATCTGGGGGCAGTGGCGGCGGCATACGGGCCGCACACGGGCTATCTGGCTCCGAAACAGGATGAGGATTTCAATATCGACATGTCCCTCTCGTTGATCGGGATCGGCGCAACCCTGACCAGTGAAGACGGTTACATCCGGGTAGTGAATATTGTGCCCGGCGGTCCGGCAGACCGGGATGGCAGACTGCATGCGGAAGACCGGATCATTGCTGTTACACAGGAAAAAGGCGAACCGGTGGATGTTGTTGATATGTCTGTCGATAACGCTGTAAAATTGATTCGCGGCAAGGAGGGGACAAAAGTTACCCTGACGATCCTTCCCGGCAAAAAGGGGCGCAACGCTGTTCCGGAAAACATTACGATCACCCGGGAAAAGGTTGTTTTGAAGGATAGCGAAGCGAAGGGAACTGTCCGGGAAGCCATTCAGCCGGATGGTTCCAAAATCAAGGTCGGCACTATTGAACTCCCCAGTTTTTATATGGACTTTACCGCCATGTTTCGGGGAGACCCGAACTACAAAAGCTGTTCCCGGGATGTGAAGAAGATTCTGGAAGATTTCCGCAAACAGGGCGTTCAGACTGTGGTGATGGACCTGCGCCGCAATACCGGCGGCAGTTTGCCGGAGGCGATCATGCTGACCGGCTTGTTCATCAAAACCGGTCCCGTGGTACAGGTGCGTGCCGCCAACCGGGATCCGGAAGTGGAAAACGATGAAGATGAAAGCATTGTGTGGACGGGGCCTCTGGTGGTGTTGACCAGTAAACTTTCCGCCTCTGCGGCTGAAATTTTTGCGGCGGCTATCAAAGATTACCGCCGGGGGATCCTTGTTGGGGACAGCCGGACTTACGGCAAAGGAACAGTGCTTTCTGTGATTCAACTGGAAAAGATGCTGGGCTTTATCAACCGCAAATTCCCGGCAGGCTCCGTCCGGTTGGAAACGGCGATGTTTTTCCGGATCAACGGAGACTCTGTTCAGCAGCTTGGGGTGAAGCCGGACATAGTGCTTCCTTCGCTTACTGAACCTTTGGAAATCGGAGAAATGTTCAGCAGCAATCATTTGCCGTGGGACTCCATTCCTGCCCAGTCCTACCGGATTTGGGATCCTGATGTGGATAAACTGCTGCCGCAGATCCGGCAGCAATCGGAAAACCGTATCCGCAAAGATGCCGAATATGGCAAGTTGATCAAACGGAAAAACCGTCTTCAGGATCAAATTGCCGTCAAAGCGGTATCTTTGAATGAAGAAAAACGCTGGCAGGAATATCTGGCGGATCGGAAAGTCGGCTTGTCAGAGGAGAAACTGCAGGAGGAAGAAATGGAAAATGCGCTCCTCTCCAAAAAGAAAACAGCGCAAGATCCCATTTTAAAGGAAAGTGAGAATATTGCAATAGATTATTATACATTGAAAAAATCTTTAACCCCCAAAAGAAAGGAAAAATAATGCGTAAGAATGTATTGCAGGCAATGCTGGTTGCCGGAATTGCCGCAGTGGGTGTGTTTTTCTGCGGATGCAGTGACCCCATGGTTTCCAACACTGCCCGTACCGCAGTGGAACAGTTTCTGTTGAGCGATGTCATTGAACAGGCATCGGATCAGATGCAGTTTGCCTCCTACAAAGGCAAGAAAGCTGTACTGGATTACAATTATCTGGCTCCCCAGGTGGACAAACCGGTCATTCAAGGGCTTGTTGAACGCCGTTTGGCTGAATGCGGCGTGACGGTGGTGACGGATAAAAAGGATGCTGATATCATTGTGCAGCTGGTTTGTCCGGTGCTGGCAACGGATATGTCCAAGTTCCTTTTGGGTACGCCCAGTCTGCCGATCCCGGTTCCGGATACCTCTGTTCAGATCGTCATTCCGGAAATTCCGCTGTTCCTGAAACTTACCCGGTCTGCTTATGGTCATTTCAGCGTCAATATCCTGAATGCCAAGGACGCTGCCCCCATCGAAATTCAGAAAGGCATCCGTACCCGGTCTGAATTTATCAACTGGACCTTGCTGTTGATTCCGTGGAAAACTCACAGCATGAAACTTTCGGAATCCAAGCCGGTTGAAAATAACGAAGTCAAAATCATTATTGACTGAAGTCGTTTATACTAAAAAAAAGATCCCTGTCCGCAGGAAAACGGGCAGGGATTTTTTTGTTGGCTCTGTACTAAACATAGACTGATATTATGGAGCGCAGACGATTTTTAATCGTCAAGCGACGGGTCAAGGGGCAACCGCCCCTTGCGGGGATTTTTAAGGGCGAGCAGCCCTTAAATAGCAAGCCCCGGCC
>JAFTIA010000063.1 GCA_017457105.1 Lentisphaeria bacterium | reverse complement strand
TTTACTGCCCACGATCTGCGCGCCGAAGATCATACCGTCATCGCCGAAAAGCAATTTCAAGGTCATTCGGGTTCCGCCGGGATAATAGGAGGCATTGCTGTTGGGGTGTAGATAGAGTTTTTTATATGTTCTGCCGTTTTGCCGGAGAGCTTTTTCCGTCTGTCCCACAGAGGCGGCAGTCAGGCGGCCGACTTTGACGACACTTGTGCCGAAACTGTTGCGGTAA
Organism: Lentisphaeria bacterium; assembly: GCA_017457105.1. Lineage (GTDB taxonomy): Bacteria > Verrucomicrobiota > Lentisphaeria > Victivallales > Victivallaceae > UBA1776. Next base: position 47,379 of record JAFTIA010000063.1, on the reverse strand, counting down.
ACTGACTTTTTCCCGGCAATATTGTCGGCGGCGATACGCCCCTGTTTATTGGCCGGTCCGGCAAGCGGCACGGCTGAAAACGCATTTTCTGCACATTCATTGCGTTCAACAACATCTCCGGCAGCAAATATATCCGGATCAGAGGTTTGCAAATGCTCATTGACTTTGATATGCCCCCGGGGACCGCATTCCAGACCGCACTCTGCTGCCAGAGCGGAATTGGGCCTGACCCCGGTGGAAAGGATCACGGCATCGGCAAAGAGCTTATCGCCGCAATCCATCTCCACTTCCACCCCATGATCCCGGGCAGTGTAATTTTTTACAGTACAGTTGTAGCGCACATGGATGCCGAGCCGGGCCAGTTCTCCGGCAAGAGGCGTTGCCATCTCCCGGTCAATCGTCGGCAGAACATGGTCCCCTCGCTGGATGACGGTAACATCCAGACCTTTGGCTTTCAAATTTTCTGCGGTTTCCAACCCGATGAATCCGGCACCGACGATGACAACACTTTTGGCATTTGCCAAACGGGTGCTGACATCTTCCATATTTTTGAATGTCCAGAGATTAAAAACATTTTCGACACTGCTTTTTTCATTGGGAGTTGCGCCGGTGGCGATCAAAAGTTTATCGTAGGATTCTTCGTACTCCCGGCCGTTTGCCCGGCAGACTGCGCATTTCTTTGCCCGGTCAATACGGATGACTTCACACCCGGTACGCACTTCCACATTGAACCAGGAGGCAAATTTCTCCGGCTCCATGACCAGCAGATCCTCTTTTTCAGGGATCACGCCTCCCAGATGATAAGGCAGTCCACAGTTGGCATAGGAGATAAAGCGGCCTTTTTCCAAAAGCAGGATCTTGCAATTTTCATCAAGTCTGCGCAACCTTGCTGCTGCGCTTGCGCCTGCGGCAACGCCGCCGATAATGATCACTTTCATTCAAAATCACCTTCCAGTTATATATTTTTTATTTCAACAGCCATTTTCTGATGCTTTATTTACCCGTTATTGTTTTTTCTTTGAGCGCATTCCCATTGACTGGCCCCGGCAGACAATGTCGCTCTTTAAGTGCTGCTTGGGCGGACAGCTTGCAAAGGAATTGTGTCAAGTTCTCAATATGCTCCCTGACAACATGGCAGTGCATATAGAAACTTTTTTCTCACCGATGATCAATCCTGCACTCTTCAGGATTTTTAAATGCACCGAAATGGTTGGCTCGGAAACCTCAAAATAATGAGCCGGACTGCGGGCACACATCTGCTTTTACCGCAGAGTTCCAACTTTTCAGCCGGATGGGATGTCCCATTGCTTTCAGAATATTGGATATATCCATAACAGCCTCCTTCGAAAGAATATATCATAAAAAATCTGGTTGGCAAGCTGCCTGATTGAAAACGCAAAGAAAAAGGCGACACCGTTTTGACGGTGCCGTCCATGGAATCGTTGCGGCAGTTTCTTTTTCAGCGTGATCCAACCCATGGGAAACTTTTTTCGCAAAAATGACATTGAATATCTGTGCAAGACATCATTTTTTCATTTCATTTATCTTTGTAAAATGAAAAATAAAAATTTTTTCATAAAGGCTGTGTACTAAACAATGATTGATTTTTCTAAAGGCTGTGTACTAAACAATGACTGATTTTAGAAGCGCGGATGATTTTCAATCGTATTCATCATAAAAATCCTTTTTTATTTTGGAAAATGATAAAAAAATCAAAAATCAGTTTATGTTTAGCACACCGCCATACAATTTATTTTTATGGCATGAAAATTTTTACCTGAATGACACTTTCCGCCGTCAGCGGAAACGGTCCCTGCAGAGATTCGTAATGCTTTTGATATAATGCTGTTGTTCTTTGGATGCCATTGCCCGATAAAACTCGCACGACCGGTGGAAGAAGACTGGCAGTTTTGATCACTTTTGCCAGAAAAATCTTCAAAAACGAGGGGGTCGGAATTGAAAATCCGGCGTTTCGGGTGTATAGTAATATGACTTGATCATGACGGACGGGTATGATTGACAATGACTTGTTTCATCAAAAATGTTCAACGCTTCCTGCGGATGGCTTCCCTTCATCCGTCAGGTTCTTGCACGTCCGATTCCAGCTTTTGCCATTCTATTTCCCGGAAGATTCCTTTTGGCAGGGTCTTGCCGGGATTTTTCGTTTAACTGCAGTTCAGGAGGAGAGAAAAACATGAGTTTAACCAGCATGATCCAGGTGTTCGGCGGTCTTGCCATTTTCATCTACGGGATGAAATTGCTCGGAGACGGCCTTGCTTTGGTGGCAGGAGAGCGGATGCGCTCCATTTTGCGGATGTTTTCCGCCAACCGTTTTGTAGCAGTACTTTCCGGTGCCGCCGTAACATGTGTGATCCAGAGTTCCAGTGCCAGCACTGTTATGGTGATCGGATTTGTCAATGCCGGACTCCTTTCTCTCGTTCAGGCCATGGGACTTATTTTCGGTGCCAATATCGGAACAACGATCACTGCACAGCTGGTGGCTTTCGATATCGGCTGGATCATTATGCCTTCCATCATTGCCGGGCTTTTGATGAGCTTTATCCCCCGGCCCAAAGTGGCAGCGTGGAGCGGAACCATTATCGGGTTGGGGTTCCTCTTTTTGGGCATGGAGATCATGAGCGGTGAATTGAAGTTTCTTGCCAAAGACCCCGTTTTTATGCAGGCTTTCCAAACATTCCAATGCGCTCCCGTCAATGGATATTTGCCCATTACCGGCCTTCTGGGGGCGATCCTTGTGGGGGTGGTGGCAACCTGTATTATTCAGAGCAGTTCCGCCTGTTCGGGCATCATCATTGCGTTAGGCGCATCCGGGCTTCTGGATATTTATACCGCTGTGGCTCTGGTGCTGGGCTCCAATATCGGGACAACTATTACGGCACAGCTGGCAGCTCTGGCATCCAACCGCATCGCCAAACAGGCTGCTCTGGCGCATACACTTTTCAACTGTATCGGTGTTATTATTACGGTATTATGTTTTTGGATCGTCACCGGCGGCGAACCGGTGTTTTTCAAAATCATCAAGGGAATGGGCGGGGATCTTCCCCGGCAGATCGCCAATGCGCATACCGTATTCAATGTGGTGACTACGCTTGTTCTTCTGCCTGCGATCCCGCTTCTGGCAAAAATTTGCGAACGCATCATTCCCGTCAAATCCGACACCAAGGTCAAATATGAATTTCTGGAACCTCACTTGCTGGAAACGCCGTCCATCGCTTTGACCCAGACCAGTGCCGCTCTGCGGAAAATGACCAAAAAAGCGTGGAAAATGGTCAACTGCGCTTTGAATGTTTACAACCGCAACGATGAAAAGAATCAGCAGATCGAAAAACAGCTGGAAAAACGGGAAGCCGATGTGGATGAACGCCAGCAGGCCATTACTGCCTACCTTGCCAAACTGATGACCCGTCCCCTTGCCAGCCGGGAATCTGAACAGATCCCTCTTCTGCTCCATGCAACCAATGATGTGGAGCGTATCGGCGACCATGCGGCTATTATCCGCAATATTTTCAGCCGGATGGAAGAGGGCGAATTAAAGTTCAGTCCCAGTGCGGAAGCGGAATACGATAAACTCCACGATGTCCTTGCCAGTCTTGCTGATACCACCATTCAGATGTTGGAAAGTCCCGGCACGGAAAAACAGGTCAAAGCCGCAGAATTGCTGGGGCGTCTCAAGGCGATGCTGGATATTTCCGAAAAAGAGCATTTTGCCCGGATCAGTTCCGGCGACTGCAAACCGGGTGTAGGGATCCTTTTCCTGGAATTGCTGGAAGAGATCCGGAAAGTGGCCCGGCATTTTGAAAATATCAACGATCGGGCCACCATGTTCTACGATATTCCCGTTTCCGGGGAAAGCAAGTAATTGCAATAAATCATATTCCGGAGGGCGGCACATGTTGCCGCCCTTCTGTTTTTGCTTTGCTGTGGTAAGTTGTGTTTTTTTTACAGCAATGCTGCCAGATCCGGGGCGGAACGCTCCAGAAGTTTGCAGGATGCCTGCAAGGCAGTCCGGGCATCCGGCGCCGCCAATGCCTGCATTGCCGCCTGACGGGCATCTGCCATGGAGATCCCGCGCAGTACCCTGCGTACTGCCCCGATCGCTCCGGCATCCATACTCAATTCGTGGACGCCAAGTCCTGCCAGCAGTGCTGTGTAACGGGGATCCCCCGCCATCTGTCCGCAGACACTCACCGGTATTCCCCTTCTTGCCGCCGCATCTGCCGTTAGAGCGATCAGTTTCAACACTGCCGGATGGGAGGGCGCATAAAGATACGCCACTCGGTCATTGCTCCGGTCTATGGCAAGGGTGTATTGAGTTAAGTCATTGGTGCCGATACTGAAAAAATCTGCTTTTTCACTCAAGGTATGTGCTGTTAATGCCGCCGCAGGTGTTTCGATCATGGCTCCCAGCATAACTTGCCGGACAAATTCTTTGCCCTCTTTTGCCAGTTCTTCCTGACAGGATTGGATCAATGTCCGGGTGTCATCCAGTTCATCCGGGTTGGTGACCATGGGGAGCATGATCCGCAGATCCCCGTACACTCCCGCCCGCAGCAATGCCCTCAGCTGGGTACGGAAAACCTCCTGCTGTTCCCGCAGGGTCAGGCGGATGCCCCGCAGTCCCAGAAACGGATTCTGTTCCCGGCTGCGGCTCACGGCAGAAAAGAATTTATCTCCGCCAACATCCAGCGTCCGGATCACCACCGGCTGGCCGCTGCATCCGGCAAGGATCTCTTTGTATTCCGCCAGCTGGGTCTCTTCATCCGGCAGCTGGGGGCGGTTGAAAAGAAATTCACTCCGCATCAGCCCCACGCCCCATGCTCCTACGGCACGCAGTTCCGAAAGGTCGGCGGCAGATTCAATATTGCCGGAAAGCTGGATCTCAAAGCCGTCCTTCATTTCCGGGCGCACTGCACTGCTCCGCAAGGCGGAAAACACCTTGTCCGCTTCGGCGGCTTTCAGGCGGTACGCTTCTTCAGTCCGGGGATCCGGGTGCAGAATAAGTTTTCCCTGAAATCCATCCACGATCACGGTATCCGCCGCAGAAAGCTGTTCCAGAACGCTCTGGGGAACGCCGGTCACAGCGGGGATGCGCATGGAACGGGCGAGAATGGCGGTATGGCTGACGGCACTGCCTGTTTCCACAGCAAAGCCCAGCACTTTATCTTTATTCAGTCCGGCAGTTTCGGAAGGCGTCAGGTCCGGCGCCACAATGATACAGCGGTCCGGCAGATCTTCATTGCCTGCTGTCTGGTTCTGCAAATGCCGCCGGATACGCCCGGAAACATCCCGGATATCCGCCGCCCTTTCCCGCAAATATTCATCATCCGTGGCGGCAAGTGCCGCCGCATAGCGTTCACTGGTTCGGAAAAAGGCGTAATCGGCGTTTTTATGACTGTCCCGGATCATGGTATCCACGGCACTGTTCATGCCCCGGTCGTCCACGATCATCAGGTGGGCATCAAAAATTCCTGCATCGCCATTCTGCAGTTTGCGGTCCAATTCTTCCCGCAGGATCTGCAATTCATTGCGGGTGGCCTCCAGTGCCCGGTGGAAACGGGCAAGTTCCCCGGCGACCTCCGATTCCGCAATGGTGGTATCTGCCGGGATATCAGCATTGAACTTATGGCGCAGAGGATATACACGGCCGATGGCGATCCCGGGGGATACTGCGGTGGCCTGTATGATGACTTCTGTTATTGGTGCGTTGGTGACCAAAACTTATTCCTCTCCGAATTTATTCTGAAAAAGTCCGCTGATGGCTTGTGCCGCCGCTTCTGCATCGGCACCTTCGGCAACCAGTTTCATGGCTGTATCGTGCCCTGCTGCCAGCATGAGGAGATCCAGAACGCTTTTGCAGTTCCCGCTGCCGGAGGGGTGGATCAGCGTGATGGTGGACTGAAAAGTATTTGCCAGCCGGACCAGTTGGGACGCAGGACGGGCATGAAGACCCAGTGCGTTCAGAACCTTAACTTCGACCTCGACGCGTTTCATCTCTCCACCTGTTTTTTTGTTTTCAGGAAACCCGGAAATCACACAAATTTTTAAAATTGTATTTTATTAATATAGCACAGAAAAAGGATTTTGCAATCTTTTTAGGGGAGTTTTACTTGAAATCCTGTATTTTGGAGATTACATTACATGGTGTTGGATTCTTTTCAAATCTTCAGAATACCGAAGGAGGATTTTATGAAAAACTGGAAGATGGAAACCAAAGCGGTGCAGTCCGGTTATGTACCCGGCAACGGGGAAGCACGGGTCCTGCCCCTGTATCAGAGCACCACATTCAAATACGATGATGCCCAGAGTGTTGCAGATCTTTTCGACCTGAAACGGGAAGGCTTTTTCTATTCCCGCCTTGCCAATCCCACGGTGGATGCCTTTGAGCGCAAGATCGCCGATATGGAAGGCGGCGTGGCGGCAGTTGCCCTTTCTTCCGGGCAGGCCGCCAATGCCATGACTCTGATGAATCTGGCGGAAGCCGGGGATCATGTGGTGGCAGTTTCCAGTTTGTACGGCGGGACGGTGTCTCTTTTTACCAATACCCTGAAAAAGTGCGGGATCACCTTTACCTTTATTGCTCCGGATGCGGATGAAGCGGCGATCCGGGCGGCGATCCAGCCCAATACCAAGGCTGTCTTTGCGGAAGTTCTTGCGAATCCCGCTTTGGTGGTGCTTGATATCGAGCGGTTTGCGGCGGCGGCACATGCTTTCCACATCCCGCTGATCGTGGATAACACCTTCCCCACGCCCTATCTCTGCAATCCTCTGGCGCACGGGGCGGATTTTGTTACGCACTCCACCACCAAGTATCTGGATGGTCATGCCAGCAGCGTGGGCGGGATCGTGGTGGAAAAGGGCGGTTTTGACTGGGCTGTTTCCGGCCGTTTTGCAGGGTTTACCGAACCGGATCCCAGTTATCACGGGCTGATTTATGCCAAAGATTTTGCGGCGGCACCTTTCTCTGTGAAACTCCGTGTCCAGCTGGTGCGGGATTACGGTGTCCCCGCCGCCCCCTTCAACGCTTATCTCACCAATATGGGGACGGAAACCCTGGCACTCCGTATGGAACGCCACAGCTCCAACGCTCTGGCTCTTGCCAAATTCCTTGTCCAACACCCCAATGTGGGCTGGGTCAATTACCCCGGGTTGGAAGACAGTCCCGAACATGCCATGCAGTTGAAATATATGCCCAAAGGTGCATCCGGTGTCCTCTGCTTCGGCGTGAAGGGCGGCAAGGCGGCCGGGGAAGTGGTGATGAATGCTCTCAAACTGGCGGCTATTGTGGTCCATGTGGCGGATGTGCGTACCTGCGTCCTTCATCCGGCATCCATGACGCACCGTCAGCTTTCGGAAGCCGAACAGATCGCCGCCGGGGTATCCCCGGATCTGATCCGTGTTTCCGTGGGGATCGAGCATATCGATGACATCATTGCCGACTTTGATCAGGCGTTGAACAAGATATGATGCATTGGATCCGGGGGGCTTTTGCCGGTCTTTTGGCAGTGTTTTGCCTTGCGGCAGAGGGGAAAGAGGCGGATTTAAGCTTTTTCCCCTTTGTCAAAACTGTGCGGATGTCCTCTGCTGCAGTCAAGGACGGCATGGGGGGGATCATTGAACTGGATGCGGAAATTTTGACGCAAGCGGGCAATCCTTTGCGGGAATGTCGTGTTTTTACCGATTCCGGGGAGCCGGTAAGGTTTGTGGTGCGGAAGAGTTCCGGCGAGGTGCGGAAGACCCGGCGTGTGCCGGTGGAGGCGGAACTTGCCATGACAGGCGGAAATACCGGACTCATCAGGACCCGGGGAAAACTGTCGCCCGGCCCCTATACGCTGGAAATCTGGCCGGGGAATGCCTATTTTGCCAAATTCCTTTGTGTCACCGCCAGGATGCCTTCCGGAAAGGAGCGGAAAGTTCTGGACAGGGCTTCTGTTTTTTCCTTTGCCCCGCCCTATCCCATGGTGCGGAATATGGTGGAGTTTTTCGCTCCGGCGCAGGCGGAATTGACGGTTGAATTTTCGCCCGGACAGGATTTGCCGCAAAAGATCCTGCGCCCCGATGATACCATCAATGAAGCATGGTGTACCGAAGAGTTGACAGATGTGCGGATCCGGCTTTCCCGGAAAGAAACCTGTAAAGAAATCGCACCTCTGATCAACCGTTACTCTCTGGAATATCAGGTGGATCATGCGGATCACCTTTCCATTATTTCCATTCAGGCCCCTCTTGTTCCTCTTACCGGGGTCAGGATGTCGTCCCGGACGCCTTTTCTCTTCCGGCAGGTCAAAATTTACGGCGGCAGCAATCCGGTGGATATGACTTTGCTGGGCGAGGGGACTTTTTCCAGGATCGCTCCCGGTGATCTTTTGCAAGTCAGTATTCCGGAAAGCCGCTTCCGGTATTACGAATTGCATATCGACAACCGGGACAAGTCCCCTCTTGACGATATGGAATTTTCCGCCGAAGGTCCCCGGTTGGAGCTGGTGACGGAAGCTCCGGCTGAAAATCTTCTGAAACTTGCTTACGGCAGAAAAGCCGGTCCCGGAGAATTTCCCCGGCACCTGCCGGAAAAACAGGTGCGTTGTCTGGTGGGGAAAGGGCGGCGCAATCTTTCTTTTCTGCCTCCGGAAGAGAATGATTTTCCGGTTGTCTGGTATTGGGTCGCCGGAGGGATCATTTTGGCCGGAGGCGGATTTTCTGCCGGATATATGTTTTTCCGGAACTGCAGAAATGGGGTGAAAAAGTGAAAAATCCACCGGAAATCACACTGGTTCTTGACCGTTTGCGCAGTGCGCATAATGTGGGGAATATTCTCCGTATTGCCGAGGCTGTCCGGGCGAGGGAGGTCATCTGTTGCGGATACACTCCCTGTCCGCCCCACCCCAAACTTGCCAAAACTGCCATGGGGACCGATACCATGGTGCGGTGCCGCTGGTGCCGGTCTTCGCTGGATGCTGTGCGCCGGCTCCGTGCCGAAGGGGTCCGCCAGATTTTAGCGGCGGAATGGAATGAAACAAGTGTGCCGGTTTGGCGGCAGGAGTATTGTTATCCCCTTGCCATTGTACTGGGCAATGAAGCACTGGGTGTTTCCGCAGAAACACTGGCGGAAGTGGATGGATGTATAGGGATCCCCATGTTCGGGGAGAAGAGTTCCATCAATGTGGGCAATGCGGCGGCAGCCATCGTCTGCTCTATTCTTGCAGCGCAGGATAAACTTAACGGATGACCACCTGTCCCCGGTAGGAGAGATCAAATGTTGTCCGGGGATCGTTGTTTTTCAGGACATCGATAATGGTGCTTTGCAAGGCACTCAAGAGGTAATCGAATCTGCCTTCCGCAGGCAGGATCGCCCGGTAAGTGCGCCGGTTCCGGTAACGCAAAAAGCACTCCATGCGGTCTTTCCGGGCGATATTGATGTAAATAATGGAAATATCCGGATAGTTCCGCAGACACTCATTCAGAAGTTTCAAGGCATTATCGGCGGCGGGGCATTTGCCGCCGGGAGCCGGGATTTTGGAAAACCCGAAGCCGGTAATGACCGGCAATGCTCCCGGCATGGCAAGGGATTCATAGCGGTTCAAAACAGTTCCGTCTGCGGCAAGGACGCGGGGGGAACTGGGGTTTTCTATGGCCGCCCTCGGGATGCGTTCGGAAATGGTGATTTTCAATGTATCCGGCAGTATTCGCCGGACTTCACAACTGGAAATAGAAGGGATCGCCAGAACACGGGAACGGACTTTCGCCGGATCGATCTTCCACAGATTATCCTTGTTTGCCGTGATCCCGATGCGTTTCATCAAAAGGGCGTGCTTGTTCCCCCAGTAGCCCGGGCCCTCTTCCCGCAGATCAAAGACCCGGAAGGTGAAATGGCGGTTTTGGAAAAAGAACCAGTTGCCCGCAAAGTAGATCCCCAACCCCGCCAGAACAAGACACAACAGGATCGCCACCAACAGCCAGATGAAGCTGTTGACGGCTTTTTTCCCGGATTGGACATTGTTTTTTTTCGCGCGCTTTTCCATATCTCAAAAGATAGCACCGATATGGCATATTGTCAATCGTTTCAAGCATGAAAAAGCGCTGAAAAAAGTGTTGTCTTACGCTTTTGCGGCAAGCACGAGGGCATTCTCCTTTACGGAGACATCCAGTGTCATGCCGGGAGCCAGTTCGCCGCTGATCAGCAGCCGGGAGGCGGGCGTTTCCAGATTGCGGATCACAGCCCGTTTGAGGGGGCGTGCGCCGAAAGCCGGATCGTATCCGTCCCGGGCGATGAATTTCTTTGCTTCATCCGAAATGACAAAGCCGATATTCTGATCCTGCAGCCGGTCGGCAAAGCGTTTCAGCTGGATGTCAAGAATCGCCACCATCTGGGATTCCTCCAGCCGGTGGAAGATCAGCGTTTCATCCACACGGTTGAGGAATTCCGGCCGGAAATGGCGGCGCAGTTCAGCGGCAAGTTCCTGCCGCAGATCTTCGGCACTCCCCCGGTGTTCCAGAATTTGAGGACTCCCCAGATTGCTGGTCATGATGATGATGGTGTTCTTGAAAGAGACCGTCCGCCCCTGGGAATCGGTGATGCGGCCGTCTTCCAGAACCTGAAGCAGGATGTTGAATACATCCGGGTGCGCCTTCTCGATCTCATCAAACAAAACGACCGAGTAGGGGCGGCGGCGGACGGCTTCGGTAAGTTGCCCGCCCTCTTCGTAACCCACATATCCGGGAGGTGCCCCCACCAGCCGGGATACGCTGAATTTTTCCATATATTCAGACATATCGATCCGGACCATGGCCCGTTCATCATCAAAGAGATCTTCCGCCAGAGCCCGCGCCAGTTCCGTTTTGCCCACCCCGGTGGGGCCCAGGAAGATAAAACTGGCAATGGGCCGGTTTGGATCCTGCAGATTGGCACGGGCACGGAGGACCGCATCCGCCACGGCGGTCACGGCTTCATCCTGCCCCACCACCCGGGCGTGGAGCGACTCATTGAGGTGCAGGAGTTTTTCCTTTTCGCTCTGGACAAGTTTGGTAATGGGGATCCCGGTCCACCGGCTGATGATGCGGGCGATATCTTCATCGTCAACTTCCTCTTTGAGCAGACGGTTTTTGCTGTTGTCTTTCAAATAGGCTTCCGCATCGGCAAGCTGCTTTTCGATACCGGGGATCACGCCGTGCCGCAGACGGGCGGCGTTTTCCAGATCGTAGTCCCGTTCTGCCTTTGCCAGCTGGCTGCGGGCGGTATCCAGTGTTTCCCGGAGGGTACGCAGATCGCTGATGGCTTTCTTTTCGTTGTCCCAGCGGGCACGCAGTTCGTTGCCGATGCTTTTCAGTTCAGCGACTTCCGCTTCCAGAGATTCCCGGCGTTTGAGGGAGGCGGGATCTTTTTCTTTTTTCAGCCCGGTGATCTCGATTTCCAGCTGCATGACCCGGCGTTCATTTTCGTCCAGTTCAGCGGGGGAACTTTCGATTTCCGTCCGCAAACAGGCGGCGGCTTCGTCCACCAGGTCAATGGCTTTATCCGGCAGAAAACGGTCGGCGATGTATTTATCGGACAACACGGCTGCCGCCACCAGGGCACTGTCCCGGAGTTTCACGCCGTGATGGATCTCGTACCGTTCTTTCAACCCCCGCAGGATGGAAATGGTGTCCTCCACCGAGGGGGGATTGACCATGACCGATTGGAAACGCCGTTCCAGAGCGGCATCTTTTTCAATATATTTCCGGTATTCATCCAGTGTGGTCGCACCGATGCAGTGGAGTTCTCCGCGGGCAAGCATGGGTTTCAGGAGATTCCCGGCATCCATGGCACCTTCGGAGGCCCCCGCACCTACCACGGTGTGGAGTTCATCAATAAAAAGAATGATTTTTCCTTCGGCGGCAGTCACTTCTTTCAACACTGCCTTCAGCCGTTCTTCAAATTCGCCGCGGAACTTGGCTCCGGCAATGAGAGAACCCATATCCAGCGCGGCAAGGCGGCGGTTTTTCAGACTTTCCGGCACATCACCCCGGACGATGCGGCGGGCAAGACCTTCGGCAATGGCGGTTTTTCCCACGCCCGGCTCTCCAATGAGGACAGGGTTGTTTTTGGTACGGCGGGAGAGGATCTGAATGACCCGGCGGATCTCGTCATCCCTGCCGATAACGGGGTCCAGTTTATCCTGCATGGCAAGTTCCGTCAGGTCTTTGGAATACTTTTTCAGGACATCAAAGGTGGCTTCGGGATCGGCATTGTCCACACGCTGATTGCCCCGGATCTCCTGGAGAGCCATAAGCATTTTGTCCGGCGTAATGCCCGCAGACTGAAAAAGTCTGGCACAGTCCCCATGGTCGGCAGCCAGAGCCAGCATCAAATGTTCCACACTCAAAAATTCATCGCCCATCTCTTTCATGCGGGTTTCAGCGTTTGCCAGCAGACGATTGAGTTCGCCGGAGGTGTAAACCTCCTGCTGGCCGGAAACCACGGGCTGACGGTTCAATGTTTCATCAACTTTTCCACTGAAAAGCTGGAAATTGACTCCGAGCCGCTCCAAAATGGAGGCGGCAAGCCCGTCCTGCTGCCGGAGCAGGGCGTGCAGAATGTGGATATTCTTCAATTCACTGTGGTGCCTCTGCAGGGCAGTCTGATAAGCACTGTTCAAGGCTTCCCGGGTACGGTTGGTCCATTTTTCCTGATTCATACGGTTGATTCCTTTCTGTTGAATTTTTGAAACAATATTAGCATTTTGCATGCCAGAAGTGTATATTGGTACTATGAAAAAGAAAAAAACAATCATTTTACTGGCATCTCTGGTGCTGACCGTGATCGCGCTGATCCTGCGGATGGCGCGGGTCGAAACATCTTTTTTCCGGGTGAATGAGTACACTGTTACGCTGGAAAATCTGCCTCCGGAACATGACGGATTGACCGTGGCTGTGATGGGTGATCTGCACCTCAAACGGGCGTCTTTTGAAAATGGATTTTATGATGCAGTATCGGAGGTGATCCGGGAGAAATCGCCGGATCTGGTGCTTCTTCTGGGGGATTACTTGAGTGCCAAAGACCGGCGGTCATTGCTGGAAGTGGACAATATGTGCCAGACTGTGTCAAAATGGCACGGTAAATATGGCACACTTGCCATTGCCGGAAATCACGATGTTCACTTTGAAAAAGCCGGAAATCTGGCGTATGTGGAAAAGGCATTGAAAAAAGCCGGATTTACGGTGCTGGACGGCAGTGGAGTTTCGCTGGATATCCACGGGAAGCCCTTTCAGATCGCCGGTGTGGCGGACAGGGATGATTCCTGGTGCCGTATGGGGAAGATCCCGGCGGATTTTGACAGGTCGTTCCCGGTTTACGGCATGATCCATAATCCGGAAGAAATGTACAGCGTCCGGAATACCTATGATATGATTTTTTCCGCACACACTCACCGTGGACAACTGCGGATGCCGGTATTTGGCGAGCGTTATCTTTTGCTGCGTTACCGGAACGGCTGGTTTGGCAGCGGTGTCCGCAAACACGGGAAATGTGTGCAGTTCATCACCTCCGGTCTGGGGACAAGTGCGTGGCCCGTGCGGCTTTACGATTTGCCGGAAATCGCATGGGTCACGCTGCGCTGTCCGGCAGTCAGCCGTTGATGGTATAAGGAACCCCTGTTTTCAGGGAAAGGATTTTTCCCCCGCAGACGATTTCTGTATCATAACTGGCTGTGATGACTGCCGTGGAAAGTTTGCTTTCTTTCCAGACAAGATCCACCGAAAGTCCACCCTGCGCCCGCAGACCGCAGACACTGCCTTCCGGCCATTCCCGGATCAGGGCGGGGAGCAGATCCAGCTTTATTTTGCCGCCGGAACGCAGATGGCTCTGGACCAGACACTCGCCAATGGCGGCAACGGCCCCGAAGTTCCCGTCGATCTGGAACGGCGGATGGGCGTCAAAACAGTTGGCATATACGCCGCCGCGCTGTACACCGTTTTGACCGATTTTGTAGTCATGGGGGACTTTGGTCAGCATGAATTGAAGAATTTGGGAAACATTGTTTGCGTTCCCGAGACGGGCCCAGAGAGCCATGCGCCACGCCATGGCCCAGCCGGTGCTTATAAGTCCCCGGCGTTCCATGGTTGTTTGTACAGCCTGCCACAATTCGGGTGTTTCCGGGGTGAATTCCGCCGCCGGATATGCTCCGTACAGATGGGAGAGATGCCGGTGACGGATCTCTACTTCCTCCAGGGGTTCTCCAAACTCCAGAAGTTCCCCGAGAGACCCGATGCGGGGAGAGGGGAGGCGCTTGCACACTTCCGGCAATTCTGCTGTAAAAGCATCTTCTTTCTGCAAAATCCTTGCTGCTTCAACAGTACAGCTGAAGAGATCCCGGATGATGGAAATATCCATGATGCTTGCAACGTTGCAGGACACAGGTTTTCCGGCGGCGGGATCTTTGAACATATTTTCGGGGGAAGTGGAGGGGCCGGTCACAAGGTATCCATCCTTTTCAAAAAGCCACGCTTTCTGGAAAAGGGCGCAGTCTTTCAGGAGCGGCCACAGCCGTTTCAGAAAGGTTTGATCCTGCGTAAAAAGATACAGCCGGTAAAGTTCGCAGCACAGCCATGCACCGCCCATGGGCCAGAAGGCCCAGGAGGGACTTCCTGAGGGCATGGCGGCAAAGCCCCAGGCATCGGCATTATGGTGACTGCACCAGCCGGGGAGACCGTACTTTTTCCGGGCGACTTCATAGCCGTTGGCGGCGATTTTTTCTGTCAGGGAAAGCAGCGGCTCTGCACATTCTGCCAGATTGGCAGGTCCGGCGGGCCAGTAATTCATTTCCAGGTTGATGTTTACAGTATAATTGCCCGCCCACGGTGCGAAAAGCCGGTCATTCCAGATCCCCTGCAAATTCATGGCGTGGGTGCCGGGGCGGGAACCTGCGATCATAAGATACCGCCCGTAGTGGAAAAGAAGTGCCACAGTGCTTGCCGTGGGATTGCCGTCCAGCCGTTCATCGGTGGGGCGGAGATCCTTTTCCGTTTCCGGAACGGTGATGGCACAGCGGTCGGCAAGGCGTTTGTAATCCTGCAGATGCCGCCCGAGAATTTCTTCAAAATCCGGCAGCGTTTTGTGATCGCGCGGGGTGGCGATTTTTGCTCCGGTGGCGGTCGTAAGATACAGCGTGGCACAGTTCGCCTTTTCCACGCAAAGTTCCCCATTGCAGCAGGAGACAGTGCCGCCGGAAGTGCGGACGGAAAGACGCATTTCCAGAGCCAACCCCGGTTCTCCTGCGGGACTGGTCCAGTGGAGGACTTCTCTGCGGTTGAACCACGGAGCATTTCCGCTGAAAACCAGTTCCCCATGATCTTCCGAAACTTTTCCCAGCATTTGGGAAGCCAGTTTTGCCCGGAAGGTAATGGCCCCCGGTTTGTCCGCTTCCAGCCGGATCACCAATGCCTGATCCGGGAAACTGGTGAAGGCCCGGCGAAGGTATGTTACGCCGTTTTTTGCCGTAAAGCGTGTCGTGGCGACGGCATTGTCCAGATCCAGTTCCCGGCGGTAAGCCGCCTCCGCATCCATACCGGGAAATTCCAGCAGAAGATCCCCGGCAGGCTGGTAACTGGCGGAATCTCCATCGGACAAATTTTCTGTAAGAAATTCTTCCGCTTCCGTAAATTTGCGTTGAAGGATCAGTTCCCGGGCGTGTTGGATCGCTTCTTTGCTGTCTTTGATTTCGACGGCAGTTTTGCTCCAGAGCGTATCATCATTAAGGGCGATTTTTTCCTGTTCAATGCCGCCATAGACCATGGCACCGAGGCGGCCGTTGCCCAGAGGAAGTGCATCCGTCCATGCTTCGCCGGGGCGGGTGTACCATAAAATTTTAGAGTGATTCAGCATTTTTCATTTCCTTTTCCGGAGGTTAAAAGCATGGATTCCGTCACCTGATAACGGAGGGGTTTCCCTGCCGCATAGTTGCGGAAATCCTCCATGGCATAATCTGCCATGCGGCGGAATTCATCATTCTGGGAGCCTGCAAGGTGGGGCGAAAGCCACACATTGGGGAGTTTGTAAAGGGGGGAATCCTCTTCCGGCGGTTCCGGGTAAGTCACATCCAGAATGGCAGTCAGATCCGGGCGTTTTTGCAGAACCTCGATCAAATCTTTTTCATGGACCTGCCGCCCCCGGCCGGTATTGATAAAAACAGCATTGGGCGGCATGGATTCAAAAAGGTGTTTATCCAATACGCCCGCATTGTCATCCCTGTCCGGCAGGTGATTGCTCACCACCTGGGAAACGGCAAAGGCTTCTTCCAGAGAAATGGTGCGCCGTTCCGGTCGGGAAGGAACGGTGATCACATTCAAATCAAAGTTTTTCAACAACTCTTCCACCCGGGTGGCGATTGCCCCCGCACCGATGAGGGTGACGGTTCTTCCGTAACAGCCGGGCCCGGCATTTTCCTTGTTCCACCCGGCTCTTCCCCGGGTGCGGATGTTGTTGGTCAAAGTAAGGAAATTTTTCATTCCCAGAAGGATATGGGCAAGAGTGTATTCCGCTACCGGGCGGGCGTTGGCAAGCCATGCACTGATGACCGCAATATTCCGTTTCAGCAACGGGCGGCAGAACGCATCTGTGGCACCGGCGGCATAAAAAAGAGCCTTGAACCGGGGCATTTTATCCAGTTGATCCTCCGTAAAAGCCATCATGCCCCAGGTGGAAAAGCCCACTTCAATGGTGTCCACCGGCATGGAATCGAAGTTTTCCGGAGTGACGAATCCCGGCAGAAGATCGGTTTCCTCTGCCAACTGTTTCAGCCTTTTCTCGCCGTACACCCGGTAGATCTGTTCCGGATTGGTGGTGAAGATGGCGGCTTTGATTTTTTCTGCCATGATCTGATCCTTGGATTGAGAGTTGTTTTCTGCAATATATCGTTTGCAGAAAAAAAATCAAGCTGGTTCCAACGATTCAGAATGGAAAATCACCGGCTGCCGCGGCTGGAGGCGTTTTCTTTTTCAGAACCGTTGCCGGATCCGGCGTTTCCGTTTGGATCGGGAGTCCTTTGACGATCATGGCTTTTTGCGGTTCAGCGGGGCAGATGTATTCGCAGCTGCCGCAGCCGATGCACAGCCGGGAAAGAACTTCCGGCACTGTCAGGCCGCCTTTCAGGGGAACCATCTGCAAAGCTCCGGTGGGACAGTGTTCTGCACAGGCTCCGCAATCCTCCCCGTCACGGACAACGATACAGCGATCCCGGAAAAAGGTCACATCACCTATTTTGCTCCGTTGTTTTTTTTCCTGCGGCATGGATCTTAACGCCCCGGTGGGGCAAACATCCATGCACCGGGTGCATTCAAATTCGCATTTTCCAAGCCGGAAATCCAGCCGCATCTGGCCGATCCCGGAAAAACCGTACTGCAAAACTGCCGGAGTCAGCGTTTTCCCGGGACAGCGGGAGGCGCACAGGCCGCAACCGGTGCACTTGGCGTGAAATTCGGCATAGCTTCCGGCTCCCGGCGGCATAACGGGCATATTTACAGGGGCTTTTGCCCCGAAGTGTTTCCCTGCGGCCCCCACTGCGGCGGCCGCCGCCGTGGCTCCGGCGGCGATCAGAAAATCCCGGCGTTCCGGCTGGATCGGCTGGAAACGGACGGGTTTTTCCGGCGTGCGGCCGTAAGTAATGGCATCTGCCGGACAATCTGCGGCACATTCCCCGCAGAGGACACAGCGGGAAAAGTCGATTTTTTCATCGTTGATGTTGATGGCTCCGGTACGGCAGAGCTTTTCGCATTTGCGGCAATGGATGCACTTTTCTGTGATTTGCAGCTGGAAGGGGCTGAATTTGGCGGCAAGTCCCAGAAGTGAGCCTGCCGGACAGATCATGTCGCAATACCATCTCCCCCGCCAGACTGCCAATGCTGTAAGCAGAACAAAAAAGCCAAGTGTCCAGCAGAAAACCGGCAAAGAAAACAGGTGCTTTTCCATGGGAGTGACCCAGTCCAGCCGGAGCGACCCCCAGAGAAAGTCACTTATCCACACCGCCAGCGGCCGCAGAAGCCGGTCGGCAACCCGCCCGAAATTGCTGTACGGATCCAGCACCGTTACCGGCAGGATAAACCCCGCCGCTCCTCCGATACATGAGAGGAGCAATAGGGTGTATCTCAAGCGTTTCCAGTTTTTCCGGGGCGCATAATTTTTACGGAAAATACCTGCCAGATCTTGCACCACCCCCAGCGGGCAGAAGGCACTGCAGTACCATCTTCCCCCCAGAAGTGCTGCTCCGAGCCAGATCCCGGCAGCAATAAAGCCTCCGCCCAGAAGAGAGGGAACCAGTGCGCCCCTGGCAATGAAGGGCACCGCAAAGCCCGCCCCGGCAGCGGCAAATCCTGCCAGAACCAGCAAACCGGTAATGACCCGTAATGTACGCAGAAAAGACGCCTTTTTCATCAGGAAAGCACGATCTTTTTGATGTTGACTTGCGCCAGATCCGTCTTTCCAAGCCCCTGTTGGGCAGAAAGGGCGATATGGGTCGCCAGGGCAGGATCGATCCCCAGCATTTTTGCTCCGGCTGTATCCAAAGCCACCATGTCGGTGGAGATGAGGAGCGATCTCAAAGGCAGGATCACGCTTGCCTTATTGCCCCGGGGGCCGCCGGTCTGCATGGCACGGCAGGCATCCAGAATGGTCAAATCCGGCTTGCGGACGCCCGCCCAGTCGGCAATGGCCTGCTGGACTCCCAGCCGGTGCATGATGGGGCGGTCCCAGATGGAGCCCATCAGGTTTTTCAATGCGCCGGAATATTTGGTGCCGCCGTGATTTTTCAGGATGGGGATATTGATAAAGACATCGCACTCTTTGACTTCCCGCAGGATCATGGCGGATTTGAGAACTTTGCCGTTGGGGATCTCCACCGGAAGATACCCCCGTTTCAGATTTCCGCAGATCATGGTTCCCCCTGCCTTTTCCACGGCGGGGCCGATGCCGCTGGTCAGGTAACAGCTTTTCCAGTCTTTGTCGCAGGTATGGTCAAAGACCTGTACGGATTTTGCCCCGGCTTTCAAGCAGAGTTTGACCAGATGCGCCACCAGATCCGGATTGGTGTCTGCCGCCATTTCCGGGGTGCGGTTCCAGCCGATATTGGGTTTGATGACTACCGTTTGACCGGGTTTCACAAATCGTCCGATGCCGCCCAGTGCTTCCAGTCCGGCATCCAGCAGTTGTGCCGGTTCACCGTTCCGCACCGCCGCCATATCCGGCAGGGTATTTTCTGCCGGAGAGGCGCCGTGCAGACGGTCAAAGAAAAGGGCGGAAATCCCGGTGACGGCGGCGGTTTTAAGAAAATCTCTGCGATCCATAAAGTATTCCCTCCATTATTTTCTGTTCAGAGGTTTTTCCGGGGCAATCACACCGGTTCCCTGACTGGTTCCTGCGGTTTTTCCGGAGGCATCTTTGTAATAAGTGGTGTTGCCTGTCTGCCGTGCGGTTCCGGCGTGTCTGCCGGAGGCATCCCTGTAATAAGTGGTTTCCCCCACTTTCAGAGCCGTGCCGACGGTTTTTCCGGAGGCATCTTTGTAATAAGTGGTGTTCCCTATTTGCCGTGCGGTCGTGGTGGTTCTGCCGGAAGAATCTCTGTAATAAGTGGTGCCGCCCACGGTTTGAGCGGTTCCGACGGTTTTTCCGGAGGCATCCCGGTAATAGGTGGTTCCGCCCACTTGCCGTGCACTTCCCACGGTTTGCCCGGAAGCGTTCCGGTAGGTTTGCTGACCCGGGGCGGCAAAAAGGGTGATCATACCGGCAAATAAAAATGCGCCTGCCAAAAACAATCTTTTTTTCTGAATCATTCCGGAACCCCCTTTCTGTAAATTTGTGTAATCCGCTGTAAAGTAACACGGTATCCGCAAAAATACAAGTTTCAACTGCATCTTTACCGGATCTTTTCCGCATGGTCTGCGGTGGAAATCTCCAGACCAAAGATGTATAGTATCTTTTGAGGTCATTTCAAAAGTCCTCAAAATTGTCAAAGCGTCCTCGCCTCGATCTGCAAAGGGAGCGTTTCCGGCTGTTACCTTTCAGGTAGCACCCGCAAACTACCCTTTACATCTTTTTGCGAATGACCTCTTTGCCATTTTTTGAATGACTTATGAAATGACCTCTTCGGTCAAATTCATTGCCGGGAGGAAAATGGAGTTTTATATCAATCGCATACAGGATGCGGCGTGGAATCTTGCTCTGGAAGAAACATTGTGGAGGCGGGGCAGAGATGTTTTTATGTTGTGGCAGAATGCGCCGTCTGTTATTGTGGGACGGCACCAGAATGTCCTGCAGGAAGTGGATATGGCTTTTGCCGGAGCGCACGGGATCCCCATTGTCCGGCGGATGACTGGCGGCGGGGCGGTTTACCACGATTTGGGCAATATCAATTTTACGCTGGCTTTGCCTGCACGGCCGTGGTCGGCGGCATTGGGGGAAGCGTGCCTTGCTCCGGTACGGAATGCCTTGCACCGGCTGGGGGTGCCGGATTGCCGGATCTCGGGGCGGAATGATCTTCTTTGCGGGGATGTAAAGGTTTCCGGCTGTGCCCGGTGCGTTCAGAAAAACCGGATGCTTTTCCATGGGACTCTTTTGTATGATACGGATCTTTCCCGGCTTGGGGCTGTGCTGACGCCTGACGAAGAAAAAATCCGGAGCAAGGGGATCCTGTCAGTGCGTTCCCGGGTGGGGAATCTGCGTACTTTGTGGGGAGGGGAGGCTCCGGAAACCCCGGAATTTCTGCAAATGCTTGCGTGCGAGATCGCCCGTGAACCGGGTTTTTCCGTGATCGGTGTCTTGCCGGAAGAGTTGTGCCGTGCCGCCGGGGAACTGGCGGAAACAAAATACCGTACCCGGGAGTGGAACATGGGGACGGCGTTTCCCTGTGACCTTGTGCGGACAAAGCGTTTTCCTGCGGGGCGGGTAACGGCGGAACTGCGGATCAGGAAAGATCGCCTGATTGCGGTGCGGTTTACGGGCGATTTTCTGGGGGAAGAGCCGGTAGCGGAATTGGAGTCCCGGCTTGCCGGAACGGTTCCGGAGTATGATTTCCTGCTGGAAAAACTCCGGTCGCCGGACTGTGGAAGGTTCATTTCCGGCGTTTCCGCAGAGGATCTGGCAGAATTGCTTGCCGTCGGATCAGGAAAATCTGCAAAAAATCCGCTTTAAGATTTGACGGCGAACAAAAGACGGCTATATTGTATATATTGTAGGATAGGAAGAGTCTTTATTTTCAGGATAAAAATAAAAAAGAATAGCGCAGGAGGATAAAATGCGTCGTTACGGTATGTTGTTTCTGGGTTTGTTCCTGATGATCTCTGCAGTTCCGGCAGTGATGGCTGCCAGCTGGATGTCGGACGGCAACAAGCGGAATGTTGTTACACTGGTGGTCTGCACCAACACCAAATCCGCCCGTTTGATGGCGGATACCATTCAGGCGGAAAGCAAGCAGCCCTATCTGCTCCTGCCTGCTCCGGGCAGCAAAGATGAACGGGTGTTCTTTGTGCCTGCCAAGGGCCCTGCCATTGAATTGCTTCCCGCCAAGGTGGTGCATTTTATCCGTTTCCTGAATCCGAAACGCGTGGTGGTGCTCAATGGTGCCGGTCTGGTTTATCCCAAGTACAAGGCGTATTTTGATACCAATGTCCCCACCATGGTCGTCAATTCCAGAAACTGGGAACGGACGGCGCAGGAATTGAGCTACATGCTGAACATCACTTCTCTGGCCCGGGATTACAAGCGTTTGCGGGACAAGATGCTCTCTGATGCGGATATGTACCGCATGATCAGCGATCCCGCCCCCAAAGCCCCTGCTGAACCCAAGGCGGAAGAGGTGACTCCGGCGGCAGCTCCGGCGGCAGAGGCTCCTGCAGTGGAGAAGGTGGAGGAAGTAACTCCGGCTGCCGCAGACAACAAGGCAGAAACTCCTGCTGAAAAATAACCCGTCTTTCCCGGACCGGCGGAGGAAATACTTTCCGCCGGGAGGGGTAGAAACAGGTCGTTTATGTTCAACTTTTTTCATATTGCAGATAATACATTCAAAGAGTCCATCCGGGAACCGATCTATTTTCTCATGCTGCTCTGCGGTTTGATCCTGATCGGGCACTTTCCCTCCATGGCTCTCTTTGTTTTTTCGGAGCAGTTGAAACTGGTGGTGGACAGCTCCATGGCTACAAGTATGCTCTTCGGCCTGCTTGCCGCAGTTCTCTGCGCCAGCCATACTGTTTCCCGGGAAATGCGTAACGGGACAGTGCTGCTTCTCATGTCCAAGCCGGTTTCCCGGGCATCTTTTATTCTGGCAAAAATTGCCGGGATCGTGGCGGCATCGACCCTTTTTACATTGATTTGCAATCTGGGGGCGTACGTATCGGTTTATATTGCTGTGGATCAGTTCCGGCTGGATATGACGGCGTACGGTATGTTTTTTCTGGTGATCGGTCTGGCGTGTATCATCGGCATGGTGGGGAACTTCTGGAAAGGGAGTTCTTTTTCGGCAGTTGCCACGGTGGCACTGGCGGTTTTGATGCCGCTTTTTGTGATTCTGTGCGTGACGACCAAGGAGCATCCGGCACTGGAAATGGAGGATCTTTCCATGGCATTGATCCTGATCCAGCTGGCGGTGATCGCCATGTCCACGCTGGCGGTGGTATTTGCCACCCGTCTGGATATGGTGGCGAATCTGACACTGTGTTCGATATTCTTCTTTCTTGGGCTTATTTCCGGGTATCTCTTTTCCCGGGATACGGGTTCGGAAGTGTTGAATATGATTTTCGGTGTATTTTACGCCATTGTCCCCAACTGGCAGTATTTCTGGCTGGCGGATGCCATTGCCGGAAACCGGCCCATCCCTGCAGAATATGTGCTGTGGGCCACGGGCTATGTGGCGATATATGTAGTGATTTGTGTGATGTGGGCATTGGCGATATTCCAAAACAAGGAGATCGCGGGCGACATCCGCCAATAAGAAAGTCAGATTGATTTTCAGAAGCGGATAGGAGGCTCGAGAGCCCGACAGGGCGACAGGCGACGGCATAACTGCGGGTGCTACCCGCTCCGGAACAAGGAGATTGCGGGCGACATCCGTCAATAAGAAACAGTGTATTGCAGACAGACTGATTTGCCGTAGCGGCATATAGAAAAATCAGTTATTGTTCAGTAAAAAGAAGGAGGGAGAATATGTTCTGGCGTTTGGGAGGATTACTGATGGCGTTTGCGTGCGTGGCCGGTGCGGCGGAAGCGGAGATCAAACTGGTAAAGCCGGAAACCACCGGCGGCAAACCTTTGATGGAAGTCATTACGGCCCGGAAGAGCGGCAGAAGTTTTGCCAAAAAGGCATTGACGGACCAGCAGTTGTCCAATCTTCTTTATGCTGCCAACGGTATTTCCCGGCAGGACGGCCGCCGGACAGTGCCGACTGCCCGCAATGTGCAGGATATGGATGTGTATGTGGCACTGCCTTCCGGCATGTATCTTTATGATGCGGCAAGTCACTCTCTGAAACTCAAGGTGGCAAAGGATCTGCGGCGTTATTGCGGCAAGCAGCCATTCCACGGCAAGGCGGCACTGGTGTTGGTTTATGTGTCGGACCTGGATAAATACAAGGCTATGAATATGACGGAGGAACAGGCGGCATTTTATGCGCCTAATCACGCCGGATACATCAGCCAGAATGTGTATCTTTATGCGGCATCTGCCGGACTTTCCACGGTGGTGTGCAATATGGTGGACAAACCGGCGTTGAGCCGACAGATGAAGCTCCGTCCGCAGTATTCCATTATTCTGACCCAGCCTGTGGGTGTCCCTGCGGAATAATTGTCAAGACGGGGGGTGATGATGATGGATCGGCCGGAATGGTTCGGGGATTTCTGCGTGGAAACGGCGCCGACCCCGGCAGTAGTGGTGCTGTTCGGGGCGGGGGGGGACCTTGCCAAGCGGAAACTTTTTCCATCATTGTACCAGCTTTTCTGTGCCGGACTTCTGCACCGGGATTCCCGGATCGCCTGTTGTCTGCGTTCCGGGGAGGGCTTCCGGGAGAAGATCCGTGCCGGACTGCCGGAGGATGGCGGTGACCGGGAGGCTTTTCTGGATCTGCTGGATCTTGTGACGGGGGATTACCGGAAGCCGGAATTTTTTCAGGGGTTGAAAGAGTATCTTCATGCCATGGATCACCGGCAGGGAATCAAGCCATGCAACCGTCTTTTCTACCTGGCAGTACCGCCGGATGCCTGTGCGGGGACGGTGGAGGCGTTAAGCCATGCGGGCTTGCTGGAGGAATCCGGGAGCGGCGCCCCGTGGAGCCATGTCATTCTGGAAAAGCCCTTCGGGAAAGACCTGCAAAGTTCCCTTGAACTGGATCGTTTGCTTCACTGTTATCTCCGGGAGGATCAAATTTACCGGATCGACCACTATCTGGGGAAGGAAACGGTGCAGAATATTGCCATTCTGCGTTTTGCCAATACGATTTTTGAACCGCTGTGGAACAATCGTTATATCGACCATGTCCAAATCACCATTGCAGAGGATCTGGGTGTGGAACACCGGGCCGGGTATTATGAACAGAGCGGGCTGGTGCGGGATATGTTCCAGAACCACCTTCTGGAAATGCTTTCTCTGGCGGCTATGGAAATGCCGGACACCTTTACTGCCGATGCGGTGCGGGATGAACAGCGGAAAGTCATTGATGCCATCCGGCGGTACGATGCCGCAGAATGGGTGGCAAACTGTGTCCGGGGACAGTACATAGCGGGGAACGGCATGGCGGGCTACCGGGAGGAGCCGGGCGTATCAGCGGGTTCCATGGTGGAAACTTACGCGGCGGCGCGGCTTTTTGTTGATAACCCGCGCTGGGCGGGCGTTCCCTTTTATATCCGGAGCGGCAAACGCCTTCCGGCACGGCAGAGCGAGATCGCCATTGTATTCAAACGCATTGCCCATTCTGTCTTTGCTCCCGTCCCGGCGGAGGCCATCACCGGGGACACTCTGGTGATGCACGTTCAGCCGGAGGAGGGGATGGATCTGACGATCCAGGCCAAACACCCGGGCCCCCGGTTGTGCATGGGGCCCATGACACTGCATTTCCACTATTCAGAACTGGCGAAGACCACGGAAGTGACGGAAGCCTATGCCCGGCTTCTGCTGGACGGGATGCTGGGGGATCCCACCCTTTTCATGCGGAGTGATTTGATCACATCCGGCTGGGAATTGTTTACGCCGCTTCTGCAGTTGTGGGAAAAGGATCCTGCCAAGATGCCGTTGTGTTTCTATCCGGCGGGCAGTGAGGGCCCTGCGGAATCTGCACAGCTCCTCCTCCGTGACGGCCGTGAATGGCGGCCCATCCGGCAGGGGTGAGTCCCTGCGGGGATGCCGCCCACTGATTTTTCCAGTGTTTCTCTCTGTTGCTTTTCCGCTTTCCCGCAACAATTGAAAATCCCCTGTGGTTCTGAACATCCTGTCAATAGAACAGCACGGGTGTCTTTTTGGGCAAACCGGCTTGACAATTTTTTTCTCTCCGGTTATATTGTGTACGGAAAGAAAGGATACCAACATGGATGGAAAAAAGAAGATCACCCTGAATCCGGATAAGGAATATGTGGAGTCCCTCCGGGAACGGATGCGGCAGAATGGCGGGTATTGCCCCTGCCGTTTGCAGAGGATCCCGGAAAATATCTGTATTTGCGGGGAATTCCGCAAACAGATGGCGGATCCGGATTTTGAGGGATATTGTCATTGTAAACTTTATTACAAGGAGAAAGAATAATGGAAGTGCTTCATCTCAATAAAGAATCTTTTGAAAAACTTACCTCCCAACAGGAAAAGCCCGTGCTGGTGGATTTCTGGGCGGAATGGTGCGGCCCGTGCAAGAAACTGGCTCCCGAACTGGAGGCCCTCGCCGCAGAACATCCGGAGATCATCGTTGGCAAGATCAATGTGGATGACCCCGGCAATGTGGAACTTGCCGCTGCGCTGGGCGTGGATGCCATTCCTGCGCTGTTTTTCTTCAAAGACGGGCAGCAAATGCAGAAACTGGTGGGCTGTATGAGCAAAGATGCCCTCGCCGCCAAACTCGGATTGTAATTTTGAGATGAGTTGTTCGCTGCATTTTATCGGCACCGGTGCCGCCGATCATGACTGGAAAAACATCGGGGCTCCCGGTGTCCGGGGCAGCGCCTGTACGCTTTTGAACGGGCATATCCTGCTGGATGCCGGGGTGACTGCGGCTGTCAATCTGGGGCGGTTCGGCGCAGAGCCGGATGCGGTTACGGATCTCTTGATAACGCATACCCATATAGATCACTTTGACCCGCAGGCCATCGGTAAAATCATTGCCGCCCGGTCTGCGGATGCGGCACCGCTGCATATTCATTGTTCGCCGGAAGGCGTGGAGATCCTGCGGGGGAACAGCCTTGAAACGCAGTGCCGGATCACGGCTGTCAAGCCGGGGGATACCTTTCTTGTCGGGGAAACGCAGGTCACGGCTCTCTCTTCCAATCACCTGATCAAAGAGCGTTTCGCCGAAGAAACCATGTGGTATCTTTTCCGTATGAAGCAGGGGAATCTCCTGTATGCGCTGGACGGTGCCTGGATCACCACCCGGACGGCGGAAATGCTCCGGGGGATCTCGCTGGATTGGGCGGTCTGGGATGCCACCGTCCATCAAACTGCCGACCAGCGGAGTTTTGAGCATAATGACTTGACTATGGTGGAAATGATCATTGCCGCCTTGAAGACCCGGAATACCGTGACGGACAAAACCGTTCATATCCTGACCCATTTTGCCCGGACATTGTGGCCGGATGAAGCCGCCACACGCCGGATCGTGGAAGAGGAACACGGTAAATTGATGGCGTATGACGGGTTGAAATTGACTTTCTGACCGTTACTCAATAGTGCTGTAGATGTTTTTCCCGTAAGTCTCCCGGATGCGGTACACGCTCCGCAGTGCCGCAAGGGAGAGCAGAAGAAGAAATCCGAGTACAGCAGCATAGGACCATTTGCCGTACACCAGAATATCCCCGATCCGTTGAGGAGCTGCCACTTCCATCAGGAACCCCACGCAGCTTCCGCCGATCGATACCCCGAAGTAGGAAGCAAAATTGCTGAAACTCACGGCAATGGCCGTTTTTTCCGGGGGATTGGTTTCACTTAAAAGTGCCACCGTGATCGGGGCAAGGTTGCCGGTAAAGCCGAAGAGGGTCACCGGAAGAAGCAGCCACGGGGAGTGGATATCTGTTAGTACACATCCCGTCAGGAGTGCCAGCGCAACTGCACTGTATGTTCCTGTAACACGGATGAAACACCGCCGCCGGTTGTGGAGGGCTTTGGAAAGAAAGGCGCAGATGATCCCGCTGACTGCGGCAAAAAGTGCCATGACAGACATACTCATTGCCGCCGTCGAACCGCTCACTGCACAGAAGTCTTCCAGAAATTTTTTGCCGATAATGACCTGAAAAATAAAGTAGAACGAAAAATTGCTGGCACAGTAAATACACATCCATCGGTTGTGTTTGATCTTCCAGAAGTCTTTGTAAACCTGAAAATTGATTTTGACATCCTGAATGGGCACCAATGTGACCGTCCTGCGCAGGAGTACAAAGAAAACAAAAATGGCGGTGGTAAGCACCCCCGCAGTCAGGAGAGCGTTCCGCCAGCCGATGTCTGCCGCCAGCCATGAAAGAGGCGCGTTGGCGGTAATATTCCCCATATATCCCAGAAGCAGGATGATCCCCACCATTTGCGGGAACGTTTCCGGGAAAAGCCTTTGAGAAAGTTTTACCATGGCAAGATACATGAAACTTGCCCCGAATCCTGTAATGATCCGCGCCCCGTAAGCCCCCCAGACCGATCCGGTCAGCGGGAAAAGCACCGACCCCAGACAGAAAAAGGCCGCCCCGAAAATCATCATGCGGATCCCGCCGTAACGGTCATTCAATACTCCGGCGATCAGCTGGTTGAAGGTGTAAATATAGATAAAACAGGTCCCCAGCATAGTCACCTGGGCGGCCGTAAGAGCCAGCCCGCTCTGCAGTTCGTTGAAGAGCGATCCGGGGATGCCGGAGCGTTGCAGATTGGTGAAAAAATACAAAGCGATCCCGCAAATATAGAGGAGGAGCAGTTTTCTTCGTTCAGACATTTTTTTCAAGCCGTTTTCAGTTGGCGTTCCGGATACCTGTGCTGCCGAAGCCGCCGGTCCCCCGCTGTGACTCTGACAGCGTTTCCGCTTCTTCCAGTTCCACTTCCGCCAGTTTGGCAATGACCATCTGGGCAATGCGATCCCCCCGGCGCACCGGGAATGGGGTCTTGCCGCCATTGTAAACGATCACCCCCACTTCCCCACGGTATCCGGCATCCACGGTGCCGGGAGAGTTGGTGAGCATGATGTCATGCTTCAGAGCCAGTCCGCTCCGGGGACGGATCTGCGCCTCGTACCCCACCGGGAGTTCCAGAAAAAGTCCGGTGGGGACAAGGGTGCTGGTCATGGGTTCCAGTTCCAGATCGGTGCGGCTGTGCAGATCGTACGCCGCATCGTCTGCGTGGGCTTTGCGGGGAGCCAGATCCCCGCAATTTTCCATCATCCGGAAACGGATCTTCACCGGTAATCCTCCAGCAGCCGTTCCGAGTTTTCTGCGTAGATCTTGGCAAGGACTTTTTCCGGCAGATCCAGCGAGTTGAGAAATTCCTGATGGATATTGTCAAAATAATCCCGGGCATAACAGATCCGGTCCTGAAATTCCAGCAGGAACTTTTTGGCAAAGCCCGGATCACGGCTCAATGCACGGCAGCCGCTTCCGGCAGAGATATCGCACATCAGATTGGGGTATTTCCGCAAAAGTTCCGGGAGGCGGCCGCCGGGGAGAACGGGGCTGTCCGGAATCGGGTAGTTGGAGGTCTTCCACTGGTCGTCCCCGGAAATATGGATCCAGAACCCCGGCGCATGACCCAGGAAAATGGTGTCAGGACACGCCTGCAGAGTCCGTTCCAATGTGTCAATGGTGCCGCCCCACCACTCTTCCCAGGGTTCGTGGATGGTAGGCTGCATGTCGTACTGGAGATGGAACGTTACCGGCATTTTCAATTCCGCCGCAAGACGGAAAAGACGGAGGCAGTCCGGGCTGTCATACATGGTACGGCTCTTGAGTTCGCCGCAGACGTTTGCCCCGTAGATCTTGTTTGCCGCCTGCAATTTCTGGCAGGCATCCGGATCCAGCGGGTCAGGGCAGTATCCCAGAATGAAGCGTTCCGGAGCCCGTTCCACATAAGACACACAACGGCTGAAAGGGATGGGGCCTGTGGAGGACCCCAGCACTTCCGCCGGGATCACATGGGCGTAACTGGGGTTGTAATCGCTTTTGCGGCATTCCCAGCTGAGGATCCATGTTTTGTCAATATTGTACTGATCCATATTGGCAAGAAAAGCATCCAGATTATGCCCGTGCCAGTCCGGATGATTGTGTACGTCGATGATCTTCATAAAAACTGCTCCTGCATTTGCCTTTGAAAAGGCTTGTTCCCGCTGAACTGTTTTCTCCCGGATGCGGTACGGCGGCCCCGTGATTCCGGCGTTGCTTACTATAACACAGAATTTTGCTTCTGCCAATAGAGAAATCACATTTCCCTGCTGTTTTTGCTTGCAAAACTCTCCGGGTGGTTGTACTGTAAGTCCGTGCAACAAAAAAAGGATATGATCTTATGAAAAAATGGATGACTTTGTGGGTGGTGTGCAGTGCTGTATTTCTGGCGGCGGCTCCGGAAAATCTTCTTCCGGCAAAACTCACTGTTTCCAACCCGAAAACGACGGTGTTCAAAGATGGCGTCTACACCATTACCAATCCGGATACGAAAGTAAAAAGCATTGTATCCGCCAAAGTGACCCTCAACCAGAAAACCCCCGGGCCCATCACTTTTTCCGTAGAGGCAAAGGCCATGGAAAATGTGGGCAGCAGCGGGTGTTACTTCGGGGCGTTGATCGATGTGGTGCATACCGATAACACCCGTGTCAACGGCATCAATTTCGGTATGGGAAAAGATACCTTTGACTGGCGGACTGCAAGCCGTGTCTATATGCCCAAAAAGCCGGTGAAAGAGGTGAATTTTTACTTCCAGTACATCCGGAATAAAGGGAAAGTCGCTTTCCGCAATCCTGTATTGCTCAACGGCCGCCCCGCTCCTGCGGCAAAGACGGCAAAAAAGAGTGTTTCCGGTATTCCCGGCGTCCCCTATGATAAACTTGGCAAACACAAAATCACCGTTGTGGACCGGAATTTGCAGACTGTGCTGGTGCGGAACGGCAGACCTGCTGCCGCCATTGTGGGGGCTCCGGAACTTGCCCGCATCGTCAATGCCGCCATTCAGGCCCGTACCGGGACGACTTTACCGGTTCTGCCCCATACAGCTTATGAAAATGCGGATAAACTGGACCGGAACCTTATTGTGCTGGGCAGCCGGGACAACAACCGGACCATGTCCAATCTTTACTGCCGTCATTTTGCCATGATCGATGGTAAATATCCCGGTCCCGGCGGGCACGATGTCCACTCCCTCCACAATCCTTTCGGGGACAAGTTCAATGTGATCCTTGCCGGCGGCAGCGATCCAGCCGGGGACCGCAAATCCGCAGAAATCCTTGCCAAATATATCCGCAAAAGCAAGGCGGGGAAATCTTTGGAACTGGGATTCATTTCCGACGCCGCTCTCTCGCCCGCCTATAAAGTCGCCCGGGATGTGAAGGATATTCCCCTGTGGGAGTTCTCCATCGGTTACGGCAACAAGGGATACTTCGGCTGGAACTCTCTGGCACGGAATCTGGCAATGCTTTACATTACCAACGATCCCTATTACAAAAATGAATTCATGCGCCTTGCCTTCCCCAAAGACAAAAAGACACAGCACGAACTTTTTGTGCGGGACGATGAAGCCTATCACGATGATCCCTCTGAACCCATCGTCAAAGTCTATCACTATCGCGGGCAGTACATGACGTTATACTGGGATATGGTGGATGAAAATCCCCTGTTCACCGATGAAGAACGCCGTCAGGTCAATCAGAAATTATATGAACAGCTGGTTTTCCGTCTGACCCGGTCGGATTACACCAATCCTTACCGCCGTTACAATGAACGGAAAGTTGTCCGTCCGGACCGTCATGCGGGCTGGGAAGTGCTGACGGCGTACACCGCCGCCCGGTATTTGGATAAGGATTTTCCCTGCTTTGACACCAAAGAGGGGCTGCGCCTCGGCAGGAACGCCATGGAACCTCTGATGGAAAAAGCCGCCGTGGATAATATTGCTCTTTTCTGGGTGGTCACTTCTGCAGAAATGCCCTACTACTACGCCGCCTTGCAGGGGCACCGTCTGGTGGGGAACCCCTGTTTGAAAGCGTATGCCAAAAGTTTGACCCTGATCAGCACACTGGCAAACGGTTCCGATGAACGCAACGGCGTTTACGGTGCCGCCAAACACTTCCTTACTGCCGCCTATTATGCCCAGGATCAGGGGTTGATCACGCTGTTGAAATTGAAGGCAATGCCCGGAACCTTTGCGGCATCGGCGGTACATGATTTTTCGGTATTCCGGGTGGGACAGTCCTACTGGCCCTCCGGAACATATCCCAATGACTCCATTAAAGACAATCTGAGAAAGTGGGTGCGGTTCGATGTAACGATCCCCGCCAAACCGGATCAGACGGAACTCCTTTATACCAGTATCCGGAACAAGCCGGATCATACCGGGGACTATATGATGGTGGACCCCCATTACTCCACCGGGTTGCGGGATCCCCAGCACAATTTCTCCATGCTGTTTGCTTATATCAACGGCGTACCGGTTTTGAGCGGGTACGAAAATGCCCTTGTGCCTTATGCCAACGGGTTGAATATTGGGAAATATCCCTTTGATGCCGAAATCGTTACCCAGGGCAGCAAGGGCCCGTTCAGCTGGATCACCGGCAGGATTCGCAATTACAACGGTTTTGACTGGGAACGCACCTGGCTTCTGCGGGAAGGTAAATACCTGACTGCCATTGACAAGATCAAGGCTCTTCAGGATCATGCCGCCGCCCGGTATGATGTGAAATATACTGCCGGATTCAACGGGACGGTTCAAAAGATGGCGGATGGCGATTTTAAAGCCTCTACCACTTATAATGGTAAAACGCACAGTGTCATCTGGAGTTTTTCCGATGATGTTCCTGTCCTGCATGCCGCCAAAACCTGGTCCATTTATCTCCCCGGGGATGCGGTGACATTCCAGCCGGTGAAGACGGATTTGACAAAAGGTTCAGAATCCAGCTATGTCACGCTTTTGCGGCCCGGAGAGGCTCTGGACACCCGCGGGACTGCCCGAGATGGAGATTTGATCGCCCTTCGTACGCCGGAACCGGTGCTGATCACGCTGGCCGGCAACGGATTTACGCTTGCCGGAGCGGATGCAACCTTTACGCTTGCCGGGAAAGAGGCATTTGTTTCTGCCGGGGATGCCGCCGCCGCAGAACATGCCATGCAGCTCCTGAAAAAACGGGATCGGAAACCTTTTACACCGCAAGCCATTGCGGAAGAGTCTCCTTTGATGAGCAACCGCTGGATCGCACATCTGGCGCATAAGCCCGGGCGGATCGTGTTCCATGAGGATCAGTTCGGCATTGCCTCGGGGAACACATTTACTGTGTTCAACTCTGTTTCCGGCAAAACGGTGTTCCGGGCGGAATTGGATGCACCGGTGTATTCCGTTGCGTATCACCCGGAGGCAAAACTCTGGCTTGCCGGGGCGAAAAATGAGATTTTGACCGCATTTGATGAACGGGGTAAAGTCCAGTGGACTTTTCAATCCGAAATGGCAAAAGAGGTTTTGAATTACGGGCCTTACTGGCACAAGTCTTCTGTTCCGGGTGTCCGCAGTCTGTTTGTCAGAGACGGCAGGATCTTTGCCGGGAGTGCCGCCACCATGGAAGTTCTGGATGCCAAAGGAAAACTGCTTGAGCGGAAATTCATCCGTTACGGCGGGATCGATGATCAGGTTTGGAATCCGGAAAGCGGCAAAATCATGATGATCCGTCCTTCCGGCGGTGCCGGTTTGCTGGATATGGATCCCAAGACATTTGCCGTCCGTGCACAGGATCATTGGGGCTTGGGGATGCGGGACAATCTGCATGGGTACGGTTTCAATCAGGTGGCGCAGTATCAGGTTCTTTTCTTTAAAAATTCAAAGGGGAATATTCTGGCGGCAGATCTGCTGGGCGGAGCCCAGAACCGTTTCATCATCCGCAGTGCCAAAGGGGCGGCTCTGTATGAAGCGAATTTCGGTCCCGGCCGTTTGGGGTATAATCTGATGTTCCCGGCGGAACACAACCGTACTTTGAGGAATATGGCGATGACAGATTGGGATAACGACGGAAAACAGGAGTTTGCTGTCAGTCATGCCAATGGTTCGCTGTATATTTTCAATGAAAAGGCGGAAGTGGTAAAACTGTTCAATCTCTTCAATACTGCGCTGTCGCTGGCGGCGGGGAAGGATGCGTTTTACGCCGGACTGGCTGACGGCCGGATACTCAAAGCGGATGTTTCCGGTGTCCGGACGGTCGCCCGGGTCAAAGGGAAGGTTTATCTGCTGGAAGTCCTTGAAAACGGCCACATCCTTGCCGGATGCAGTAATGGCGATCTGACACTGTTCTGAAATGAAATGATTCAATGGGCTGTGCGGAGAAAAGCAACCGCACAGCCTGAAGACGGAAATTTTTTTTGAAAAAAAACAAAATTTTTCTGTTTCCGGGGTTGCAATCCTGACAAACAGCAGTACATTTCTATGCTGAATACGTGTATATTTTTTACTGAAAGGGATTTCGATCATGAATGATCCTGAAAAAAACGTGGAAGGTATGGAAACGCATACCCGGAAAACGGTAAAACTTAAACCGCTCGGGCAGGCTTCGGCTAATACAAACAGCCGTCCGGTCCAGCAGGTGATCGCTTCTCCGCTTCAGAGTCGGGATACGGATACCGGAAATTTGAGCGTGATGTCTGATACTCAAACCCGGCGGACAGTGAAGCTGAAGCCTCTTGCTCCCGGCGGTCACCGTCCGGTTCGGGTGCCCGCTCCTGCTCCTGCGGCGGCTCCTGTTTCCGTTCCGCCGCCTGCTTCTGCTGAAAAACAGGATGATGATATCACCCGCAAGGTTGCCGCGGTAAAACCGGCTGTCAAGCCGGGGCTTTCCTCTCTTTCCGGAACCGCTCCCGTCAGCCCCGGAGTTCCTGCCGCTCCTTCTGCTCCGACTGTTGCCATGGCATCGTCTGCCCCGGCGGAAAAGAAAGAGGACGATGATATCACCCGCAAGGTTGCCGCAGTAAAACCGGCTGTCAAGCCGGGGCTTTCCTCTCTTTCCGGAACCGCTCCCGTCAGCTCCGGAGTTCCTGCCGCTCCTTCTGCTCCGACTGTTGCCATGGCATCGTCTGCCCCGGCGGAAAAGAAAGAGGACGATGATATCACCCGCAAGGTTGCCGCAGTAAAACCGGCTCTTAAGCCCGGGATCACTCTTCCGGCAGAAAATAAGGCGGTATCTCCCTCCAAGCAAACCATGGTATTGCCTGAAAATGATGCGTCGGCGTCTGCTGCTGCAGTATCTCCCTCCAAGCAGACCATGGTTCTCCCTGCGGAGGACGATGAAAACAGTGCCACAGTGAAAATTGCCCGGCCGCCGTCCCGCATGGGGATGATTCCTCCCAAACCCGCATTGACGCCCAAACCGGGCCTTGTTTCGAAGCCTGCGCCTGCGTCACCTTCTGCGCCTACTGTGCCTGCTGTTGCCAAGCCGGAAATGCCTGCAGCAGATGAGGCGGAAGAAAAGAAAATTCCTTCTCTGACGAAGAAGCTTTCTGTACCTAAAGCAGCTGACAAACCGGAGGAAAAAGCTCCGGAAGCGCAAGAAGAGGCGCCGAAGAAGCTCGGGCTCAAGAAGAAGGCTGACAGCGAAGAAGCTGCTGCAGGCGGGCCGCCGATGCTGGATGATGTGGTGGTGACCCGTGATGAGGATGAAGACGCTTCTCCCTCTATTTTCTACACGGTGATCACGGCTGTGGCGGTGATTTTGCTTCTGGCATCTGCTGCCATTTCTGCGGTGAACTATCTGAACCTTTATGAGGGGCAGAATATTCAGTTGCCGGGGTTGAGCTCGACAAAGTAAATCTTCCCTGTTGGGGTAATGATTTCCGGGACTTGCGGGATTTCCCGCAGGTCTCTTTTTTTTTGATTGTGATTATGCCAGCCGGATGCGGGGATCAAAAACGGCGTACAGGAGGTCCGTCAAAAGATTGATCACTACAAAAAGCAGAGCACTGACAAAGACCAGTGCTTTCAATAACTGCAAGTCCGCATTGTTCAATGCTTCAATGCCCGTGAAACCCAGTCCGGGGATGCCGAAAAAAGTTTCCAGAAGCAGACTGCCTGTAAAGAGGAACGGCAATACCGCCGATGCCCGGGTAAGAATGGGGACGGCCGCATTTCGCAGCAAATGAACAGAATAAATTTTCCAGACCGGAACTCCTTTTGCAGCGGCTGTCCGCAAATATTCCTTCTTCAATTCATCTGCAAAAACTGTCCGGTAAAAGCGGACTCCGCCGCCCAGACCGGAAAGAATACCGATCATCACCGGCAGACATAAGTAAGCCGGACTTCCCCAGCCCCACACCGGGAACCAGTTGCAGTAATAACCGAAAAACCATTGTCCGAAAAGAATGAGGACAAGGTAACTTACACTCATCCCCGCTACGGAAAACAGTACCAGTAATCTGTCCAGAAGCCGGTCCTTGAAGGCGGCGGCAATCAGTGCCAGAGCTACACCAAAGAGAATTTCTCCCAGAAAAACCGGCAGCATCAGTGCCAGAGAGGGGCCCACTCCCCGGCGGAGGATGACATGGATGGGTTCTCCGGTCATCAGCGTTCTGCCGAAATCCAGCGTTGCCGCTTCTTTCAGTGCCCGGAGAAAACGGCTGTTCCATGGGTTTTCCTGTGCCCGGTAAAACTCTGCAGAATAAAGTTTTCCGGAGATTTGAACCGGCTGATCCGGATCTTTTACCGTTCCGTCCGGAGCAAGGTTGATCGTTTGCAGATTTTCGCCATGGAGTTTGGCTTTTACAGCTGTATCTGCCTTGAAATGAGGATGTAAAAGCCATTTTCCGGTTTTCCCTTCCGGAAACTGCAAGGGGGAATAAACTTCCGTCCGGCACAGAGTGCCCCATAAAAGGGGCAGATCCGCCCCCAGTTCCCGGCGCATGGATTCAATTTCTTCCGGCCGGGGATTTTTACCGAGGACCGCCGCCGCCGGATCGCCGGAGGCTACATCAAAAAGAAGAAAGGTCAGGAGCAGTACACCGATCAGGATCAGCACGGAATAACCTGTCCGCCGCAGAATAAAACGGATCATTGTCTGCTGCCATTCCCACCAGTTAAATGTTGCGGTATGC
The DNA here is from genome assembly GCA_017457105.1 of Lentisphaeria bacterium. Lineage (GTDB taxonomy): Bacteria > Verrucomicrobiota > Lentisphaeria > Victivallales > Victivallaceae > UBA1776. Next base: position 10,932 of record JAFTIA010000063.1, on the reverse strand, counting down.
TGCCCATTTGGGTTCGTTCTGGAACACCCAGTCGTAATAGGCTCTGCCCTGCAGTTTGGCGGCGGCTTTTTCGTCTGCCACCACTACCACATGGGGGTGCAGCTGCAATGCCGAAGCCGTGATCATACTGGTAACAGGCCCTTCCACCGCTTGCGCCAGTACGTCTGCTTTGGAACTGCCGGTCACAAGCATCAGAATATTGCGGGCTTCCAGAATGGTGCCGACCCCCATGGTAAAGGCACGGCGGGGCATATCTTCCGGATGCTCAAAAAGCGGCGAATTCTGTTCAATGGTCTCCGGCGTCAGGCATTTTGCCCGGGTGCGGGATGCCAGACTGGAAAGCGGTTCATTAAAGCCGATATGACCGTCACGCCCGATCCCGAGGAGCTGGATATCGATGCCGCCAGCTTCTTTGATCGCCTGATCGTACATGGCACTTTCCAGTTCGGTATCTTCGGCAAGGCCGTTGGGCAGGTGGGTATTCCGCTTGTCGATATTCACATTGTTGAAAAGATTGTAATTCATGTAGTAACGGTAGGAATTCCGGTGATCCGGACCGAGGCCGATATATTCATCCAGATTGAATGTCCGCACCAGCGAAAAATCCAGATATTCCTGACGGTGCATCCGGGCAAGTTCCACATAAACTGCTTCCATGGTGCGGCCGGATGCCAGCCCCAGAACCAGATTCGGTTTGGCGCGGATAGCGTCTGCCATAATGGTGGATGCCAGTTTGACGGCACTTTCGGTGGATCTTGCGACGATGACTTCCATTTTTACTACCTCCGGTCATTGCTGACTTTATGATTGGCCGGGCGTATTTCCCGGCAGATATTTCTCAAAAAACGTTTCTGGGCCGTCCGGTCAGGGATTTCAACAGTTTGTGCATCCTGCCGAAATTGGCTTCCATATCCTGTGCCAGTTTGAACTGGGTCCGGCACCGGTCCAGATTCTGTTTTGTCCGGGTGGTTTTGAAATAGGTATCCCCCTGGATGTAGTCCGTGAGGAAACGGATACCCAGTTCCATGGAAATCAGTTTGCCGGAAAAGGGCAGTTCCTCCCGTTCCAGCGGCGTAAGGAAACTGCCTGCTCCCGCAAGATATCCCCGCAGCAGGGCTTCAAACATATCAAAACGCATCTGCACCCGGTCCAGATTCTGTTCATCTTCTTCCGCCGAGTTGGTTCCGGAACGGACCATGTCGCCAAAGTCGTACAACGCCAACCCCGGCATGACGGTATCCAGATCCAGTACACAGATCCCGTTGCCGGAAACGTCGTCGATCAGAATATTATTGACTTTGGTATCGTTGTGGGTAATGCGTTCCGGGAGAAGCCCAGCCTGATTCAATTCCACCAGACGGCCAAGCTCACCGCTCCGTGCCATGACAAAATCGATTTCTTCAGACACTTCTTTCACCCGGTCACAGGGGTCCAGTTTGATGGCTTCCTGCAATTTGGTCAACCGCAACGGCGTATTGTGGAAGTTGGGAATGGTTTCGTGCAGACGGGGTCCCGGCAGGTCCACCATGTCATCCTGAAATTCCCCGAAGGTGCGGGCCGCTTTGAAGGCGTGATCCGTGGATTCCAGAATATCATAGGTCCGTGCGTGTTCAATAAAGATGTAAGCCCGCCAGAGTTCGCCGTCATCGTCATAAACATAGGGTTCGCCGGTGCGGGCATAAAGCAGCCGGATGGTGCGTTTGCGTGTTGCCTGATTGCTGCTGTAAATCTTATGAAGCATGTGCCGGGTGACCCGGTCCACATTTTCCATTACTTTTTCCGGCTCGGTAAACACTGTTTTGTTGACCCGCTGGAGCGTGTAATGCAGACGGATGCCCCCCTGATCGTAAGTCACCTGATAGGTGTCATTGATATTGCCGTTCCCGAAAGGGGTGGCTACAAGATAGTCGCCGTAAATAAAGAACTTCTCGCAAATGTCACGCAGCTGCTGTTGTGATTTCATGTTGGAAAGTCCCTGATTTAAAAAAGTTTCTGCGGATATTTTCCGGTCGCCGCCAAATCTGCCAGCCCCTGAACTACGGTGGGGCGGTCATCCTGATAGGTCACGCCGAACCAGCGGTCTTCACTGGTGAGCATCCGGCACTTTGTTTTGCCTGTTTTGATCAATTCATCTGCGGCAAAGGGAATGTAAAACTCGCTCTTGAGTTCCTGTCCCCGTTCGTCCAGAAAACGGGCAAACATCTTTTCCAGGTCATCAAAAAGTTCCGGCGAAAAGCCCCAGCAGTTCATGGAAACCAGCTGTTCCGGCGGGAAATACGCCGTTTTGCCGTCCTCCAATTCACTTTTGACCTGATTGCCTTCACGGGAAAGTTTGGTGTGCTCCGTTACACAAGTAAGGAAGCCTGCCTCTGTCTCGCAGATCCCGCGGGAAACGGTGCCGTATTCCGAAAGGGTGTTTTCCAGACGGTATCCGCAAAGGCACATTCCCAGTTCCCCGGCTTTGAAACTACGCAACTCCGCCGCCAGCTTCCGGAAACTTTCCGCTCCGTAAAAATCATCAGCATTGATAACGGCAAAGGGACCATCGATCACATTACGTGCGGCAAAAACAGCCTGCCCGGTTCCCCAGGGTTTTTCTCTGTTTTCCGGAGGTTTTCTGCTGCCGGGAAGATCATCCAAACTCTGGAATGCGTAGTCGATTTCGATTTTCCCTGCGTAACGGCTGCCCACCTGTTCCCGGAAAATCGCTTCAAAATCCCGGCGGATCACAAAAACGATCCGGTCAAAACCCGCCCGTACTGCATCGTAAACAGAATAATCCATCAGGGTTTCGCCGCCCGGCCCGAAAGGGGTCAGCTGTTTCAAACCGCCGAAGCGGCTGCCCATACCGGCAGCCAATACCAGAAGTGTGATTTTATCGTTCAAAATGACATCCTTTTTGTCATAAAATCCAATATTCTATACCAATACGATATTTAATGTACACTGTTTTCAGGGAATTACAATATTTTTCTGTTATTTTCCTGCAGTTGCAAGAGTTTTTCCAGTAAAACAAGGTCTTCTTGGCAGGTCAGTTTGAGATTGAACCCGGGATTGGACACGATTTGTACGGGAAAACCGGCGGCTTCCATGGTTCCCGCATCGTCTGTCAGGGAATCCGGACAGCGACGGAAGGCTTCCTGCAGTCTGGCGATCTCAAAACACTGGGGCGTTTCCACGGCATACACCCGGTCACGGGAAATGGTTTCTTCAGTCAAATGATCGCTGTTGACCCGCTTGAGCGTATCCATGACAGCCCGTCCGGGAATGGCTCCGCCGGTTTCCCTTGCCGCCGCCAGAACAGAATACAGCAGTTCCGCCGGAGCAAGGGGCCGGGCGGCATCGTGGATGGCAATATAGCGCACATGTTCCGGCACTGCCGCCAGAGCGTTCTGCACCGATTCCGTCCGGGAGGAGCCGCCCCGCACCAGCCGGAAAGGGATTTCCGGGGCATACTGTTGCAACATTTCAGCAAAATCCTTCTCCAACGCTTCCGGCACGGCCATAATGCGGCACTCTTCCGGGAAAAGACTCCCCAGTTTGCGGACGGAATGGATCACCACCGGAACATTGCAGAGGAGGGCAAAAAGTTTATTGCCGCCGTACCGGGTGCCGGAGCCGCCCGCAGCAAGGATCAGTGCCGCATCGGGGATCATGAGAGCCTCCGCAGGGAATAGGTCTGGTCCGGATCCCGGGTGATTTTCATGGCAAGTTCCAGAAGCGAGAGATTGGAACTTAAAACATCCGCTTCCAACCCGGTTGCATCTGCCAGTTCGTCAAAGGAACATGCCCGGATGGCAAGGGTTTCCAGAATTTGTCTGGCGGGGGCCGGAAAATCGCTGATCCCGTCTGCCCGGTATTCCGCTTCCGGTTCGGAAAATTCAAAGTCCAGCGGCAGAAGTCCCAAATGCATGGCATCCTGGATATCGTTGAAATTTTCCACCAGAGTCGCGCCGTTTTTCAAAAGTTTATGACAGCCCGCCGCCTGCGGATTGTCGATCCTTCCGGGAACTGCCATTACAAGATTGTATTCCGCCGCAAGATCCGCTGTGATGAGTGCGCCGGAATCCACCCCGGCTTCGGTGACAAGCACCGCATCTGCCAGCCGTGCCACGATCCGGTTCCGCCGGGGAAAAGAGGTGCGGCTGACGGGAAAACGCATGGGAAATTCACTGATGACCGCCCCGCCGGTTTCCACGATTTTCCGGGCAAGTTCCAGATTTTCCTGCGGATGAAGCCGGGCAAGCCCGCCGCCAAGCACTGCCACGGTGGGCGCATGATTGTCCACCGCCGCCTGATGGGCAATGGTGTCCACCCCCAGTGCCAGCCCGGAAATAATGACAAGTCCCGCTCTTGCCGCATCTTCTGCAAGTCTGCGGGTAACTTCCGCCCCGTAGCGGCTGACCCGCCGGGTCCCTACAACTGCCAGATTGCGGTTGATGCCGCACTCCGGCAGGATGCCCCGAACATACAACACCATGGGGGGATCGTACAAATGCCGCAGAATATCCGGATACGCATCGTCAAAAAGAGTCAGGATCCGCACGCCGGAGCGTTCCGCAAAGGCAAGTTCTCCTGCAAGATCCACCTCTTCCCGGCAGTGGGTGATCCTGTCCGCCAGCTGGGGGCCGATCCCGGGGACTTGCAGCAGTTCCCCTTCGGGCTGTTTCAAGGCTTCCGAGGGCGAGCCGAAATGATTGCACAACGCACGGTATTTGATATACCCCACGCCGGAAATCATGTTAAAGACAATACAGGCCTCCCGGTCGGTCATCTCAATTCCTCCGCCACTTGCCGGACTTGATCTGTGTCCGTAAATTTCCGGCAGGTGACTTCGCCCATTTTAACAGGGAGGACCAGCGTGATGGAGCCTGCGGAGTTTTTCTTGTCGTGCATCATGACTTCAACGATTTTTTCTGCGGACATCTCCTGCGGGATGGTGACGGGCAGCCCCAGTTTGCGGAGGAGGGCGTTCTGGCGGTCTTCTTCCGCCTTGCTCCACATCCCCTGCAGACATGCCATGCGTGCCGCCGCCGCCATGCCGATGGCCACCGATTCCCCGTGGCTCAACCGGAAATCGGAGAGCAGTTCCACGGCATGCCCGTAAGTATGCCCGTAATTGAGATATTTCCGGACACCGGACTCTTTTTCATCTTCTGTAACGATCTTTGCCTTGATACTGCAGGAACGGCAGATGATTTGGAGATAAAGGGCTTCATCCACTTCCGGCTTGATAAGATTTTCCGCATTTTCCTCCAGAAAATCAAAAAAATCCCGGTCCAGTGCGGCACCGTATTTCACCACTTCCGCCAGGGCTCCGAGGCGTTCCCGCACAGGGAGTCCCTGCAGAAATTCCGGCGAGATCAATACCGTTTGCGGCTGGTGGAATGCCCCTGCAAGATTTTTCCCTTCCGGAATATCCACTGCCGTTTTGCCGCCCACGGAGGAATCCACCATGGCAAGGAGCGATGTGGGGATCTGCACCACCCGGATGCCCCGCATGTAGATGGCCGCCGCAAAACCGGCAAGGTCGCCCACTACGCCGCCCCCCAGAGCCACGATCACACTCTGGCGGTCCAGCCCCCGGCGGGCGGCTTCTCCGCAGAGCATGGCGGCGGAAGTGAAGGTTTTGGAGCGTTCTCCGGCGGGGATCACTACAGGGTCTTCCAGCCCCATTGCCGGAGCGTAGCACACGGTATTGGAATCCGCCACAGTCATGACTCTGCGGTTTTCCAGAACAGGGGCAAGTTTTTCCCGGAGGGAAGCGGTATCTCCGGCCCAAATGTCATAAGCATATCCTCCCGCCAGAGGGACTGCGATTTTTTCCAGCATGATATTCTCCAAAATAAAGTAATGACCATTCGCCATACTGTAACGCAAAATACACCAAAAGTCAAGTGCCGCAGCACCGTGAAAAACTGCTGAAAATGCTTGAATTTTTCATTTTTTGCAGTATAGTATTCGTTTAGAGATTTTTACAGAAAAACATTCTGTTTAAAAAGAGGGAATTGCAATATGAGTCAGACTGTCAAAAAGACATTCCGGTGCCATCCGGAGCCGGATGAATGCAAGGGGTGCGGCCGCTGTGTCAGTGCCTGTCCGAAGAAACTGTTGAAACTGGGCAGTGCTTTGAATATTATGGGCGTGCCTTATGCGGAATACAGCGGCGAAGGCTGTGTGGGCTGTGGTGCCTGTTTCTACACCTGCCCCGAACCCGGAGCTATCACCATTTACGAAATCACCCCGGAGGCATAACAAATGGAATACAGCAATAAACTGCTCCTGAAGGGGAATGAAGCAGTGGTTTACGGCGCACTGCTCGCCGGTTGCGACTGCTTTTTCGGTTATCCCATCACCCCCGCCAGCGAAATCGCCCAGACTGCGGCGGAAAAGTTCCCGCTGCTGGGCCGTACCTTTTTGCAGGCGGAATGTGAAACTGCATCCATCAATATGGTCATGGGTGCCGCCGCCGCAGGCCGCCGGGTAATGACCGCCAGTTCCGGGCTGGGCATCAGCCTCAAGCAGGAAGGTGTCTCCTACATCGCCACCATGGAACTGCCCTGCGTGATCATCGACGTGATGCGTGGCGGTCCCGGGCTGGGGAACATCGCTCCGGAACAGAGCGACTACAATCAGATCACCAAAGGCGGCGGTCACGGCGGTTATAAAGTGATCGTCCTTGCTCCGGGGTCTGCGCAGGAAATGTGCGACTTTGCCGCCCTGGCGTTCGACCTTGCGGACAAGTACCGCACGCCGGTTTACATCCTGACGGACGGTGTGGTCGGGCAGATGCTGGAATCCGTGACGCTCCCTGCCGTGAGTCCCCGCCGGGAATCTCCGGAATGGGCGTTGGACTTCAAGGTCAATCCCCGGACCAATTATCTTACATCCATCTACATGGAAGCCGCCGATCTGGAACAGGTCAACATTCATTTGAACGAAAAGTACGCTCTGATCGAAGAAAAAGAACAGCGTGCCGAAGAATATCTGGCAGATGATGCCGATTACATCCTTGCCGGGTTCGGTATCTGCGGCCGGGTGATCCGGACCGCCGCTGAACGGCTCCGGGCAGAAGGTATCCGTGCCGGGATCATCCGGCCCCTGACCCTCTTCCCCTTCCCGGAAAAAGCCTTCCGCAAGCACATGGGGCATGTGAAGAGCTTTGTTTCCGTGGAAATGAACAACGGCCAGATGATCAACGACATCAAGTTGGCCACCGATTGTTCCAGACCGGTTTCTCTGGTGAACCGGATGGGCGGAAATCTGATTACTGTTGACGATGTGGTGCGCCATGTCCGTCAGCTTGCACAGGGAGGAAAGTGATCATGGCGGAAGTAGTGAAATTCGGCCGTCCGAAAGGGTTTTTTGAAACGTTTGAACGCCGGCCCGGCTCCATCAAGAAAAATATGTCTTACTGCCCGGGCTGCGGCCACGGTGTTCTGCACAAACTGATCGCCGAAGCCATGGCGGATTTCGGGATCCAGGACAAGACCACCTTTATCAGCCCCGTGGGCTGTTCGGTCTTTGCCTACTATTACTTTGACTGCTTTGGTCTGCAGGTCCCCCACGGGCGTTCTGCGGCAGCCGCCACGGGGTTGACCCGGGCGAATCCGGACAGCATCGTGATCGGGTATCAGGGTGACGGCGACCTGGCGGCCATTGGTTTCAACGCCTTTATGCAGGCGGCGAACCGCGGCGAAAATTACTGTGTATTCTTTGTGAACAACGCTATTTACGGGATGACCGGCGGGCAGATGGCTCCCACTTCTCTGCTGGGCCAGAAAACCGCCACCAGCCCCTACGGGCGCAATGCGCTGACGGAAGGCTATCCCCTGAAGATCTCCGAAATGGTTTCCCAGCTGGAATCTCCGGTGTATGTGGAGCGTGTGGCACTGACCACCCCTGCCAACATCATGAAAGCCCGGAAAGCGGTTCGGAAAGCCATCCAGATCAATATGGAAAAGAAAGGCTTTGCTTTTGTGGAAGTTCTTTCCGGCTGTCCGGTAAATCTGAAGATGAAACCGGCAGATATGGACAAGTTCATTGATGAAAACATGACCAAGTATTTCCCGCTGGGCGTTTACAAAGATGTGACGGCGGAACGGGAACCGGTGGTCCGTCCTGTGCCGACCTTTGAAAAGGCGGATGTGGAAAAAGCCCTTTACCGGGAACTCCCCGGCGGCGATCAGGAACATGAATCCTGTGATTCGGAGATCTTCAACCGTGAATTGCGGATCAAGATCGGCGGTTTCGGCGGTCAGGGTGTGTTGAGTCTGGGGCTTATTATGGCGGCCATGGGCAAATACCGGAATTTGAATGTTTCCTGGCTGCCCAGTTATGGCCCGGAAATGCGCGGCGGTACGGCAAACTGCGCTGTGATCGTGAACAAGGGCCCCATCGGGAGCCCCATTGTGGACAGCAACTGCGACCTTCTGGTGGTGCTGAACCGGCCTTCGCTGGATAAGTATCTGCCGGAACTGGGCGAAAATGGTGTGCTGATGTATGACAGTTCCACCATCAAGGAAGTTCCTGCGGTGAAGCCCGGTCAGAAAGCCATTGCGTTGAACACCGGCGATATTGCAGAGGAATTCGGCAATTTGAAGTGTGCCAATGCGGTGATGCTCGGTGCCATCGGCGCCATGCTGACCAAACATTATCTTACGCCTGCGGATGCGGCGAAATTCCAGGAAACTGCGGAAGCGGCCATTGCGGAATGCTTTGCAGGCAAGGATAAGATCGTCAAGATGAATATTGAAGCCTGCAAGCTGGGCTTTGATAAGATGCAGGCGGCTCTGTAAAAAAAAGCTTTTTGAACCGGTACCGGAAACGGTGCCGGTTTTTTTGTGACGGTTTTTGTTCAGGGCGGGATCTTTCTTTACAAACATACTTTTCAGGAATAAGGAGATTTCATCATGCGTATTACGATTCTCGGGTCGGCGGCGGCGGAGGCGGTTCCTTCGCTGTGGTGCCGGTGTGAGGTTTGCCGGATCGCCCGGCAGAACGGCGGAAAAGATTTGCGGCGCCGCACCAGTTATCTTATCGATCGGGATACGATGATCGATTTCGGCCCGGATGCTTTCTGGCAGAGCTGGACTGCCGGGATCCTCTGGGAGGAGTTGAAGCAGATCATTTTTACCCATCAGCATTCCGATCATTGCAATCCGGTGGAACTGGGCTGGCGGCGGAAAGGTTTTGCACAGAATGCTCCTGCGTTGACGATCTACGGCTCTCCGGAGATCCGGAAGTACTGCGAGATCATCATGGGGAAAACCGATATGAAAAGTGTGGCATTGTGGCCGGATACCACATGGGTTGAACCGGAAAACGGCGTTCCCTTGCAGGCTCACAATATGGAGATTTTCTCCATCCCCGCCCGGCACAGTGCCGAGGATGCCCGGAATTATATCCTGACCCGGGACGGCAAATCCCTTCTGATCGCCCATGACAGCGGATTCTGGACGGAAGAAGCGTGGAACACCATTGCCGGGCGCACGGTGGATTGTGTGATTTTTGACGGCACCTGCGCGCTCAAGTTTGCGGATGTGGAAGACGGCCACATGGGGGCTGCTGTGGGGGTGCGTTTCCGGGATGAACTCCTCAAGCGTGGAATTCTGAAAAAGGACGGTCTGGCGATCGTCAATCATTTCAGTCATAACGGGAACTCTTTGCAGGCGGATCTGGAAGCCTACTTTGCGCCCCACGGGATCGAGGTGGGGTACGACGGGAAGGTGATCGACCTGTAATCAGAGATAAAAAGAGGTGTTGAAAATGAGTGAAAAACCGTTGGTGGGTCTTTCTGTCGGTCGCTGGCAGGAGATGTTTGGTGATGAAGAAGCGTTAAAGCTGGCCAAAGCCGCCGGCGCCGATGCGGTGGATCTGGATCTTTTGCTGAATGACGAAAATCTGTATCTGAAAAGTGAAGATGAGATTTTCAGCCATTTTGAAAAAGTGGCGAAAACGGCCGCTTCGCTGGATATGATCATCAGCCAGACCCACGGCCGTATTTGCGGTTACCGCAATGATCCTGAATTTGATGCCGGTCAGAAGCGTCTGGCCTATCTGGATTTGCAGGCCACTAAAATTCTGGGCTGCAAACACTGCGCCATGCATGGCCCGTCCTACATCCATCATGACATCAATACTGATCCGGTGATCCTGCGTGATCTGGCGTTCCGGAACTTCACGGATTTTCTGCCCATGGCTAAAGATGCCGGGGTGAAGATCGCTACGGAAACTTTTGGCGATGCCACCCGGACGTTTGACAGTTCGGGGCGTACCTGCATTGACTTTTTCGGCAGTGCCCAGGAATTTATTTCCATCTATGACCGCATCCGGAAGGAAACGGCGTATGGGGACTGGTTCTGTGTCTGTATGGATACCGGCCATACCAATAAAGCGTACCGCTTTCCCGGGCAGCCTTCTCCGGCGGAAATGATCCGCAGACTGGGCAAAAATATCGAGATCCTGCATCTGCATGACAATGACTGCATGACCGATCAGCACAAAGTGCCCCGTTCCGGCAATATTGACTGGAAAGATGTCTTTGCGGCATTGAAGGAAACCGGTTATAACGGTGTTTACAATATGGAACTGGTGCTGGGCTATTTCGGGCAGGCTCCGGAGATGATGTCTGCTTATGCGGAATTCGCCGTAAAAGTCATGCGGAACATGTTGGAAGAATATAAATAAAAAGGGGCTGTACCAAACACAGACTGATTTTTCTATATAGCAATTTATTTGCTGTGCACTTGGTCTCTGCGAGGCTGGGTTCAGCGTACTTCTTACGCTGAACCGCAAGGCCCCGGAAAAAATCGCAAGCTGATTGCTTGCTGATTTTTTATTGGAGCGGGGGGCCGGGGGCGGGTAGCACCCGCTGGCATGTTACGGTACTTCCACTTCGTTTCAGTACCGGGCTTGTGCAGCCGACGTTCG
>JAFTIA010000062.1 GCA_017457105.1 Lentisphaeria bacterium | reverse complement strand
GCGACAGCCCCCAAAATATTGGGGGCTGCCGAGTGGCACCGAGCACTAAGCCGCCCCACCGCCGCAGGCGATGGGGCGAGCGCCTCTAACCGTAAAGAAGCCGCATAGCGTGCCGCAGGCCTCCATACAACACACGGGCGAAAGGGGGGCACACGGGGGAAAAGTGAGGTTTCCCCCCGTGCGCCATGTGCATGGCGTTCAAAAAAAAGCAAAGCACATTCCCATCGGCTGGCAAAGCACTTTGTGCAATGCACAGGGTGGGAACAAAGAAACCATGAATACTGCGAATACCGGGAATACTGTAAATGGTCTATGGCAGAGTGTGGGCCATGTACTCTCGAATTTCCAAAGCACATGGCACTCACTGCACCCTTTGCCATGCCGCAGCACAGCTCTGCCGAACTACTTTTTCTGTATCTGTTCCGTGCAGTTACTGGAACTTAAATGGACCTCCCGCAACTGCGCCACACCGAAAAGCATCAGCTGGAATACGCCCCAGCCAATGACGATCAGAAGAAAATTCCCGGCGACCCGCAGGGCCGGTACCGATTCCCGGCGGAAAGCACACAATCTGCCAATCCCCCAGATCACCAGTACCGACAGAAAATCCATCGACCACAACATCAATACCGGGTGGGCGGCGGATATTTCATAGAATCCCTGCATAAAGGACGCACCGGCGACCCAGCCGATCAAACCGGCAAGCCCCAGCATGGGATAAGCACAACACAGCAAAAACCACAGCACAAATCCACCGGCATCCGGCGCATTCAATGCCGCCGGAGCCGTTTTCCATGCGATCAGTGCCGCAAGGGAGAAAAGACCCGCCAGCCCCAGGGCAGTAAAGTCCCACCGGCGCAGAACGATACTTTCTGTGCTGGTCCATTCATCGGCTTCACCGCCCCGCAGGTATTTGACTTTCAGTTTCAACGGGTCTTTTCCTGTTTTATATTGTCAGATCAGCGGTCCACACGGGCACCGCCGCCCTTCATCATCTTTTCGACTTCTTCCTTGAGTGCCATGGAAGTATCGCCGGGGGTGGTCATGGCAAGAGCACCGTGAGCCGCACCGTAATTCACCGCCTTTTCCGCATCACCGGTGGTCATAAAGCCATAGATCAGGCCGGAAGCAAAGCTGTCACCGCCGCCCACACGGTCAAAGATTTCCAGATGGGGCCGGTGGATGGCTTCGTGGAATTCGCCGTCATAGTAGCAGATGGCACCCCAGTCATTGTCGGAAGCAGAATGCACCGCACGCATGGTGGTACCCACTGCTTTAAAGTTGGGATACGCCTTGACTGCGGTCTGGATCATCTTCTGGAAACTGGCGGTTTCCAGATTGGTCAGATTTTCGTCCACGCCTTCAACTTCAAAGCCCAGAGCGGCAGTAAAGTCTTCTTCGTTCCCGATCATCACATCAACATATTTGGCAATTTCCTTGTTGACTTCCTGCGCCTTTGCCTGGCCGCCGATGCCTTTCCAGAGAGAAGCACGGTAGTTCAGGTCATAACTGGTGACCGTGCCGTATTTCTTGGCGGTTTTGAGGGCTTCGATGACCACGCCCGGAGTCGTTTCGGAAAGAGCGGCAAAAATACCGCCGGTATGCAGCCAGCGGACACCCAGTTTGCCGAAAATGTATTCCCAGTCGATATCCCCGGCTTTCAGCTGGGAGATCGCCGTCAGACCGCGGTCGGCACAGCTGCGGGCACCACGGACACCGAAACCGCGTTCCACAAAGTTGAGCCCGTTACGGACGGTACGGCCGATGCCGTCATATTTGACCCAGCGGATCAAACTGGTATCCACGCCGCCCTGCAGGATGAAGTCTTCCACCAGACGCCCCACCGGGTTGTCTGCAAAAGCCGTCACCACACCGGCACGCAAACCGAAACAGCGGCGCAGACCCCGCGCCACATTGTATTCCCCGCCGCCTTCCCAGACACGGAAATTGCGGGTGGTATGGATGCGTTCATCGCCCGGATCCAGACGAAGCATGATTTCCCCGAGAGATACGATGTCATAACGGCATTCTTCCGCGGGACGGATGACCAACTTGCTCATAATTTGAACCTCCCTGTTGATTTGGGTTAAAGATGACTCATATTAAATATAAATTCTCTGCCTGAAAAGTCAAGCGTTATTCTGCGCCGATCCCGTCGGTAATAAGGATCTCCCGCTTGCTGCCGCCGGGGAGAGGCCCGCTGACCACATTGCGCTTCTCCAGCTCGTCGATCAATTTGGCGGCAGTGTTGTACCCGATGGTCAAACGCCGCTGGAGATAACTGATGCTTGCCTTCCGTTCCATGATGATGATTTCCAATGCTTTCGCCATCAATTCACTATCCCCGGGCTGGAGATATTTGGCAATCATGGGGCGGATCTCCGGCGGGAAATCACCGTCATTACCGACATCATCGTCATCATCGTCATACATTTCGCCGGAATAGCCCGCCTTGGGGGCATAATCCGGAATGTCCGCAGAGGGATCGTCTTCGGCCTCCGCAGTTTCCGCAACCACCTGCTGGTTGAAGGACTGACTGCGCTGTTTGGAAACAAATGCCACGATCTCTTTGATGTCCTTGTCTTCCACCATGGCACCCTGAATGCGTTCCAGATCGCTGCTCCCCGGCGGAATAAAAAGCATATCCCCCCGGCCCAGAAGCATTTCCGCACCCATCTTGTCCAGAATCACCCGGCTGTCGATACCGCTGGAAACTTTGAAGGCGATCTTGGTGGGCAAATTTGCCTTGATGACCCCTGTAATGATGTTGGTACTGGGCCGCTGGGTGGCGATCACAATATGGATCCCGGCGGCACGGCCCTTCTGGGCAATGCGGGCAATGGAAGTTTCCACATCGCTCTTGGCATCGGTCATCATCAGATCTGCCAGCTCGTCCACGATCACCACCAGAAGGGGGATGCGGTCCGGCAGGGGCAGCCCGTCATCATCCAGAATGGGGGCGGTATTGGAAATGGGGCGGCGGTTATAATCCGCCAGTTTTTTCACCCCGGCTTTGGCAAGCTGGCGGTAACGCTTTTCCATTTCATTCACCGCCCAGCGGAGGGCGATAGGCACTTTTTTGGAATCGTTGATCACCGGGGTGATCAAGTGCGGAAGCGTTTGGTAATCTGCCATTTCCACCACTTTCGGATCCACCAGGATCAACTGCAGTTCTTCCGGCGAAAAACGGAAAAGAAGACTCATGATCAACGTATTCATGCACACACTTTTCCCGCTGCCGGTGGACCCGGCGATCAGGAGGTGCGGAGCTTTGGCAAGGTCCAGAATGGAGGCTTTGCCCGCCACATCTTTCCCCAGAACAATGGGGATCTCCGCCTTGCTGGAGGTCCATTCCGGCGATTCCATGACAGAGCGCATGAACACCGCTTCCGGCTTACGGTTGGGGATCTCCACACCCACCACCGGACGGCCCGGGATCGGGGCGAGGATACGGATGCTTACAGCGGCAAGATCCATTTTGATATTGTCTTCAATGCGGGTAACTTTACTTACCGGCACCCCCTGATCCAGTTTGATCTCAAACCGGGTGATGCGGGGGCCGGAAATGTGTCCCTGAACAGCACCGGCCACGCCGAAACTGTCCATGGTCTGCTGCAAACGCTCTTTTTTGTCCCGGATCTCCTCCGGATCTTCTCCGGCAGACTCCTCCCCCTTGCTCAACTGGAAAATTTGCGGCAGGGTATATTCTGCAAAAGGCTGGATCGATCCGTGCTTCCCGCTGACGGCAGTTCTTGTATCCAGTTCCGGAACAGAAACCGTCGCCACCTTGGCAGGAACAACTGCCGGAGCAGGAGCAACTGCCGGTTTGACCGGGTCCTCTGCCGGAACAGGCTTCTCAACAGCAGGCGCAACAGCTTCTTTTTCAAAAAGTTCCGGTTCTTTTTCCGGCACTTCCGCAGTGGGAACTGCCGTCGTCCCTTCCGCCATGGCGGCACGCAGCTGATCAAGGCGGCTCATGGCAGGCGGGGAAGCAGGTGCGGGCGCAACCGGCGGCGCAGGAACAGGTTTTGGGGGTTCCGGCACGGGATCCGGCTTGACCGGTTCCGGATTGGTTTTCACAGGTTTTGAAGTCTCTTCCTGCGGAGCGGGGGGAGGGGTAAATTTATCCAGCAGATCCGTTACCGGCGGCACCGCACCGGCGGCACGGCGGACAAACTGGTGGAAGTCCGCCAGATAAATCATCACCAGTCCGGCAATAAGAAATGCCCAGCCGGTGATCATGGTCCCCACGGTGCCGAGTAATTGCCGGATCCATCCTTCATACAATTCTCCGGCACGGGGACCGGCAAGTTTCTGCCCCAGCACCCCGCCGGAAAGACAGCTGCCGGGAACATCCGCCCTCCCCAGCCCCAGAGCAGCGCAGACCGAAGCAAAAGTTTCCGGCGAAAGAGCAAAAAGCAGAACTCCGCCAAAAAGCATCATCAATGCCCCAAGCAGAAACCGTTTGCGGTTGGCAGGGCCGGGCAGAAGAGCCCGCAGTGCCCCGAAACAGACCAGCACCACAAAAATATATGCCGCCAGACCGAATGCAAGAAAAAGTCCCCTTGCCAGATGCGCCCCCAGACGGCCCACATGGTTGGCAGGCATTTTTTCCACGCCGCCGCTCAAAATATCATTATCAAGCGGGGTATAAGTCACCACTGCCAGTACAAAAAGCAGAGCAAGCGCAAAATAGAAAACAGACCGGATCTTGAACCGGCGTGGCACGCCGGAGTCCGGAGAAAATTTTTGAGTGTATTTTTGTGCCATTTTTTCCTGACCTTGAATTGCAAAATGTCCATACCGTGATACAATAAACCGAAAGGATGATTTTGCAAATTTGTTCAGGAAAAAAGAAAGGAAGTTTTATGGCTCTGCAAATCGCTGATCAAACCGTATTGGACGAGATGCTCCGCAGTGCGTCTGAAAGTCCCCGCCGCCGTGCGCACAAAAATTTTCACGAATCTCTGGAGGACCCCATCCACCGGCTTCTGATCGGTGCCATGCCGGACACGGTTTTCCCCATCCACCGGCACCGGGACAAGTTTGAACTGATGATCGTATTATCCGGCAGTATGGAAATCACCCTTTACAACGATGACGGCACCGTGATCAAAAAGCAGAATGTGGGTCCGGAACAGGAAGTCCATGCCATGGAGATCCCGGCAGGCGTCTTCCACGGGAACAAAGTATTGGAACCGTCCGTGATGCTGGAAGTGAAACCCGGCCCCTACATCCCGGTCGGACCGGAGGACACGCTGGAATTGAAATAAACAGAAGCAGAGAGCCACTGCCAGCCAACAGCCCTCGCTTCTGCACCCGTCTACGCTGCGCTGCGCCGCGGCAAGCCATGTGCTTTGGAAACTCCGGGGAACGCGGCACACTCTGCACCAAGTGCCAATCGTCCGACAAGTCCGACAAGTCCGACCTGTCCGACATTCTTTGCCCCCACCCTGTGCTCTGCACAATGTGCTTTGCCAGCCAACAGAACACACAGCCCTGTGCTATCGAAATTCCAAAGCGCATGGCACACAGGCTGCCATAGACCATTTACAGTATTCCCGGTATTCGCAGTATTCATGGTTTCTTTGCTCCCACCCTGTGCATTGCGCAATG
>JAFTIA010000061.1 GCA_017457105.1 Lentisphaeria bacterium | reverse complement strand
TTCCACGCCAGTATTCCTGGTATTCATAGTATTCCCGGTCAGCATCGCTCCCAGTATCGGCTTTGCGCAATGCACAGGGTGCGGGCAGAGAAGCTATGAATACTATGAATGCTGGGAATACTATGAATGGGCTATGGCACGCAGTGTGCCATGCGCTTTTGAATTTCCGGAGCACATGGCACACACTACGCCATGTGCCACGCCAGTATTCCTGGTATTCTTAGTATTCCCGGTCAGCATCGCTCGCAGTATCGGCTTTGCGCAATGCACAGGGCGCGGGCAATGCCGGAATAGGCCCTATAGGACTTATAGGCCCTATAGGACTTATGGCACATGGCTGTGTGTGTGTGCAATGTGCCCCGGAAATTCCACAGCACATGGCTGCGTGTGTGCGGGGGAAGTTACCCGCAGAAGCCGGATTTCCGGCAACTGACTGCTTCCAGTAGATGCTGGTCGGAAATGTTTTCACTGCCGGCAAGGTCGGCAATGGTACGGGCGACTTTCAAAATCCTGTCATACGCCCGGGGACTCAAACGGAATTGCTGGATCGCCTGATGCAGCAGCCGTTCTCCGGTGGGGGAGACCCGGCAGAATTTCTGCAAGTGCCGCCCGGTCATCTGGGCATTGCAGACAAGGCCGGAACTTGCCAGCCGTGCCGCCTGACGGGTCCTGGCGGCGATCACCCGCTGACGGATGATTTCGCTGGGTTCGCCATCGGGAGCTTTCAGCAATTCCTGCGGTGTAAGCTGACGGAGTTCGATATGCAGATCGATCCGGTCAAGGATCGGGCCGGAGATTTTTTTCAGATACCGCTGTTTTTCCATGGTTGAACATGTACACCCCAGATCCGGTTCGCCCCTTCCGCAGGGACAGGGATTCATGGCAGAACACAGCATGAACCGTGCCGGGAAAATGCAGCTTCCCGCCGCCCGGGAAACGGCGATCGTGCCGGACTCCAAAGGCTGGCGGAGCACTTCCAAAACATTCCGCTTGAATTCCGGGAGTTCATCCAGAAAAAGCACCCCGTTGTGCGCCAGAGAAATCTCCCCGGGCCGGGGATCTCTGCCGCCGCCAATGATGCCGATATCGCTTGCCGTATGGTGCGGGGCCCGGAAGGGGCGCAGGTTCATCAACTCCCCCTGACCGGAAAGCAGTCCCAGAACACTGTGGATCCGGCTTGTTTCCAGCATTTCCTCCCGGTTCATTGGGGGCAGAATCCCGGGAAGGCGCATGGCAAGCATGGTTTTGCCGCACCCCGGTGAACCGATCATCAGAATCTGGTGCCCCCCTGCGGCGGCGATTTCCATGGCACGCTTTGCCCGGATCTGTCCTTTGACTTCGCAGAAATCCGGTGCATTGGCGGGGTGCTGGGCAAGGTATTCCGGCAGATTTGCCTGATATGGCGTACCGTTGCCGGTCTGCAAAAGTTTGACTGCATCCGCAAGGGAATTCACCGGGTAAACGATGGGTCTTGCCGCCGCCAGTGCGGATTCCGGCGCATTTTCCGCCGGTACAAGGATGCGGTCGATCGCCGGATTTTCCGATAACATGGCGGCAATGGGCAATGCTCCCCGCACCGGACGGATCTGCCCATTGAGTGCCAGTTCCCCGATGATTCCTGTCCGGGCAAGAATTTCGCTCCGGATAAAACCCCCTGCCGCCAGCATCCCGAGGGCGATCCCAAGATCAAAACCCGCCCCCTCTTTCCGGAGATCCGCCGGAGCAAGATTGACCACGGTCACCCCCTGCGGATAAGGGAAGCCAGTGGATTCCAGAGCCGAACGCACCCGGTCACGGCTTTCCCGTACCGCCGCATCCGGCAGCCCCACAATGGAAACGATGGATTCCGCACTGCCAGCCGGATTGCCGGTTCTGCCGGAAGTATTGACTTCTATTTCCACCAGATGCGCTTCTATCCCGGAAAGTGCCGCCGAAAATGTTTTGCTTAATGGCATCGTTTTTTCCGTCCTTACTTTTGGCGGAACGCCGCCAGAGTTCCCTTGCTGCTCCCTGCATAAAGAGTGTCTCCGCACACTTTCAGCAGGGAAACTGCCCCCGGCAGAGCGGCTTTTTGCAGGAGTTCCCCATCCTTATTGAACCACAGGATATCCCCGTTGAAACAGCCCGCAATGATGTTGTTCCCCATGACCGTAATGGTACAGGGATTGGCCTGCAGACGGATCAATTTCTGCAATTTCAAATCAGGATCAAAAACAGTGATGATCCGGCGGTTGTAGGCAAGGATGATCTCCATGACACCGTCGCCATCCAGATCCGCCACTGCAAGATCACGCATACTGCTCTGACCGAGGGGGATCGCCCCGTAACCGCCCCCTTTGCCGAGGCCGGAACCAAAGCAGACATCCCGCAGGATTTTACCGTTGGTATTCCAGATGCCCAACCGGGTCATGGTGCCGTGGAAGGTGGAAATGATCCTTTCCGGTTCGTCGGGGCGCAGTTTTGCCACGGTGGTCAGGTGGTGGCTCACACAGCCGAAACCGTAGGTCCCCATGTGGACACCGTTGGCATCTTGCGACATGCCGTAGGATTTTGTTTGCAGATCGGGCGTGGTCAGGTGGGTATCCGGCGTGGAGGCGTGGCGGATGCCCAGCACCCCTTTGCCCGGGAGTTCCACGAAACGGCTCAAATAACCGCCGCTTCCGTGATGGTTCCGGCTCAAAAGTTTTCCATTCAAATCCAGCAGTTCCACCGTGCCGGTGGAGCCTGCAAAGAGTACCGGTTTCCCCTTGAGGCTGAAAATCCGGACACCGCTGATGCCGGGAACAGCACCTTTCATCCCGTAAAATGCGCTGGAATCTTTCAAAATCTGATTCATTTCGGAGGTGAAAGTCCAGAGAACTTTTCCGGTTTTCCGGTCCACGGCGGAGAGGAGTTCATCTCTGGAGCCGATGAAGAACACATCCCTGGTCGCATCATAACAGAAGTCGCCGATGGGCGCCTTGACGGTGTAAGTGCGTTCCACCGTGCCGTTTTTCTTCAACAGGATAAGTTTATTCTTCTGCACAAAGGCGAATCCATCCCCGACAGCCTGTGCAAGACAGATGTGGTCGGGCGTAAAATTCTGTTCCCAGACCGGATTGGCAAAGGGGGCCGTCTGATTTTCTGCTTTTGCTGTCTGGACTGCCGGAGCGGTATTTTCCTCCGGCAGAGCCTCCTTCTCCGCCAAGGTGATCTTGCCGGAGTACGGGATCAAGGTTTTTCGGTCTTTTTCCAGCAGTTCAAACCCGTTTTCCACCGGGCGGATCCAAGCGGTTTCCGGCAGTTGGAGTTTGATCATGCCGTTGGCCATTTCCTGTACGGAGGGCTTGGCGGCATCCGGCGTGCCCATGCGGATCAGGGAGGCAAAACGCATGGGCTTTCTGCCTTTGCCGTAAATGTGGAAATTGATGGTGGCTCCGGCATTTTCCCGCAGTCCTGCGGAGGAGGATGCCAGACACCAGGTATTGGAGGGTTTCTGGGGTGCTTCGCTGGTGACTTCCAGCGTGCCGATGGCAGCAATGGAGTTTTCCGGGAAAGAAGGATCCGGGTTCAAAATTTCCACCGTCACCCGGTGTTTCCCGGCGGCAAGACGGTGTTTCCCGAGAGAAAGACGGTTGATCACCCTGCCGGAGGCGATGGGGTGGAATTTTTCCACCACTGTTTTCCCGTCCAGTTTGATCCGCAAGTCTGCACGCCGTTCCACATGGCTGCCGATTTGGAGATACACCCACGCTTCAGCCGCTTCTTTCATGGTAAAAGGCACTTGCAGTACCATTCCTTTCCGCACGCCTTCAAATCCGGCGTATTCCTGAAAATAGGGTTTGGGGGCGTCGGGGTTTGCCTGCAAAATCTCTGCCGCACCGGTTTTGGTATAAAGACCTTTGGTTTTCAGCAGAAGAGGGGTGGGCGGGGTGATGCTGAATTCGCCGCCTACCTTTTTTCTTGCGCCGTGTACCTGAAAACGGTTCACGATCTCCATATCTTTGTAATCGGCAAGGGGGGTGACTTCATCCCAGAAGAGCAGAAAACGGTTTTTCCGCAGGAGGATGGTGCGTTTCCAGTCGTAGCCGTTGTAATTGCGTACTTCGCCACGGATGACCACGGTATCCTTCAGGACATCCTGCCCGGTAACACGGCCGTAACGGGCCTCTTTCCCCGGCGTGGTGCCGCCTGCAAAAAGATCCAGCTGGGTACAGTAGCCGTTCAGCACCAGATCGTTGCCGATGCGCGCCGTCCGCAGGGCGTAATTGTGGAAAGGTTCCCGGCTGGCGTTGCCCGGGTAGGGGCAGAGCACGAGAAAGTCGCCGGAACCGGCCGGTTTTTCACGCCAGGTGAGCCATTCAATGATCTCTTTTTTCGGGAAAGGCGCATCGTGCCACCAGTCCGCCCCCCGGACATCGGCGGCGTAAGTAAAGAATTTGCCGCTGGTTTCCTCAAAGAAATTGCGGGGATAAGGCTTGGTGGTGAGGAAGGAGAATCCGGCACGGAAAGGCACTTCCGGCGTATTTTGCAAGTCTGCCAGCTGATACATCCCCTGATCCTGCACCAGATGGGCCGCCAGACGCAAAAACGCCACCGACGAAAAATGCTGGGACCAGTCCCCCGCCCGCAAGTCGGCAAAGGCTGTCAGTCCGCCCGCCAGATGTTTCAGCACCGGCATCCCGATAGCGTTGCGCCCCCGGTCCATGGCGGCGTAAACAAAGAAGGGCTGGATAAAGGTGTTGAACCAGAAATTGGACCCGGTCTTGAGGGAGGAATACTGATCCACCGGGTACAGGGCGTTTTTGGAAAGGAAAAGACCGTGGCGGCCTTCGTAACAGTCGTAATGGCGGGCAATATAGTTTGCAGTAGCCCACACGCAGACCGATTCCCAGGAGTCGTGCCGGTTGGGGAGGAAGGTCCAGCGTTTTCTGCCGCTGTTTGCCAGGGAGAACCAGTAGTGTTTGGAAATGCGGGTCTTCAGCATTTCGTAGATCTTGGCAGTCACCCGGATGCGGTCCGCTTCGGAAAGATGGGGGGATTCTTCCACAAGATCCCACAGGACCGGCGTCATCACCCAGCGGTAATGATAAGGTTCCAGCATGGGGTCGGGCAGGTGGTGGTGGGATTCATCATCCAGTTTGAAAAGTTCATCCGGTTTGGCGTGGAAGGCAAGGCGGATAAATTCATCCAGATAACGCTTTTCGCCGGTCATGTAGTAGGTCATCATGTTCCGGGAGAAACTCTGCCAGCCGAAATACCCCTGACTGCCGTAGCCCCGGGATTCTTCCCACAGCGGGACGGCGTTGGCAGAGTGAGGCACCTGCAGTTCCGGGGAAAGTTTGATATCCTGCGTCCACGGGAGTTTGCCGCCGGATTCCCGGATGCGTTTGACAAGCTGTTTGACGGCGGCGGCGGTACCGGCTTCGTCACTGCCTCCGGCAAAGACCACATTGTGCTTGTCGCCGAAAGGATTGTGCAAAGTTCGGACGGTGTAACCGCCTTTGCCGGGGTAGTAGCAGTCCAGCAGGACTTTGTGGAGCAGATAATAGTGGTCGATGGCAGTATTGTTGTCCCGGTTGCCGACAAGGATCAGATTCCGGTCCAGTTTCATGGCCCGGTCATATTTTGCGGCGGGGACTACGGGAACGGGACGGGGAAGAGCTTTGTTGATCATGGCGGCGTACTTTTTCCCTGCCGGAGTATCCGGGACGATAATGGCAGAGTTCTTCAAATCGGTAAAAAGACAGAGATCCCGGCGGAATTCGGTCAATTTCCCCAGTTTTTCCGGTTCGGAACCCACGGCGAACCCGGGCGGGAGCTGTTTATCGTTTTCCACAAAAAGGTTGGAAAACCGGACCGTGCCCACGCCGTTGAACATAGCGTACAGCCGGGCGGTTTTTACCGGTTTGGCCGGTTTGAAACTCCGGGTAAAGCGGATCCTGGAGGTGGTTACCGGGATCCCGATATTGATCCACTCCTGCACTGTTCCGTCCGTAAAAGTCACATCCACCCGCAAGAAGGATTCATATTTGTTTTTTCCTGTATAATTTGCCAGAGCATCCGCCCCGAAAGTGAAACTGCGTGCAGAAGTTTGGTTGAGTTCAAATTTCTGCATGACATAGGCTTTGCGGGGGGCGGAGTTCGTCAGGATATATTCCTCCCCTTTTTGGACAGCAAAGTTGAGAACCGGAGCGGCATTGTCCGCCGCAAGACACACTGCAAGCAGGAAACAGCACAGAAGAAACAGTTTTTTCATGATGGGGGATCTCCTTGTTTTGGGTTAAATATAAATCACTTTTGAAGAAATACAAGGGAGACAGACGGTGCAGATACTTTATGATCTGCCAACTTGCAAAATATTGCTTTTGCGGTATATTTTTGCAAAATGGCAGAAAATACAGGAGGATTTTTCCATTATGAGAAGCATTGATCTTTCGGCGGATTTTGTGGTGATCGGCGGAGGTCTTGCCGGTATGTCGGCAGCGGTGGCGGCGGCACGGGAAGGGGTGAAAACCATTCTGGTGCAGGACAGAAGCGTTCCCGGCGGCAATGCTTCCAGTGAGATCCGCATGTGGATTTCCGGAGCTCACGGCGAGGACCGCCGGGAAACGGGCATTGTTGAAGAGATCCAGCTGGAAAATATTGCCAAAAATCCGGAACGCAATCTTTCTTTGTGGGACAGTGTTCTCTATACCATTCTCCAGCGGGAACATGAAAATCTGACCGTGCTTTACGATACGGTGTGTCTGGAGGCCTCCATGGATGGCTCCCGGATCACGGCGGTGAAGGCTTACTGCTCCCCGGCACAGACCTGGTACACCATTTCGGCACCGCTTTTCAGTGATTGCTCCGGGGACAGTGCCCTTGCGGTGCTTGCCGGTGCGGAACGCCGTTACGGGCGGGAGGCACGGAGCGAATTCGGCGAATCCATCGCTCCGGAAGCTGCCGACCGTAAAACCATGGGGATGAGCTGCCTCATTCAGGCGCAGGAAACCAATACCCCTCATGATTTCACCCCGCCGGAATGGGCGAATAAATATACAGACGACTCCATGTTCGGGCTGCGGGATCCCCATGTGTCAAAGTTGTCCAATTTCTGGTGGATCGAGCTGGGCGGCGAACAGGATGCTCTGCATGACACCGGGGAACTCCGGCACGAATTGCTGAAAATCGCTTTCGGCACATGGGATTACCTGAAAAATCATCCTGATAACCGGGAGCGTTACCGGAACTGGGCTCTGGTCTGGATCGGATTTGTTCCCGGCAAACGGGAAAGTTACCGGTGCGTGGGCGATCATATCATGAATCAGAATGATGTATCTTCCGGCGGGAAATTTCCGGACACCGTTGCTTTTGGTGGCTGGACCATGGACGATCATTACCCGGCGGGTTTTGCCGCTCCGGATGTGGAGCCCACCATATTCCACCCGGCACCGTCTCCCTTCGGTATTCCGTACCGCTGTCTTTATTCGGTGAATATCGACAATCTCTTCTTTGCCGGACGCAACATCAGCGTTACCCATACGGCGATGAGTTCCACCCGGGTCATGGGGACCTGTTCCCTCCTCGGGCAGGCGGTGGGTACGGCGGCATCGCTGGCACACCGTTATGGCATTACGCCCCGGGAAGTGGGGCAGAAACACTTGAAGGAACTGCAGAATATGCTGATGCGGGACGATTGTTTCCTGCCCGGGTTCCGTTATCAGGTCCCGGAAGTCACTGCCCGGGCGGCATTGACCGCCAGCACCGGCGATCCCGCCGGGCTGCGGGGCGGCATGAACCGCTCCATCGACGGTGTGGATGAGTCCTGGAGAGGCGGAGCCGGCGATTTTGTGCAGTACAGCTGGCTGGACACCGTGGATCTGCAGGAGGTCCGTCTGGTGTTTGACAGTGACCTCAATCACCGGGAAAAGAATATTACGGCGTTGCGTTTTCTGGATACGCCGAATTTGCAGATCCCCTCAACACTGGTGCGGAAGTTCCGTCTGGAAATGCAGACGCCGGACGGTGCCTGGAAAGAGATCGGTGTGTATGACAATTATCAGCGGTTGCGCAGGATCCCGGTTTCCGGTAAAGCTCTTGCCGTCAAGTTCACCATCCTTGCCACCGGCTCCGGCAATGCTGAACGCATCTTTGCCTTTGATGTGAGGTGAAAGTGCAGTGACGATACTGCGGGCAAGGCCAACTGGGAATACTGGGAATTCTAAGAATACTGGGGTAAGCACAAGAAAGCGTGTGAGCCATGTACCATGGAATTTCCGGAGCACATGGCTCACAGTATGCTACAGACAATCTATAGTATTCCCAGTATTCATAGTATTCATAGTCGGGTTAGCCCCCACCC
>JAFTIA010000060.1 GCA_017457105.1 Lentisphaeria bacterium | reverse complement strand
GTGCCATTTGCTGATATTATTATCGGCAATGAGGAAGATGCGTCAGATGTGTTCGGTATCAAGGCTCAGGATACTGTTATCGAAGCCGGTAAACTGAATATTTCCGGTTATCAGCAGGTCGCCTGCAAATTGAGTGAACGTTTTCCCAGGGCGAAATATATTGCGATCACTCTCCGCGAAAGTATAAGTGCCGACCCTACTAATTGGGGCGGTATGCTTTATGATTGTCTGTCTGAAAAGGCTTTTTTTGCCCCGTCTGACGAAAACGGCAAATATTCACCTTATGAAATATGTGATATTGTTGACCGTTTTGGTGGCGGAGATTCATTCTGTGCCGGTCTCATTTTTGCCCTCAATACCCCTTCGTTGAATACAGCTGAACAGGCAATCCGTTTTGCTGTTGCTGCCAGTGCATTAAAACATACTGTTGCCGGAGATTACAATTTTTCTGCACGGAGCGAGGTGGAAAATCTTATGAATGGTTCTGCATCCGGGAGGGTTCAGAGATGAAGGAACATTTTAAAATACTGCTGAAAAAAACACCGCTTATTGCAATTCTCAGAGGGATTACTCCATCCGAAGTTGCCGGAGTTTGCGATATATTGTTTGAAGCCGGAATATTCCTGTTGGAAATTCCCCTTAATTCGCCGAATGCTTTTGCCAGTATAAAAATTGCCGCAGAACATTCCCGCGGAAGACAGTTGGTCGGAGCAGGAACTGTACTCACTCCGGAAGATGTACGCAGAGTACAGGAATCAGGAGGATGCTTTATTATCTCTCCCAATACTGATATAGAAGTTATCAGAGAAACCAAAAAGTGTGGAATGCTTTCCATGCCGGGATTTTTTACCGCCAGCGAAGCCTTTACCGCGTTAAAAGCAGGGGCAGATTATTTGAAACTTTTTCCTGCCAATCTCGGTCCTGGCTATGTCAAAGATTTGCAGGCAGTAATAAAAGCTCCGGTTTTTGCCGTTGGCGGAGTCAATCAGGAAAATATTTCTGCTTTCCTCAAGCTGTGTGCTGGTGTCGGTATCGGCAGTGCGTTATATAAAGCCGGCAAAACTAATTCCGAAATTGCTGCGGATGCCCAAAAACTGGTCCGGAATATCCATTGAAAAGAGTGCAGAGCAGTCACCTTATTTTTTATCTGGCAGAATAATATCAGCAGTTCTTCCGGATGGGATTTCAAAACGGCAGCTATCCATCGCACAAATTATGAAAAACGTTCCAGAGGAGTGGAACGAACAACGTAAGTCTTACGGTTTCCCGGAACGGTAAACAACCGAACCTCGGCGGCTGGAATTATTCTGCCGCCTTTTTGCGTTTACCGGGGCGTTGTTGTTTGGAAGATGCCTGTTGCTCTGATTTTTTTACACGGTATGCTTGAAAAAACTTTTTCCGATGGTATATTAAGCGGAATAGTACAGGAGTTAATTGTGAAAAAACATCCCTTCCACTTTTATCTGGCATCTCTTTTTCTTTTCGGTTCAAATGGAATAGTCGCAAGTTTTGTAAAACTGCCAAGTACAGAAATTGTTTTCTGGCGAACTGGTTTGGGAGCATTATTGTTGATATTACTTCTATTCTGTATGAAATACAATTGTGTGTTCCGAAAAGAGTATAAACAGCTTCCGTTTATCATTATTTCCGGAATTGCCATGGGCGGCAGCTGGATGTTTCTTTATGAAGCATACCGGCAAATCGGAGTATCAACGGCATCGCTGCTTTATTATTGTGGCCCGGTTATTATTATGATCATTTCTCCACTGCTGTTCAAAGAACGGTTGACGATAGTAAAGATTGTCAGTTTTCTAATCGTTTTATCGGGTATTATTTTACTGAATGGAACATCGGCTCTTGCCGGTGAATTCAGTACCGGAATGTTTTATGGACTTGCCTCGGCAATGCTTTATTCTGTGATGGTGATATTCAACAAAAAAGCAACACGGATCACGGGATTGGAAAATGCAACGATTCAATTGTTTGTCAGTTTTCTGACCGTTGCGGTATTCCTGTTGTTCCGAACTGATAATGTCTGGCTGCCGCCTTCAAACTCCTGGATCGCATTAGTCTTGCTTGGCTTGATCAATACCGGTGTTGGATGTTGGTTTTACTTTGGTTCTATCGGCAAATTACCGGTGCAGACAGTCGCCGTATGCGGCTATCTGGAGCCGCTGTCTGCTGTGATTCTGGCAGTTTTGCTGTTGGGGGAACCAATGACATTATGTCAAATGATCGGAGCTGTGCTTATTGTCGGCGGCGCAGTCATGGGAGAAATCCGGTCCAAACAATTTGTTTCCAATAAAAACAATGGAGATAAAAAGCCCTTGTGAAGCGGATTTTTGAAAAAAACTTTACAGAATTTTTGGCGAGAGTTGAAAAAATGGTCAGCGTTTTTTTATCTTCCCCCACCATTCTAAAAGGCTTTTTGAGGCGAAAAACTTCAGAATTTCGCTGTGAAATGAAATTCTGAAAAACGCTTCACTTTTGCAAAGAAAAACTCAGAATCACTCCTTTTTGCCCATATCAAAATTTATTAAAGGGAAATATGGAATATAAGAACCGGGACAATAGTTCCATAATCCTATTTGAACGCATCCTCTGCCATTTAATAATCCTATTTGAACGGTCCCCATATCATTGGTCAGACCAATCTGCACTGTATCGACGATATTTATTCCTAAAATTTGTACATATTCAAAGAAATCTTTGTAATTGATCAGTCCGATTTTTATGCCGTAATTTTCTTTACTGCCATTTATTCCTGCAATAGAGATTCCGTAATTATTAAAAACTCCACCGACAGCACATAAAGAAATGACCGCAGACTTTTGACTCATTGAACACAAAACAAGGGAAAAAACAGTATCCGTTTGATTGTCAACCAAGTTACGCCAATTTTTAACCCCAAGCCCCAACTGCAGTGGAGCAAATTTCCAATCTGAGAATACACCTTTGTCCTGCAAACTATCTCCGGCAGACAGCGTAACAGCCACCATCACCGCTGATATCAG
The DNA here is from genome assembly GCA_017457105.1 of Lentisphaeria bacterium. Classification (GTDB taxonomy): domain Bacteria; phylum Verrucomicrobiota; class Lentisphaeria; order Victivallales; family Victivallaceae; genus UBA1776. The sequence continues at coordinate 12,264 of JAFTIA010000060.1, read as the reverse complement.
CAACAAAAGTTTTTTCACTTTTCCTCTCCTTTTGCTGTATTGATAGATTTTACCAGCATCACCCGGATTTGAGAACAGGCATTATCCAATTCTTGATATCTTGCATCGTCAATATAATTTGTTTTCAAGAGAAGTTCCAGCCAATAACTTGTTTCATTGGCTTCTTTAAGGGCGATTTGCAGTTTGGCGATAAAATCAGGCTTGCCGTGAGCATATTGTGCTTCGTGGATGTTTGCTCCGATACTGGTTCCGGCTCTGCCGATTTGATTGGAAACGATCGTTTCGTGCTGGCTTTTCAAAAACTTTACCAGATTGAGTATCTGCACGGCAAAATCAATGGAAAGTGTACGCAATCTGCTTTCAGCCATAAGATGATCTCCCTTCCGGAGTTTAATGTATCATAGCAAAAGTAAAAATCAAGGCGGCAACGCCGCCGTTTAAGCGAAGCGCAATTAAAAAACTACACCATCCTTACTCGCGCAGCGAGAAAACTTCATCCGGCTTCATTTTATTACGCCGTGACAAGCGGGCAGCGCAAGCTGACCTCTTCACAAGCGGAATGAAATGGAGCGACTTCACAAGCAAGTCTTCTCTGGAATTTGGTGAAGATGTGAAGAAAAGGCTGCGCCTTTTGAGTGAAGTTGTGCCTGACGGCACAGTGAAGAGAAGACTTACGTCTTCGTTCCGCCATTTTTTGGGCAAAAAAAATGGCGGAGAGGGGGGGATTCGAACCCCCGATAGAGTTTCCCCTATGACGGTTTAGCAAACCGTTGCTTTCGGCCACTCAGCCACCTCTCCGCTGAATACGCATACTTTACTACACTTTTTAACTTTTGCAAGCCGTATTTGAAAAAAAGTCTCAAATTTTATGTGTAAAAAAGTCAAAAATCTTCTTGAAACTGCTTGTTTGTGCCGGAATCAAGTGTATATTGACTCCCTTGAAGAGATAATTTTTCTTTGGCAAAAAATAAAAAAGGACATTTGCTGAACAATGAACGAATTCAAGTTCGTCGAACTGATTCGGCCGTACCGCTCGCTGTTTGCCGGTACGATTCTCGTCAACATTACATTTTCCCTTTCCGGTCTTGTACTTCCGTACATGCTCAAAATCGCCATTGACCGGATTTTGCCCAATGCAGATTATGAATTGTTTACCATTCTTTGCGCCTGTATGCTCATTGTTTACGGTATCCGCTGTATCATGCGCTATATTTCAGGCTACATGGGGACTTATACCACCATCCGTATGCTGCTGGATATGCGCAACCGGATCTTCCGCCATCTGCAAAGCCTTTCTCTGCGCTTTTATGAGGAATACCGGACCGGGAAATTGATCAGCAATGTCATCAGTGATGTGAGCTTGCTTCAGCAGTTGGCAAACCTCTGCATTTCCATGACCGAACAGATTTTTACAGCTGCCACCATTGCTTTTCTGCTTTTCTTCATCAGTCCGCAGCTGGCACTTCTGGTCATTTGCCTTTTGCCGCTGCATATCCTCAACTTTGCCCACTTCAAAAAGATTTTGCGGCAGGATGCCCTGTCTTTGCAGGAACGCATGTCCGAAATTTCGGCAACATTGTCTGAAAATATCAACGGGATCCGGATCGTCAAATCCTTTGCCCGGGAACGCTCCGCATGCCGCCAGTTCTTTGAAACCATGCGTCCCACCATGGATCTTCATTTGCGGATGAATCACAATAACTGTCTGTGCTGGGCGGTGTTTGATGTGATCGCCGTTTTGACTTATCTTATGGTTATCGGTTATTCCATTTCTCTGGTCAAATCCGGCCAGATCACGCTGGGGGACTTTGCGGCATTTTATTCCTATGTGGGGGTGCTGATGGGGCCCATCAACGCCCTCTCCGGCAGTGCGGTTATCATTTCCCAGGGGCTTGCCGGGGCAACCCGTATCGGGCGGCTCCTGAGCGTGATCCCGGAGATCAGGGAGGACGAAACCCCTGTGGTTGCCGAACATCTCAAGGGGCATATCATTTTTGATCATGTGGATTTCCAGTACAAGGATACTCCGGTATTGAAGGATTTTTCGCTGGAGATCGAGCCCGGGCAGAAGGTGGCTTTTGTGGGGCCCTCCGGATGTGGCAAATCCACTGCAAGCAACCTTGTTCTGCGTTTTTATGATGTATGCGGCGGGTCGCTGACGGTGGACGGGATCGATGTCCGGCGGTATTCGCTGGAATCGTATCATAACAATATCGGCGTGGTGCTTCAGGAACCCTTCCTTTTCAGCGGTTCGATCCGGGATAATATTGCTTATGCCAAAAAGGATGCCACCTTTGCCGAGGTGGAACGGGCCGCCCGTCTTGCCAATGTGGCAAGTTTTGTGGAGCGTTTGCCGAAAAAATATGATACCATCATTGGGGAAAACGGAGCCTCTCTTTCCGGCGGGCAGAAGCAGCGTCTTGCCATTGCCCGGGCCATCCTGAAAGACCCCGCCATCCTGATTCTGGACGAAGCCACCAGTGCTTTGGATACGGTTTCAGAAGTGCTTGTCCAGCAGGCTCTCGACACCGTGATGAGCGGCCGCACGACCATTATCATTGCCCACCGGCTTTCCACCATCCGCAATGCGGACAAAATCGTGGTGATGAATGCCGGACAGATCATGCAGTGCGGTACTCACGATGAATTGATGGAAACCGATGGCATGTATAAGGAACTTTATACCACCCAGCTTAAAAACAGCGGAGCAGGTCCCTCATGAAACACCCTCATTCCACCCACAGTTTCCAGACAAAATTAAAGGTGTTCCGGAAGCTGGTATTGATTATTTTCTGTCTGCTTGCCTGCGGCGCCGGGCTGGTGCTTTTCGGGCGTATGGATGATATTGTTTATGCCCGCGGCGTGATCGAAGGTTTGCGGGAGTACGAGATTAAATCCACTGTACAGAGCCGCATTTCCGCATTGTATTTTCACCCCGGGGACAATGTCCGGAAGGGGGATCTTCTGCTGGAGATCGATGACCGGGAGCTGAAAGAAAAGCATCTGCAGTTGACCCGCCTGATCATGGAGTTGGAGGCGGAGTTGAAGCTCAAGGAGGCGCAGTTGGCATTGACCCGCCATGACCCGCTTCCGAAAGAGTACCGCCACACTTCCATCAAAGTTCAGGAAGCCCGGGAAAAAGAGGTCAAAAGCCGCCGGGAACTGCAGACATTCCGGGAATTGCGGGCAAAAGATGCCATTGCAGAGATGGAACTTCAGCGCAAAGAAATCGAATATATCCAGCATCAGGCGGAATTGAAGCGGCAGGAAGATGACTTTCAGAAACTCCGCACCGGTATGGCGGAAAAGATCATCGCTGCCGCCGAAGCAGAGATCAACTGGCTGAAAAGCCGTCTGGAAGGGCGCAAAAAAGAGTTGACTATGCTGGAAAACCGCTTGAGTGAATATCAGTTCCGGGCGCCGGAACACGGGACTCTGGCTTATATTCCCACCAAGATCGGGGAATATGTGGCTCCCGGGGATGTTCTGGCGATCCTTGCCGCAGACGGGCCCCGCAAATTCAAGGCGTATGTGAACGAGAAAGATATTTACAAGGTCCGGGAAGGCAATAAAGTACGAGTGGCAAGCAGTCAGTATAACTATTTTGAATACGGCTATTTTGAAGGGAAAGTGTACGCTATTGATGAACTGCCCCAGCAGCAGGGGACGCATAACTGTTATACCGTCCGCATCCGGATGGATAAAAAGGCCAATACATTGCGACTGGGCTCCACCGGAGAAGCGGAAATCATTGTGGGACGGGACTTTATTTTCCGGGTGCTCTCCGGGCTTTAACGGAACTGTTCTTTTAGCGTTCCGCTTATTTTTTATCGGGCAGTAATGCCGGATCGGGCGGGATCTTCATGTAATTCAATGTCCGCTGTGCGATCTTCCGGAAGATCGGGCCGGAAACCGTTCCGCCGTAACTGCTTCCCTTGGGTTCGTCTGTGGTGACCAGAAGCACAAACGCCGGATTGTCCGCCGGGACATAGCCTACAAAACTGGTGAAATATTTGGAACTGTACCCCAGTCGTCCCATACTTTTCCGGCTGGTTCCTGTTTTGCCGGCAACCTGATACCCCGGAATGGCGGCTTGCCGTGCAGTACCGCCGGGACCGGTCACTTTTTTGAGCATCTGGGTGATTTCATAAGCCGTTTGAGGACGGCGGAAAATCTGCCGGGGCGGTTCCATGGGGAGTTTGTAAATTTCTCCTGTGGCTGGATCTTCAATACGGTCCACCAGCCGGAGTTTGGGGAGTTTTCCATGGTTGGCAAGGGCACAGTAGGCGCGTGCCATCTGTACCGGCGTCACATTGATGCTGTACCCGATGGGTACTCGGGTCACGGTCAGTTTATCCCATTTTTTGTAATGGCGCAGTACACACCGGGATTCCGGACGGAGCGGCAGACCGGAGCGTTCTCCGAATCCGAAACTTGTGAAGGTATCATAAACCATTTTTTCACCCATCAGCAGAGCGATTTTGGCAGTCCCGATATTGCTGGAAACTTTGATGATGTCCGATACAGTCATATTGGCATATTTATGAGTATCCGTCAGGCGTTTCCCCCCGTAAAACCATTGGCCGTTTTCGCAGAAAAAGGTACTTTGCGGAGTGACGATCCGGTTATCCAGTGCGCCTGCAACGGCAATGGATTTGGCGATGGAGCCCGGTTCAATACGGTCTTCCACGATCCGGTTGCGGCAGTCGGAATCCTGAATGCCGCTTTTGATATTGGGGTCAAAACTGGGCCGCTGACCAATGGCGAGAACATTGCCGGTACGGGGATCCACCATCACGGCATAAATGGTTTTAGGCCGCCATTTGAGGAAGGCTTCGTCCAGTTCTTCTTCCATAATAGACTGCAGAACTTCGTTGATGGTAAGATAAATATTGGCACCGTCTTTTGCGCTGACAGATTTTTTGTTCCCGTAGGAAAGGGGGACCCCTTTGCGGTCACGCTCAAATACATCCCTGCCTCCCGACGGTGCGATTTGGTCATTATAAAACTTTTCCACACCGAATACAGCAACTGCATTGGAAGCACTGTCCCCTTGTGTCAAGCCTAAAATATTGGCAAGAAGCCCGCTTTTGGGATAGTGGCGCATGGTGTCATACTGGTACTGGATCTCTTTGAAGCCCTGTTTATTCATGGTTTCCCGCAGTTTTTTTGCTTTGTCCAGCGGGATGTGCTTGGCAAGGATGGCATACCGTACAGGAACCATAACGGGGGTGCCATCCTGATTGTAAACAGGTTTCCGGGCGGCATTCAGCTTGGGGCGCACCGGAGAAAGTTTTGCTTCCAGTTCTGCCGCATCTTTCCCGAGATAACGGGCCAGAGCCGCCGCCATCTTTTGGCGTTTTTCCTGTGTTTTGACATGGGTCGGGTCAATGATCAATGTCACACAGGGCATATTGCCCACCAGAAGATTGCCGGACATATCGTAGATTTCGCCCCGTTTCCCCACGGTTTTCCGGCTGCCGGTATATTTATTGGCGGCTTTTGCCTGCAGTTCTTCACTGCGGAAAATCTGCAACTGTACCAGGCGGCAAACCACCCACAACGCCGGAAGGAGCAAAAGTGCCGCCAGGGCACACATGCGGATGCGGATGGTGTGGTTGCAGCTCTTCATGGATCAATCAGTTATGCGTATAACGGAAAGCCGGGTAACGGGTCTGGCTCCGCTGGACACGGCTGCGGGGCTGATAGGATCTTGCCTGCCGCCGGACGGTTGCCGGTTTATGCGTCTGCGCCGCCGGTTGCGCCGTTACATCACGGAATGTGATGGTGATGGAGGGTGCCAGCGAGGGCGGAATCATGGCAAGTCGCCGGTTCTGATCCGGCGTTGCCGGACGCAGAGGCAGATTGAACCGCCGGATGGCTTCCCGGATATGGGGCCAGGCGGAATATTTTTCATATTGCAACCGGTAACTGTCGATTTCCCGTTCTACATAGGCCAGTTCCCGTTTCAGTTTCAGGATCGTCCGGTCCGCTTCGGTGATTTTCTGGTTGAAATAGATGTAGGTATTTGCCAGAAATGCCACGCAAATCAGCAAAAGACCCACCTGAAATACGGTCGCTGCCCGGCGGCGGGATGCATCTGAATTCCGGACACTGCGGCGCTCTACAATATTACTGCCTTGAATGTTCACGGATGCCTCCGTTGGTTTGTATCGTTAAAATGAACTTCTTTTTTTTCTGCAACCCTCAATTTTGCACATGCCGACCGCTTGTTTGCGGAGCGTTCTTCATCGGTGGCTGTCAGCGCATGCGGGGTAATGATTTTCAGCGTTGACTCTTTCCCGCAAACACAGACCGGCAACCCCGGAGGACATACGCAACTTGCGGCTTCTTCCTTGAAAAACCGTTTGACGATGCGGTCCTCCAGCGAATGAAAGCTGATCACTGCAAGTCTGCCGCCGGGAGAGAGTACATCCACCGCCGCCTGCAGGGCTTGGCGCAGTTCCCCCAATTCATCGTTGACGGCGATCCGCAACGCCTGAAAAACCAGTGTGGGCATGGGCAGGGTTCCGGGGCGGCTTTTGCCCAGAACTCTGTCGCACAATTCCACCAGATCAAGGGTGGTGGCAAAGGGCTTTTTCTGCCGGGTCTCCACCACCGCCGCCGCCAGTTTCCGGGCGGAACGCAATTCGCCGTATTCCCGGAAGATCTCCGCTAAATCAGCTTCGGATGCCCGGTTCAGCAAACGGCTGGCGTTTTCCGGACTGGTTCGGTCCATCCGCATATCCAGCGGCCCGTCTGCACGCCATGAAAAGCCCCGTGACGGATCATCCAGCTGGGGGGAGGATACCCCGATATCCAGCAGGATACCGTCTGCCTTTTCTGCTCCGTATTCCTGCAATTTCCCGGCAAGACCGGAAAAATTGCCGTGAACCAGCGTCACCCGGTCTCCGGCAAATGCCAGCGTTTCCGCCGCCCTGCTGAGGGCATCTTTATCCCGGTCGATCCCCAGAATGTGCAAGCCGGGATATTTCCGGAGCAGAGCCGCACTGTGGCCGCCATTGCCCAACGTTCCATCGATCAGGAGTTTCCGTTCTCCGCCGAAAGGAAACGCCTCCACGACTTCGTTCAGAAGAACGCTCTGATGGACCCATTCTGCGGTCATAACAAACCTCCCGGAGAAAGGATCTTTTCAAATTCCGAGCCGCTGTCCAGATCATTCAGTGCTTCTGCATTTTCCGGAGCGGTCAACCGGATGAAGGAAAAGGAGCCGATCATGGTCAGCTGATCTTTCACCCCCACAGAATCCAGCATTTCCCGGCTCAAGGCCATGCGCCCCTGTTTGTCGTAACGGCAGGGTTTTGCCTTGCCGGCAACGGCGGAAAATACCCGCCGGACAGCCGGATTGGTAATGACCTGCTTCTGGGCATCCGCCAGAAAGGTGCGGAAAAGTTTCTGCGGCATCAGCGCAAGAGATTTATCTTCAATGGCAAACAGGACAAAATCCATCCCTCCGGGGCTCCGCCATCCGCTGGGGAGAGAGACCCGGCACTGGGCATCCAGACTGTGGGTGAACGTATCCAGAAAAAGCGGATCGTCCATCATCACAGATTGGTTCGGGATTTCTGACATATACCTATTTGCTCCTATTTATACCTATTCACTCCTAATTATACCATATTCTGACTTTTTTTCAAACTGTTTTTATAAAAAAAACTGAAATTTTTTGATATTGAGGTGGCGACCGCTGGAATGGAGTAAGTGCCGGAAGAAAAAAACAGCTATGCTTGAAAAGCCTGTATTGGACGCTGTCATATGGGGCAGGGGGCGGAGTTTTCCCTTGGGATGAAAGACACAGATCATGAAGCCTGAAAAGAGGGGGCGGAATGGCATTGGCGGGTCGTACTGCAATGATTACCGGCGGCAGATCCGGTATGGAACTGTTTGCCGGGGGGAAGCCGCGGAGAAGAAAATGGTAAAACTCTTTGGTTCGCTTGATATTCTGCTGAACTGTTTATAATGTTGTTATTTATATTCCCGGCACCTCCAATGCTCCGGAGCGACCCGGCATCAGGACACGTTCAATATCCTCTGGGTGGACGGGCATGTTTCCAATATGTCGACTTTGACTTTCAAGGCGGGCAAACCCAGTTTTGAAAGCCTGGCCAATGGCTCCCGCTACTACATATATGCCGGGAAAAAATGATTTGACGGAATAGCTGATCCGGGGGGATTGCCGCCTGCTGCGGATCAATGATTTTTCCGGTTGTATTCGCAACGGTCAAGAAGTTTGTTGATCCCGTCCAGGATTTTTTGTATATCGCCGGATCCCGGGGCGAGAAGGCAGCGGCGGTACTGTTCTCCCCGTGCATCAGCCTCCAGGACGGCATTGATTTCCTGCAGCGGCTCCAAAAAGGTTCGCCGCAAACGTTGTTCCAGAGCTATGGCAAGAGTAAAAAAGATCAGCGTCATAATAACGATGCCCCACGCTCCCGCCTGACGGAGCCGTTGGGCTTTCTGTGCCGATGCGATGATCGCTTGTTTATTGAAATGATTCAGGGTTCTGATCGCCTTGAAAAGTTCTTTTTCCGCTCCCGGCCGGTTGTTTTGCAGAGCTTCAAATTGCTGCTGGATGAAAAGAACAACTTTTTCCTCTCCTTCTTCAGTAATGTTGTTCCGGGCAATTTTCAAAGCCGCCTGAAAGTCGGAGGTGTTGAGAGGGTTTTCTGCAAGGGCGAACAGCATTTTTTCGCAGGCATCAAGGCTGATCACATTGCGTTCGTATATACGTTGAATTTCCGGATTCATCCGCTGAAAACTCCACACTGCACCCAATGTCAGCAGCAAATTGAAGCCGATCATCAGCCAGACGGTAAATGCAATGATTCTGCCGGAACGCATATCATGCCTCCCTGGAGAGTTTTTCAATGGCATTTTCGTCAGAAACGATCAGCAGCATATCATCTTCCTTCAGCTGTTCTGCGGGATCCGGCCGTTTCAGTGAGCCGTCCCGGCGGATGGCTGCAACAATGATACCGTATTTTTTAGGCAACGCCAGATCAAGAAGCGTTTTTCCGATCATGAAAGGCTGTATTTTGATTTCTGTCAAATTCAATTCACTGGCATTTTCCCCTTCCGGGATCATATTGCGGTAAAGCAGATGCGTGGCAAAGCGCTTGCCGAAATCCTGTTCCGGATTGATCACTTCGTGGGCCCCGACCATAAACAGGATCCGGCGGTATGTTGCACTGCTGGCGCGGGCGACGATGTGCCTGCAGCCCATTTGCCGCAGTAATGCGGTGCAGATGATCGCCGATTCCTTGGAAGAGTGCCCCATGGCGCAGACCACGGCATCACGCTCTGCCGGATGGAGTTTGACCAAATCTGTTTCGCTGGTGACATCCATTGCAACTGCGTGGGTCACAAATTCTGCAGCCTGATCGACTTTTTCCTGATCTATATCGACAGCTAAAACTTCCACATTGCGTTCCGAAAGAGCCCGGGCAAGAGCCATGCCGAATTGGCCCAGCCCAATAATCATGATTTGTTTGTTCATCGCTCTGAACCTTTCTTTATTTTATCCCAGCGGGATTTTTGCTTGCGGGTAGCCCGGTTGTTTGCCGGGACGGTGTTCACTTAACAGTAAAAACAGTGTCAGCGGCCCGATTCTGCCGATAAACATGGCAAGAATAATGATAAGTCGCCCGATGGTATCCAGTTCGCCGGTGATCCCGAGGGACAGACCGACTGTCCCCAGAGCAGAAACCGCCTCAAAAAGCAGTGGTCCGGGGGCTGTATCCTGTGTGGCAGTCAGCATAATCACTGTAATGAACAATACGGTGAGGGTGGAAATGACTATTGCCACAGCCTGAATGACGCAGTGCGATGCGATTCTGTGTTTGCAAACCGTAACGCTTTCCGTATTTTTCAGTGCAGCTTTGAAGGCGAAAAAAAGTACCGCAGCTGTTGTGACTTTGATTCCGCCTGCCGTGCCTCCGGGGGCCCCTCCGATAAACATCAGAAGCAGCATGATGGAATAGCATGGGAAGCCCAGTGAATTCATCCCGGTGGTGTTGAATCCTGCGGTTCGCAGCGAGGCAGAATAGAAAAAGGCATTGGTTATTTTGTCATACCATGGCAAATTGCCTAAAATACCGTTCCACTCAAAGAGCAGGATAAAAAATGTTCCTGCAACCAATAATACTGCCGAAGAGGTCAATACCAGTTTGCAGATGAAAGGAATATTTTTCAGGGAATGTTTCTTTAAAAATGCCCAGGTCACCGCCGGGGCAATACCGCCTGAAATGATTTGTGCGGCGATGATCAGCAGAAGCAGAGGGTGCCCGGCGTATGGGCACAGGTTTTCCGGGCCCGGGAAAAAACCTGCATTGCAGAAGGCGGATATGCTGGTGAAAATGCCCAGTTCCAGTGCTTCTGCCCAATTGCCGCATACTGAATAAAAGCCCAGACTCAACAGAATGGCCCCGATCAGTTCCATTGCAAAGGTAAAGCAGACGATCAATCGCAGATTTTGATAAAGATCCTGTTCGCCGGAATTGCTGATTGCAAGGACCATTTGCTCCTGGCCGAGAGACAATTTCCCGAGTGCGTGCAACGCCAATGTTGCCAGTGTCATAATGCCCAATCCACCTAATTGTATCAGCAAGAGCAGGATGCATTTTCCTGTAAATGTAAGATCTTCTGCAATATCAATCGTACTCAAGCCCGTTACGCATGCGGCACTTACTGCCGTAAATGCCGCATCAATGACCGGCAGTTCATTCCGCATTGCAGCAGGAGTCCGCAACAGCAGAGTTCCTGCTGTGGAAAGTGCCAGAAATGTCAGCAGAAGCGATTGTGCCGGATACTGAATGGATACCCGTAAAAATTTCCAGTTTGCATATTTGCGTTTGTGTACAAAGTACAGCAGTAATATTGCCGTATACAATACGGATAGTTCCGGCAGGCGGCAGCAGGCAATGGCTGCCGTGACCGTCAGGACGATATAACAGATGTCGGAACGCCGTTTTTCATGTACGGCGATCAGGTTCCTGTACCGGAGAAGATGCAGCAGTGTCAGGATTGTTCCGGCAAAACATACCCGGGAAAATCCGGTAAAATGGCTGGCCCAAAGCGGTGCCGTCAGAGCTGTCAAAAGCAGTGCCAGCGCACTGCCGTAAATCCGGTCCAGCTGCAGTTCTGCCGACAGTGTACGATTTGCCGGCAGCCGGACGGTCAGCAAATAAAACACTGCCGCCAGAGCCGGAATGCTGTAAAGAAGCGAGACAAGCGGATCATGGATCAGTTTTCCCCACATCACCAGTACATTAAGAGCGATCCCGAGCAGACAGAGGATTCTGGAAATACAGGAATGGGACATGATTCCAAGAATACCCGCTGTGATAAAAAAAGCGGACAGCAGAGCTGTTGCTTTGTGGCAGAGGACAGGCAGCAAAAAACTCTCCGTTTCCACCGTCAAAATGGAAACGGCTGAAAAAACGGTCAGAGCCCCTTGCAGGATATACTGCAGTGTTTGATTTTGCCGGTCTCTGCTGCTGATGCCGTATTGCGTGAATGATTGTTTTTTTCGTATGTGCAACCGATTTATTCTCCTGATACCGCGGGCGGGATTTCCCGGAAGTCATTCATCGTTTTGACTTTTGAGATCATATCAATATCAAACGGGATCAACCCGGATATAAAATACTCTTTTGTTGAATGTTTGTCAAGCCGGACCGATTTGCTTTTCAATATACAAAAATTGAATTTTTAACAGGGCATACTTGCAGGAATGAAAAAAAGGGCTATATTATGGTACATTCTGGATCCGTAGCTCAGTCGGTTAGAGCAGGTGACTCATAATCTCCGGGTCCTCGGTTCAAGTCCGGGCGGATCCACCATCCTTCGCAAAAGCTGCGGATGGCAACCTGACAGGTTAGCCATCCGCAGATTTTTTTTGCAAAGCAAAAGTGAGCGAAGCGACAGCGAAGGATGCCCTCCATAGCTCGGAAGAGCGACGGAGGGCTTTCCTTAAATGAAAGCACCCCGACAGGTTTGCCATCCGCAGATTTTTTTTGCAAAGCAAAAGAGAGCGAAGCGACTGCGAAGGATGCCCTCCATAGCTCGGAAGAGTGACAGAGGGCTTTCCTTAAATGAAAGCACCCCGACAGGTTAGCCATCTGCAGATTTTTTTTGCAAAGCAAAAGAGAGCGAAGCGACTGCGAAGGATACCCTCCATAGCTCGGAAGAGCGACGGAGGGCTTTCCTTATATGAAAGCACCCCGAGTGGTTTGCCATCCGCCG
>JAFTIA010000059.1 GCA_017457105.1 Lentisphaeria bacterium | reverse complement strand
GGGTGGGGGCTAACCCGACTATGAATACTATGAATACTGGGAATACTATAGATTGTCTGTAGCATACTGTGAGCCATGTGCTCCGGAAATTCCATGGTACATGGCTCACACGCTTTCTTGTGCTTACCCCAGTATTCTTAGTATTCCCAGTATTCCCAGTTGGCCTTGCCCGCAGTACCGGCTCTGCGCCCGTCTGCGCTGCGCTACGCCGCGGCAAGCAATGTGCTCCGCCAGCCAACAGCCCCCGGCCTTATCCCCCCATGGCTGTCCGGAGGGCAAAATCACGCAATGCCAGTTCTTCATTGACATTGAAACGCAGTGTAAAAAGCAGTTCTTCCGCAAAACGCTGCATCCGTTCTGCCCGTTCCGCATCGGGCAAGCCTCCATCGGGGGGGAATACCGGCAGTTCCGGATTGGGCAGACTCTCTTTTGCCGCCCCCATGGAGAGGAGAAAAACTTCCCCCGCATACGCCTGAATGGCGGAAAGAAACTCTTTCCGCAGACGCATGTATGCCCCGGAAGATTCTGCATCCCGCTGTTTTTCCAGACGCTTTGCCATGGCAGGATCAAAGTCTGCAGCCTGTTTGATCCGGTCTTTCCACGCTTCCACGGTGGCATCTTCCGCACTGTCTTTGAGTGCGGCGGAAACAGCGATCATTTTCAACGCGGCGGCTTCCGCCTTTCCCGGGTGACTGCCTGCCAGATAAAACAAGTCATGCAGTGCCGCAAAAAGTTCTGTATTGCCGGGGAAAGTGTATTCCGTCCGGCTTTCCGGCAGCCGCAGGATCTGGCAGCGGCTCCGGGTGGTGGGCAGAAGGGAGGAGGGATTGCCGGTGGTCAAAAGAAGCAGCGTTCCCGGCGGCGGTTCTTCCAGCGTTTTCAAAAGTGCGTTCTGCGCTTCGGCATTCATGCGGTCTGCATCGTGGATGATCCCGATTTTGCGGGCGGAGCCGGAAGCATCCGTCAGGGAGAAACTGTTTTCAAAATAACGCACCGTATTGGGTTCAGGATTGATCCGGTCACCCACCTGGATCTGATACATTTTCCCCACCGGTGCAAGGTGGCGCAGTTCGGGATAGGTTCCGTCAGCAAGTTTCCGGCACTCAAAACAGTGTCCGCAGGGTTCTCCGGTTTTTCCCGCTTCCCGGCACGCCGCCAGACGGGCCAGCGCAAGAGCAAAGGATTCCCGGGTATCTTCCCTGCCTGCACAAATCAGAAAGGCATGGGCAAGGTGATCCTGTTTGCGGGCGTGTTTCAAACACTCCCACAAATCCGGGAAACGCCCGGTGATCTCTTCAAAAGAGGTCATTTACCGCCTCCAGTACATCTGCATGGACTTCGTGGATCGCCTGATCTGCCCGGATCACACGGAACCGTGCAGGCTCTTCCTCTGCCAGGGCAAGAAATCCCTGCCGGACTTTCCGGTGGAATTCGCCTCCTGCCAGCTCAAAACGGTCATAATTCCCGGCGGTGGATTCTCGCCGTTCCGCCCTGCGGAATCCGGCTTCCGGGGGAAGGTCAAAAAGCAGTGTCCTGTCAATAGGGCAGCACCCCGCCGCCATGCGGATCACCGACTTGATCCCCGCCATATCCATCCCCCGGGCAAAGCCCTGATACGCCAGCGTGGAATCGCTGAACCGGTCACAAATCACCCATTTCCCCGCATTCAATGCCGGGAGGATCTTGTACTGCACATGCTGTGACCGGGCGGCATTCATCAGAAAAAGTTCCGATTCCGGCGTGATCTCTTCCCGGTCTGACTTGAAATGTTTCACCAGTCTCCGCAGTTCTTCCGCCAGCGGTGTCCCCCCCGGTTCCCGGGTGAGGATATAACCGATCCCCCGGGCGGCAAGAACTTCGGCAAGGAGTTTTGCCTGGGTGCTTTTGCCGGCACCTTCCGGGCCTTCCAGCGTAATGAATTTACCGCGGGGCGCAGTCACTTTTCAGTCTTCCTTCCTGCGGTTCACCACGTGCATAAGAATGACAAATGTCCCTGCCGCCGCCAGAAGATAGGCGTAATGCAGATCCATCCGCAAGCCCAGCGTGGGATGGTACAAAATGAAGGCGAGGATGATAAACGTCATAAAAGCACCGGGCACCAGTGCCACAGTCACGGGTTTCCCCTGCTTTTTCAGCCATGCCACTGCCGCCAGAAGCATACTTGCCCCCAACACCTGATTGCCCCATGCAAAGTAGTTCCAGAGATACCCGAAACTTTTGGCACTTACATTGGACCAGATCAGAAGACCGGTGACCAGCAGCAGGATCGGTATGCACAGCAGGATCCGTTTCCGGAACGGTTTCTGATCCACCGAACACATTTCCGCCAGACTCAGCCGCAGACTGCGGCACGCTGTATCCCCGGAGGTGATGGCAAGAATGATTACGCCGAGTACCGTCAGCGTCCCCATCCATTTCCCGAGGAAGGTGCTGGTAATGACTTTCAGCACCGCCGCAGGAGCCATAAGGAGCGTTTCCGGCATCATGTTATAGATCGCCAGGGCACCGGCGGCCCAGATCATGGCGATCACGCCTTCCAGCACCATCATGCCGTAAAAAGCCTGCCGCCCCTGCCGTTCGGAAGAGACCGTCCGCGCAACGATGGGCGACTGCGTGGCGTGGAATCCGGAAAGGATCCCGCAGGCGATCGTGACAAAAAGCATGGGCAGAATAGGTTCTTTGAACTTCGCCATCCGGAATGCGGCAGATTCTGCCAGCAGTGCCGGATCGCCGATCCCCCGGTAAAGCAGGACCCCCAAAATGGCAAAGGCACTTAAAATCAGTACCGCACCGAAAATCGGATACACCGCCCCGATGATCTTATCCACCGGGAACAGCGTGGCGGCGATGTAGTAGGCAAAAATAATCATCACCATCAGCCAGAAAAGAGACTGATCTCCGGCAAAAAGACTGCTCAAAAGCTGCGCCGGGATGTTGATAAAGACCGCCACCACCAGCAGAAGGAGCAGCACCATGAACCAGGAGAAGAAACGGTCGTACCCGTTCCCAGATTTTTCCGGATCATGGAGGGCATATTGGCGCCTCCGTCACGAATGCTCATCATCCCTGCAAAGTAGTCGTGGACTGCCCCGCCGATAATGTTCCCGATGGGAATGATCAGAAAGACGATCTCTCCGAATTTGATCCCGAGGATCACGCCGATCACCGGCCCGATCCCGGCAATATTCAGGAGCTGGATCAGCATATTTTTCCAATGCGGCAGGGGGAGAAAATCCACCCCGTCGAAATGGGTCTCCGACGGTACCGGACGGTCATCCGGCCCGATCAGACGCTCCACCAGTTTCCCGTAGAAGAAATACCCTGCCGCCAGAAGCAGCAGACCTGCTGCAAAATACAACATTTCTCTCTCCCGTATCTTTGCTTATTTTACAACTTGCGGCACAAAGGAGAAGATGGAGTTCCATTCATTCAGCGAATTGCCGTACCCGGTCCAGCGGATCTGACGGA
The DNA here is from genome assembly GCA_017457105.1 of Lentisphaeria bacterium. Taxonomy (GTDB): domain Bacteria; phylum Verrucomicrobiota; class Lentisphaeria; order Victivallales; family Victivallaceae; genus UBA1776. The sequence continues at coordinate 3,879 of JAFTIA010000059.1, read as the reverse complement.
CTTCCTGTGCCGGGAAGGGATAGACTTCCAGCCCGCCCTTCTTGTAGCTCCAGCCGTCATAAACCGTTTTCCAGGTGTTGCCGTCATTGACTTCCAGTTTGAACTTGGCTTTGCGGGCGGCGCCCTGGGACCAGTCGATGCCGATACCATTCAACTTCTGCGTGTTCCGGAAGGTCACTTCAAACCAGCGGCCCTTGCCGTGAACAGCCCAGTATCCGGCTTTGGCACCTGTGCCCTGCATCTGGGTCCAGGCATCCCGGGTGAAATCACAGTCACTGTTCAGCCACAGAACGGAATCTGCGGTTTTACGGCTCTGCATGATGGCACTGTTGGTGCGGATATCGCTCAGGAAATGGGCGTTGCCGAATCCGGCAAGGACAGCACCATCCACATACCAGACACCGTCGATCATGGAGGTAATGCGGTTGTTCATGCTGAACTTTTTGCCGTTGACGAGCACGGTATTGCTGTTTTTCTTGAAGACCACTTTCATGCCGGAAAATTCCGTATTGAGGTAATCTCCGGAAACGACGGCCTTGCCGCCCAGAGCTTTCGCCGTGGCGATGGCCGGGACAAAGAGAACCTTGCCGACGGCCGACGGTTTGCTGTTTTCGAGCTTTTTGCCGTTTACATAGACAGAATCGGCATAACGGTCCGCCACCTTCGGGACGGCAGGTGCGGGCGCCGTGTAGCGGATCTCATCCGCAGAAGCCCCCGGAGTCGCCTGATATTCGCCCGGCTCCAGCTGAAGGAAGACAGAACCTTCTTCCGGCGTGACTGTAGCTTCCACATTGATTTTTTTGCTGTTCAAACTGCAGATGTTCCACAGGCCGGTCTGCAAACCGGTGAGCAGACAGTAATAGGTCTTGTCTTTGCCCGCCGGGACCGTGAACCGGAAGCCCGTATCCTGCGGTTTGCTGATAGAAGGCATCACCACGATACGGTTATTGATGGTAAAGACAATATTGTTCCAGTTCTGCTTGCAGGTGACTTGCGGCTTTTTGCCGTTTTCCGCACCGATGAGCATTACAGCGGCAAAAAGAGCGGTATCCTGTTCGTTTGCATCGGAGATCATGGTCCGGTAGCCCTGCGCCTGGGTGGCGGTGGGCATGGGCGGTGTCAGCGTCTGCCCGAAGAAGCTGGTGGCTTTGCCGCCGCCGGCGATCTCTTTTTTGATTTCACGGGGCAGGAACATATTTACGGACAACTTGCCGCGCATAAAGTCACGCTTGGAATAGATATCCACACCGCGGGCAGTTTCTTCCGGCTTGGTAAGGGAGTTCACCGTCCAGTATTTTTTGATGCCGTGACGGGTGGTCATGCGGTCCACCACGATCAGAGCCGCCGGGCAATCCTGATCGGCAAGGTTCACAAAACACATGCCGCGGGTATAGCCTTCCACCTTGTCGGAATAGGCTTTGGTCAGATCGCTCCAGATATAGCTGAAGAACGGCCGTTTGGTATTGGGGCCAACATAGGTGGCAAGCGTTTTGCCGTAACGGAACACCGGCTTGTTGATTTCCCTGACATTGCGGGGATGTTCCTGAATAAAACGCTGACCGCCGTCATTGGCAAAACGCTTCTGACGGAAAACTTCCGTCGGGTCATACGCCAGCATCACATTGTGGGCGATGGAGCGTTTGTTGTAGCCCATATCGTACAAGGTGCCGTAGAAGCCGTACATGCCCAGATCCGTGGCAAGTTCGCCGCGGTAGAAGATCTGGAACGCACCGGCATCTGCATGCTGATGATTGCCGAAGTGGGTATCCCCGCCCTTCATTTCCACCATAACATCGGAGGATGTTGGCCCGATATCCCAGCCGGTACGGGCGATGATGGAGGGCAGCACGCCCGGGAAATTCCGGGACAGGGGGAGCCCGGCAAGGTTCATATCCGCTTTCAGGTCCGGATCGTTCAGCAGCAGGAAAAGACAGGGCCGGGTCATGGTGGCACCCTGACGGATATATTCACCCTTCAGCACAGGGTCATTGCTGTAACTGTAGCACATGAACATCACATCCGGAGCCGCCCAGGCGGAAGAGGTGATGGAGCCGTCCCCGTCAGTCATAATACGGCCGTCCGGATACTGACCATAGGTCCAATAGTAACCCAGGCTCTTGATATTGGGATCAAAGACTTCTTTGTTCGCCAGACGGCGCATCAGCCAGACGGCGTGCATTTCCGCATTGAAACGGAAGGCGGCATAGCCCACGCCCTGATTGTGGCGGCCGCTCTTGTATTCTTCTGCGCGCATGGGGACCAGTTCTTCCAGGATCCGGTAGGCGCAGTAGCGGTAGGGTTCATCATCATCGCCGAAAAGGGCGATGCTCATGCTCAAAAGATCACGGTTCACCTGCAGTTCGTTGCCATGACCGTTCACAATGGTCTGCAGGAAGGGGGGCCAGCCGATCTCCATATCCATGGCAAGACGCAGGAGCTTGTCACGGAAAGACTTGCGCTGTTCCACCGTCAGCAGGTCATAGCACCAGTCATACACCAGACTGCCGGAATAGATCACCTGCCCGATCTCCCGGGTGATGTCCAGAAGGTTGCTGAATTCCACCACGCCCATGTAGGCATCCATAAGGGCAATGGCGTCTTTGCCGAACTTTTTGTCGCCGGTCATCAGGTAAACGAAAGCCTTGTGGATACAGGCATCATGGAGTTTGGCGTTGAATTCGCCTTCCACGCCCTTTTTGGGGGTGTAGGCAAAGGGTTCAGCGGCTTTTGCCTGAACTTTTTCCCAGACGGCCTTGTTTTCACCTTTGGTCAGATTGGCTTTGACCATGGGGAGGGTTTGCGGCGTGACCCACAAACGGGGACGGGGGCCCGGGATGATGGAGGGGGTGTACTTCTTTACTGCCGCCGGAACATAGGGCGGACGGTACAATTCCACGGTCAGCATATCCAGCCCGGCATCTTTGGGGAGCCAGATTTTGATTTCATGTTCGCCGGGAGTAAAGTTCCACTTCATCAGGTTGCGGGAACGGTAGGTAAGATCTTCCCACGGACTGATGATGTAGCGGGAGCGGAGAATGCCGCCGTCAATGGTAAAACGCATCTGCAAAGAGTCGTATTTGTTCTTCTTGGTCAGAGCCACTTCCATGGCCTTGCGTGCTTCGCCGGTGGTATCGACAGCGGTACGGATCCAGTAGATGCCCGCATTTTCGATCTTGAACTTGAAGACGGCATCCGGCTTGGAGAGATCCGGATTGTCCAGCATGGACTTCTGGCCGTCAGCCAGCATCAACCCTTTTTTGCCGGAAAATTTGTCCCGGTCAATGATTTGCATACGGGAGGCGTCGAAAATGGCATTTTCCGCCTGCATGACGACCCGGGTTACCGGTTTTGCTTTTTTTGCCGGTGCGGCCTTTGCCTTCGCCGGGGCCGCTGCGCCCAGTGTCAGGACGGCGGCCATACACGCCATCAGAATTTGGACTTTCATAAAGTTCTCCTTTTTTTAGAAAGTTTTGTCTATATAGATAATAAAAACACGATATACGCCGGATAGTATAGCACGGTTTTCCGAAATTTTCAATTTTTTTCAGAAAAAAAGAGTGCTTGCGGCGGGTAGGGCACAGGGTACAGTGAGAGCCATGTGCTCCGGAAATTCCACAGCACATTCCCATCGGCTGGCAAAGCACATTGCGCAAGGCACAGGGTGCGGGCAGAGATGCTATGAATACTATGAATTCTGGGAATACTATGAATGGGCTATGGCACGCAGTGTGCCATGCGCTTTTGAATTTCCGGAGCACATGGCACACACTACGCCATGTTCCACGCCAGTATTCCTGGTATTCTTAGTATTCCCGGTCAGCATCGCTCGCAGTATCGGCTTTGCGCAATGCACAGGGTGCGGGCAGAGATGCTATGAAT
>JAFTIA010000058.1 GCA_017457105.1 Lentisphaeria bacterium | reverse complement strand
TGACTGATTTTTCTATATAGCAATTTATTTGCTGTGCACTTGGTCTCTGCGAGGCTGGGTTCAGCGCACTTCGTACGCTGAACCGTAAGGCCCCGGAAAAAATCGCAAGCTGATTGCTTGCTGATTTTTTATTGGAGCGGGAGGCCGGGGCTTATCATTTAAGGGCTGCTCGCCCTTAAAAATCCCCGCAATGGGGCGGTTGCCCCTTGACCCGTCGCTTGACGATCCAGATCGTCTGCGCTCCATAATATCAGTCATTGTTTAGTACACAGCCAACAAAAAAAAAACTCCGGAAGGTTCCGGAGTCTGATGCGGTTCAAAAAAAACTGTCAGTAACGACGGCCGCCGGCAGGACGGTCTTCACGGGGACGGGCTTCGTTGATCACAGCCTTCCGCCCGCCGATCTCGGTGCCGTTCAGATTGGCGATCGCATCATTGGCTTCGGCATCGTTATCCATGTCCACAAAGCCGTAGCCCTTGGACTTGCCGGATTCACGGTCAATGACGATACGGGCAGCGCGGACTTCTCCGAACTGGGCGAAGATCTCACGCAACTGATCGCGATCGATACTGTAAGGCAGGTTTCCGACGTAAATATTCATCCTTCTTCCTTTCGTGGCCTCCCGGATCTCCCTGATCCGCTCAAGACCGGTTGGTTCTCCGCGCATGCCCTGTATTGCATTTTTATGTTTGATCAGCGGTCCATTCTTACCGAAAGACAGGGCTCTGCACGGACAAATCAGAAGCAGTCGGAAATCACGGAAAATGCTGATGCTTTATAATGCAAAGCGGCAACCGCACGCCGCTCTGCAAATATTCAGATAATATTTAAAGTATCAAAACCTCTTGATATTGTACTGCTTCAAATGATCTTTACGCTATAAGTTTAGATGTAAATTTAAAAAATGTCAACCCCTTTTTCAAGAATTTTTCAATTTTTTTCGATATTTTCAAAAAAATCCGGCAGTTTCAGTTAAAAATCACTCTTATTGAGCAACTTTTACAAACCGGACCCCGATCAAGTCCATATGAACTGCGTTTTCCGACAGCACCTCCGCCGTCCGGAGCATAAAATCCCCGCGGAACTCCGATGCTAATTCACATTCCGCAAGACAGGATACCCCCGAACCGCCTTCGCCGGATTCCCGGACCAGTTCCGTTTCCCCGGCCAGATCCCCCAGCTGCCACGCCGCTTTCCGGTCCCCGAACCACTCTGCATGAGCATCCCATGTGGCACGGTTCCGGGTCTCCAGCAAAATCCGGTAGCGGCCGGCAGGCAAAATCACGGGCCAGACGATCCGGTCCGCCGGATTGTCCCAGAACTGCAGAGAACCGTCACGCCCGAAAGAGCTGTGCTTGCTCCCTTCCTTTTCCCCGTCTGCACTGACAGTGGTATTTCCGCTTTCTGCCGCATCCTCCCCGTGGATGGCTTCCCCGTTCCGGGGACGGATATGCAGAACGCCATTCTGCGGGATCAAGTCCTGCCGCACCTGCGGCACTTCATCAAACGTTACAGTTACACAGGCAAGCAGGGGATCACTCAAACCCGTTGTATCCAGCCGGAGAACTTCGCCGTCCTGCGTAAAAGGTACCGTCGCCGAAACAACTTTGCTCAAGATCCCGTTCAGAACGATCTCCGGCACATCCTGATCCACAAAAAGATTCAGATTCTTCCCGGACACCGTACAGCACCCGAAAGGCATATCCACGGCAAAAGGATTGGATCCCGAACCAAAAATAGCATCCGCATGTTCCCGGATCCACGGCGTGATCCCGGCAAAAACATTCTTCGTCCCTTCCGGCCAGTCCCCGTCCGGCATGGGGCCCACATTCAGCAGCAGATTGGCGTTCCGGGCAGCCAGAGAAGCCAGTGTCCGCACAATATGCTGCGGCGTTTTCCACGCATGATCGTTCTTTTTGTAGCCCCAGGTATGATTCAGCGTCACCGGAGATTCCCGGGTATCCTTCCGCCGGTCGATGGGCAGCTGGTTATCTCCAAGCCCGCCGTAATCCTGACAATTGTTGCCGATACGCTGGTTGATGATGCAGTTGGGCTGAAGTTCTTTGACGAATGCCCGCAATTCCTGCGAAAATTCCGGCTTCATATCCAGCGGGCAATCGCACCACAAGACAGAAACTTCCCCGTAATTGGTCAACAGCTCACGGATCTGCGGTTTCACCTTGTTTTCAAAGTAACGGCGGAAATTCTTTTTGTCATAATCCGGGAAATCCCAGTCATTGCCCCAGGACATCATCCCGCCATTGGAGGGATAACCGGGACCGGGATCGCCGCCGTCCGGCTCGTGCCAGTCCAGATTCTGGGAATAATAGATCCCCAGACGCACCCCGTATTTCCGGCAGGCTTCCGCCAGTTCCGCCAGAGGATCCCGTTTGAAAGGCGTGGCATCATAAATATTGTAGGAACTCACCTTGCTGTGATACATGGCAAAGCCGTCATGGTGTTTACTGGTGTAAACAATGTATTTCACCCCGGCTTCGGCGGCGGTACGGATCCATTCATCCGCATTGAACTTCACCGGATCGAAGGTTTCCGCCAGTTTGGCGTATTCTTCGTTGGGAATACGGAACCGGGCCTGGATCCATTCCCCGATATAGGTCATTTCCTGCCCTTTCCAGAAACCGCCCAGTGCCGCGTACAATCCCCAGTGGATAAACATCCCGAACCGGGCCTCTTCAAACCATTTTGGCAACATTGTGTATTTCCTTTCCGCCGTTTTCCGGCTTTCATTTTTGTTGCAGAGATACTATAAAACAATTTGCATCCGGGGGCAATGGGAGCTATTGTAAAAAAAGGTGGACTTTTTGTTATAAAACAGGAGTTTTTTACCGGCATGAATATCGTAAGATTCAATCGCAGGGATATGCCGCTGTGGTATGCGGCACTGGGGGAACTGGATCTGGAGATCGTAGCGGCGGGCTTCGGCAAACAGGTGCGGGCGTGGAAAATGCACGCGGCGTTCAGCGGGGATAATTATTACCGGCTTTATCTGCCGCTCCGGGGGACATTCTGTCTGGAATTTGAAGACCGCACCTGGGAAATCTCGGCGGGAACGGTCTATCTGGTGCCGCCGGGAACGCCTTTTTCCTACCGCCCGGTCACCCCATCCGACCACTACTGGATCCACTTTGTCTCCCGCAAACTTGCCACGATCCCGGCGGGGCGGGAGCTGCAATTTTCCCGACTCGACCACCCGGCAAAGACCCGGCAGGCATTTCAAAATACGCTGAACAAAATCGGCAGTATGACCGGCATTGCAGAATCACTGGATGCCCGGAACAGTGTTTTCTGCCTCCTCGCCCCTCTGTTGGAAAAAATCCTTTCCGGCATGCCGGACCCGGCGGCGGCGGGAGGAGTCTTTGCCCCGGTTCTGGATCATGTGGATGAACATTTGGAGGCCCCGCTGCAAGTGGAGGACCTGAGAAAGTTATGCGGCATGGGGAGAGCGGAATTTTCAGCCTGTTTCCGGAAAACATTTGGCATTCCCCCCAAGCAATATATTGTCCGCCGCCGGATGCTCCGGGCCAAACATCTCTTGTGGCGGACAAAGCTCCCGGTAAAAGAGATTGCCCAACAGTGCGGCTTTGCCGATATGCGCTTTTTCTGCCGGAGTTTCAAAAAAAATACCGGGATGACACCGGGGGCGTACCGGAAATCCGGCGGGATGGATTAACGGAAATACGTTGAAAAACAACCGGAAATGTGGTATATTAAAAACTCTGTTTTTTGATTTTATAAGGGGGATATACCATGAAAACATCCGGCAAAAAGAATCTTACCCGGGGCAATATGGCGGCAAATCTGCTGGCATTCTCCGTACCTTTCCTGCTTGCCAATCTTCTGCAAGCCCTTTACAGTGCAGTGGATCTGTGGGTCGTAGGCAAGTTCGGCGGCGGCAAAATCGGTGTGGCGGCAGTTTCCAACGGCGGCGAACTGATGCACCTTGTGATGAGTTTTATCATGGGGCTCACCACCGGGGCAACGGTGTTGATCGGCAGGTATTTCGGAGCGGGAAATCAGAAAAATACCCAGCGGAGCATCGGGATGACATTAAGTTTTTCTTTGCTGACCGGACTGGCGGCGACCTGCATTTTTGTTTTGCTGGTTCCATTTCTTGCAAGGGCTCTGAATACCCCGCTTGAAGCGTGGCTGGATACCACCAGTTATATGCGGATCTGTGCGTGGGGCATCGTTTTTGTGGTGGGATACAATGCTCTTTCCGCCATTTTCCGCGGCTTCGGCAACTCCACTGCACCGCTTGTTTTTGTGGGGATCGCCTGTTTTTGCAACACCATTGGCGACCTGCTCCTGGTGGCATGGCTCGGCATGGGTGCCGCCGGGGCGGCATGGGCAACCATCTTTTCACAGGCCATCAGTATGCTGCTTGCTTTGTGGTATCTCTGCCGGGGCGGGTTCGGCTTTTCCCTGAAAGCCGCCAACTTCCGCATGCCCTGGGAACTCCTTTCCCAGTATTTGAAGATCGGACTTCCCATCGCCATCCAGGGGGTCTTGATCGGGCTTTCCTTCCTCTTCATCGTTTCCATCGTCAATGCCATGGGCGGGGACAATGCCGCACCGGCAGCAGGATATGGGATCGTCAACCGCATCAATGGCTTCGCCATGCTTCCAGCCATCTCTTTTGCCATGGCCATGGCGGCCATTACGGCGCAGAATATGGGGGCCAATAAACCCATCCGGGCGCAAAGGACACTGGTGCTTGCCATTACCTGCACCATGGCACTGGGGTTGGTTTTTCTGCTGCTTCTCCAGCTTTTCCCGGAAAATATGGTGGCTCTTTTTATTGACAGAAAGAGTGCAGGGGCGGAAGAGGTGATCCGCAACGGAGCATTGTATGCCCGCAGTTTCAGCTGGGACTACATCCTTGTCCCCATCATCTTCTGCACCAACGGGTTCTTCAACGGGTGCGGAAAAACATTTTTCACCATGGGGAGCAATTTATTCTGCACCTTTTTTGTCCGGATCCCGGTTTCCTATGCCTGCAGTATCATGACGGGGGCCACGCTTTATCATGTGGGGCTTGCCGCACCGCTGGCATCGGTTCTGGGCTGTGGGATCGCCATTTTTTATCTGTTGAGCGGCCGCTGGCGGAACAGGAAAAAAATTTAAGTACTTGCTTTTCCGGGAAAGAGCACTATATTTGGAGTGAACTGTATTGTATTTCCGGTAAACAACAGGGATTTTATAATGGAAAATATTGAATCACTCCGGGCACTGGCAGGTGTCCCGTTTTATTGTCTGGCGGCGGCAACGCTTTCCATGTTTTTCACCAGACTTTGTATTGAAATTCTGCCCATGTTCCGGATGATGGATATTCCACGGGGGCGGCATCAGCATGCCAAACCGGTTCCCCGTGGCGGCGGGCTGGCGATCATTTTGTCTTTTGCCGCTGTAATGCTGTGGTATCTCATCTTCAACAGCACGGCGGCAAAAGGCTGGACGCACGATCCGCTGCTGATACAATTCGGGCCGCCCCTGCTGGCCATCACCGTTCTCGGGGTAGCAGATGACCGCTTTGAGTTGAAAAGCATCGTCAAACTGCTGGTTCAAATCGCCATCGCCTGTTATCTCTTCTGGACAGGTGTCCGGATCGATGCCATTCTGGGGTTCCCCATCCCGGTCTGGCTGGCTCTGCCGCTTACGGTCTGCTGGTGCATCGGGATCATCAATGCCTTCAACCTTATTGACGGCATGGATGGCCTTGCCTCCGGGCTTGCCATGATCGCAGCGTTCTCCATGGCGGCGTGGCAGATCATTACCCACGGCAGTCTTACCCTGACCGTCTGCATGTTTGTTTTCTGCGGGACCTGCCTCGGTTTTCTGCGCTACAACTTTTCGCCCGCCCGGATTTTTCTGGGAGATACCGGCAGTATGTTTATCGGCTTATTCTTCTCTTATTTCAGCATCGTGCAATCGGCAAAAGCCGTCACGATAACCAGTCTGCTGGTGCCGGTCCTTGCCATGGGGATCCCGCTTTTTGACGTATTTCTTGCCATTGTCCGCCGTCTGTACCGCCGTTATATCCTGAAAATGCCGGATGTGGGTATTATGACCGGCGACCATGACCATCTGCATCACCGCCTGATGGGGCAGTTGAAAAATCCCCGGAAAACGGCTTATACCATTTACAAACTGGCGGTTCTGCTGGTTGCCGGAGCGATTGCGGCGGCACTGCTGGATGATGTGATGAAGTCCTTGAGTTTCATTATTCTCCTGATGGTGCTTTTTACGGTGGTGCGTTTTGCCACCATTGAGTTTTATGACACTACCAAACTCCTTTCGGAAGGGATCCGTATCCCCCGGCGGAAGTTCATTCTGACGGCTCTGCATCCGGTGCTGGATGTGATTTTGCTGCTCCTTGCCTACGCTGGCACCTGTACCCTCTTTCAGCGGGATATGGATTTCAACCCCTACACCCTGAAACGGATGATGTTCTATATAGCCCCCTTCCCGCTGGTGCTGATCCTTTCCGGGATCTACCGGACCTACTGGCTCCGGGTGGGAATCGCCCGCTATTACAAGTTGATCCTGATGCTCGCCATTGCCTGTCTGCTTGTACTGACACTGGTGCTGGGAGATATTCTTCTGATCTACGGCAAGGACCGGGATCAAATCTCACTGATGCGGGAATTTTTTGTGGCGTACGCTCTTCTGGGCAGTGCTCTGATCCTGATGGAACGCTTTGCCCTGCATTATCTGGAAAGTTTCGGCTTGCAGAATATTGCCAACAGCATCATGGAAGGAAAGAAGGAAGTTCTGCCCCGGACACTGATCTATGGCGGAGGGTTGTACTGCAAACTCTTCCTGATCTCCCTTTCCAGTGCAAGCCGCCAACAGGATAAACGGAAAGTCATCGGTATTCTGGACGACAATTCCATGCTCTGCCGCCTGAATGTTTACGGCTTGAATGTTCTCGGCAACATTGAGGAACTGGAAGATATTTTGGCAAAACACCCCTTTGATGAAATCGTAATCGCCCTCCGGAGCACCACGGACGAAACCCGGGCTAAATTGCTGGAATTCGGCAAACGCCACCATATCACGATCCGGGAATTCAGCTGTCAGATCAATGACCTGGACTCTCCGGAACTGGAAAAGAATTACCCTGTGATTTAAGCTGTCATGATCCCGCCTTCCGGCGGGACTGTGAACAACAAATTACTTACTGTCCCGGATATTTTTTTCTGCCGGACCGTACACTTCACGGCGGCGTTCAAATTCGTACACCTGATGCGGCTTGCCGCGGCAGGGCCCCACGGAAAGCCAGAACACCTGCTTGTGCCAGGCAAGATCCAGATCGGAAACGGCATAGTCCACGGAAGGCGTGGTTTCCGCCCGGATAAAACCGTCCCGGTCGATCACACAACTGCGGGAGGCTCCCCCGTTCCGCAAAGAGATCACCATGGGGATCGCATTATCCATGGCACGGGCCGGCCACACATGCTCCCGATGTTCAAACTGTCCGTCTCCGGCAATGGGGTAGGCAATGATCTCCGCACCGTTGAGTTTCAGGAGCCGGGCACTTTCGCTGAACCAGTTGTCCCAGCAGATCATAATACCGACCTTGCCGAAATCCAGATCGAATACCGGAAATCCATTGCCGGGGATCAAGCCGTTTTCGGATTCTCCGACCGTAAGATGCACCTTGCGGTACACGCCGGCAAATTTGCCCTGACGATCCGCAATAAAAGCGGAATTGTGCATACACCCCTGTGCATCACGCTCCACCACCCCGGCGATGATATTCACCTTGTATTTGGCGGCAAAACGGCTGACGATATTCCAGGTGGGGCCGCCGGGGACGGCTTCCGCCCGTTCCGGATAGGCCCTTCCGGTATTGCCGTTGGTCATACATTCCGGCATCACGATCAAGTCCAGTTTCGGCACATTTTCGCAAAGATCCGTCAGTGCTTTCTCGAAAGCGGCATAATTTTCTTCCGGCGTATTGAATCTCTCCTGATGATAAGGTACTTTGATGGAGAGCGCCGCCACCCGCACCATGCGTTTGGCAGGGGCCTGCGCCGCCGTCACGGCAATATTGCCGAAAGTGACTTTGCCGGAGTGCCACTTGGCAATACAGCGGAGTTCCAGTTTTACGGCCTCTTCCGGAATGGTGAAAACCTCGTCAAAGTTCCGGACATTGCCCGCTCCGTCACGGAATGAAACATATTCTTTCTGGCAGACGGTATCTTTTTCATCCAGCCAGCTTACGATCATCATAACATTGTTGTACATATTCCCGCCGGAGGTACGGGCATTGCCCACGATCCGGCATCCGCTCCCGGGGGCGGCAGGAAGTTCAAAAAGACGGTCATAATACCCCACGGAAACCGTGCTTTTCATTTCGATCCCGAACCGGTCGCCATCCTGGGAAAAAACCGGATTTTCCGCCAGACTGCGGGGGAACGCAGAACTCCATTGATCCATACTGACCCTTCCTCTATGTAATTTTTGCTGAATCGCTTTTTTTTCTTTCCACACATCCCGGGCCGCAGCTGTCGCCGCCGCAGCGAAAGCAAACATGATCAACATCAACAACAAATTGACGAACCGCCGCAACATCCTGCCTCCTCTCTCAATAAGTTCCCGGATAATATAGCATCGGAACAGGGTTGGTCAAATGCGTCCACAGTCTTTCACAAGGATTTCTGCTTGCATTTTCCCGTTTCCGGGATACATTAGGCAAAAACGACTGGGAGAATCATCATGTATATCAAATTCTTTATCCTGCTGTGTTTTACGGGAATTGCGCTCCTGAATGCGGCAGAAAACGCCGTTCCTGCAGAACAGACCGATTCAGTGGCGGCATCTGTCAACGGGGAACCCATCAGTGTACGTGAACTGCTGGCGGAAACCGCCCGGCAGGAAAGCGTACTCCGCGCAACGACCCCCAAAGACGATCAGTACGAAGCCATTTTGAAGTTGCGGAAAGATGCGCTGGAAAAAATGATCAACCGGAAACTTCTGCTGGATGCCTACAAACAACAGCCGTTTCCGATTCCGCAACAGTATATTGAAAGTGCCATGGATGAAATCGCCCTTTCACAGGCGATCCGGTCACGCCGGGAATTTTATGCAAAACTCCGGGAACAGAAGACCACACCGGAAGAATTGCGGAAACTGGTTCTGGAACAGTTGATCCTGCAGGCCATGACTGCCCGGCGGATCCAGATCAGAGGACAGGTCACCCCCAGAGAAATCCGGGAATATTTTGATGCACACAAGCACGAACTGGATACGCCGGAAGAGTGGGAACTTGCAGCGATTGCCATTGCAGCAGACTCCCCCGTCCACAAAAACCCGGGCGGCGTAAAGGAACTGGCTGAAATCCTGCAAAAACAGCCGGAGAAATTTGCCGACTTTGCCGGATTGTATTCAGCAGGGCCCAACGCAGAAAATGGCGGGTCACTCGGTTGGATCCCGCTCCCGGCGTTACGGCCGGAATTTGCCGATGCCTGTCAGGATGTCGAACACGGCAAAGTTGCCGGTCCGCTGAAAGTGGATCATATGGACTACTTTCTGAAAGTCCTGCGGGTCAAGCCTTCCGCCAATGCCGACTTTGCCAAACTGGAGCCGGAACTGCGGAAAAAACTGGAAGCGGAACGGAAAAAGCAAATCATGGATGAGTATTATCAGGAATTGCGCCAGAATGCGGTGATCCGGATCTATCAATAAATGAAACACGCTTTCCATCCTCCGGCGGGTGCAGTTTTCCGCTGTCAGCGTTGTCAATACGGGTGCTGCGCCCGGTTCAAAATCACGGTGACTTGCGAAGAAAAAGATGCCATTTCCCGTTTGAAAATCCCCGGTCTTCCTCCGGCAGAACAGTGTTTTCTCCCGGACGGGAACGGGTTGTTCACGGTTGCCAAAAACAGCAAAACCGGGGACTGCATTTTTTCCGGCGGCGGACTTTGCCTGATCCAGAAACTCCACGGTTTTCAAGCCAAACCGGCGGCGTGCCAACTTTTTCCTCTCCATGTCCGTCATTGGCTCGATGGAGAAATTTCGGCAGAGTACCGCTGGATCTGCCCCGGCGTGGGTGTGGAGGAAGGCAAACGCATTGCCGAAGAAACCAATCTCCCCGCCTACGCACGGGCACTTGCCAAACTCCGGAATCCGGAAAAGGCGGTGTTTTCCCGGACACTGGATCCGGGGTTATCCGCCATCCGGGCGGTCCATGCCGGGATCATGAAAATCATGCACCGGCAGGATGTACCCTTTGCCAGCCGTCTTTATTGCGCCTTGCGGGTGCTGGATTTTCATGCTGCGCCGGAAATGCACGAGGTGATCCGGGAGGCCAATCAACATTTTGCCGCCGATGCCGGGGATTTTCTGGAAAAAGCAAAAGGAGTCATCGCACAGGAACTTGCGGAAGCCCCCGCGCCGGATGCTCTTACCCGGACAAACTTCCGGAATTACCTCTGCGGACTCCTCCGGAACGATGATCCCTGTGATGGCCCCCGGATCTTTGACCGTATTTCACGGGCTTGGACACAAGTCAGAATCGCCACCGGGACGGGGTTGTTATCGGAGCTCAATCCGGCGGCACCGGCTGTTCCGGGGGCCTTTTTCCCGGTCAGACAATTCCGCCCCGGAACGCAGGAAGCGGAAAAAATCTGGCAGGATTTCTGGTTCGGCAAACTGGATGCCATGCACTTCTGCGGCCAGCAAAGCCACCATTTTTCTTACGAAGAAGGATTGCGGCATTTGCTGATTTTTGCCGTTTTGACGCCTTCCCTTGCCGAGGCGTTTGCAGAAAGTTCCGGGAAAACAGAAATTGAAAAGAGTGATATGCTTCAAGCTGTCCGGCTGGCGGATTTTACTTTTTCAGCGTCGCCGTTTTTCCGCCTGAAGTCTTCCCGGAAATGGCTGAAACAGCTTTCGCAGCTGCAGGCTTTTTCTTCACTGCTGACGTTTTGACCGCCGCCTTTTTCTGCGGGAGCGGCGTGATCCGGCGGGGTGTTCCCGGAGAAAAAGCGTACACCTGCCATTCCGGCTTGACGGCAGTCCTGTCCAGCATGAAATGTACCGTTTCATCACAATCGTAAGAAACATTTTTCACCCTGTATCCCGTCCGGTTCACCACTTGCATCAATGCAAGATGCACGCATCCCGGCAATGTCTGCTGATACCGCACTGACAACATGGGAGCCCGGCTGACCGCCACCCCGAACCGTTTCTGGAACTGCATCAGAGGCCGTCCCGCGCCACGGCGTTCATAGCCGACCTCCCGGCGACCCAAGGCTTCAAAATACTTCCATTCCTTTTTGTCAAAAGCCTGTGCCGTCCGCAACACTTTTGCCCGGACATCCGGCGGGATACGGCCGGGATAAGATTCCTTCAATTCCGGCCGGATCAGCCGTTGATATTTGTAATGAGCTGAAAATATCTCCATTTCCCGTTTTTCCGGATGGGCAAGAACCGCGATATTTTCCTGAAGCCCCGTACCTTCCTCAAAATCGGAAACAAAAGCAAAAAGATACCCCTGTTTCTCTCCGAACCGGAGCGGAGTGACCCGTCCGGGAGTCCGCTTGACCAGTTTCCCCAGCGATTCCCGGTTCAACCGGAAAACATGCAGATCCCGATCCTTCATGGTTCCGGCTTTGCGGCAGTTTTCGTAATCCCCGGCATCTGCGGCTTCCAGAAATTCAAGTGCACATTCCCGCAAACGCGCCTCGCCGGTCACATCCCGGCAACTCCGGAAAATCACATAAATCAGTGACAAAACCAGAACTCCGACCAGCCAGACGATCCTCCGCCGCCAGAAAGGGACTGCTGTATCACGGCTCATATTGCACCTTCTGCCGCATGATTTTTACAGCCTCCTCTAAAACTTTATCCGGAATTCCTGCCGGATTTGGCCCATCGACCTTATTCCGGGAACGGGCAAGGAGCAGTGTATCCTGCCGGGAAACATGGATGGCGACATCGGGCGTTACCCCCACGCCGTCGATTTTTTCCCCTGCCGGAGTCCGGTAAAATGCTTTGGTATAACGGATCGCCCCGCCGTTGGGCAGAGAACGGACTTCCTGGATCACGCCTTTTCCGTAGGTTTTTCCACCAATGACCACCGCCCGCTTGTGATCCTTCAACGCTCCGGCGGTGATCTCGGAGGCACTGGCACTGAATTCATTGACCAACACCGCCAGCGGCAGCCCGGTCAAAGCCTGTCTGCCGGAAAGGGTCTTCACCTGTTTCGGGTTCACCGCATCCCGGCCGACGGCGGAAAACACGGTCAATCCCGGCTTGAGAAAACAGGAAACCAATTCCAGTGCCGCATCCACCATGCCCCCGGGATTGTTCCGGAGATCCAGAATCAAACCGCGAAGACGGCCTGTTTTCTGCAAATGCGCCACGGCGGAAAGCATGCCGCGTACGGTATGACGGTTGAAACTGTCGATCCGGATATAGCCGATCCCGCCGGGAAACCGCCGGACGGCATGCAGAGGAACCGGGTTGATGATAAATGCTTTGCGGGTCAAACGGTGCAATACAGGCGTGGGACTCCCTGCCGCACGGATCGTCAGCAGAACTTCCGTCCCGGGCTTTCCACGGATGCTGTCCAGAAAATCCTCCAGATCCCGGTTCTGCATACGGGTGCCATCCACTTCCAGCACCATATCCCCGGGTTTGATCCCCGCAAAAGCCGCAGGAGAACCGGGGACAACGCCCACCACAAGAAGCCCCTGATGAGGAGTTTTGGAAACCGTAAGGCCCACCCCGGTGCCCTCACCGGTCAGCTGTGCCTGCCGGGCGGCAGTACTGCCGGGGGGAATGTAGGTGCTGTAAGGATCCAATTCCTGGAGCATCCCCCGCAAAGCGCCGGTCATCAATTTTCCCGGAGAGGCTCTATCGGGATCCACATAATTTTTATGAACAAAATCCAGTACGGCCCCCATAAAGGCGGCGTGACCGTAAACACTGTCCGGCGTGACCGTATTTACCGTTGCCGGAGCGGCAGTCTTTTCCGGAACAGCGCACCCCGCCGGAAGGGCAAGACAGAGAGCAGCCCCCGTACAGATGCAAAAGTTCCGGAAAAATACCTTCATCCTATCAATCATCCAATCCGGGCCGGAAAGTTTCTGTGCCTTTGAGCCCTGCAATGGTTTCCGTCAGAAGCCGGACAGAAGCCTCTGCATCCCGCAGGTCGCAAATCTCCACCTGACTGTGCATATAGCGGTTGGGAATGCTGAAAAGAGCCGTCGCCACGCCGCCCCGTGCCATCTGGATGGTGCAGGCATCCGTCCCGCCGGTGGCACGGTGCGCCGCACATTCCTGATACGGGATCTTGTGCTTCGCTGCCGCCGCACGGATACGGGCGCCGAGGACGATATTATTGTCACAACTGTGACTCAGCATGGGGCCCTTCCCCAGCTGAATATCGCCGTACTGGGTCTTGGGAACGTCCGGGATATCGGTGGCAAACCCCACATCAATAGCGATCCCCACCTGGGGGTCGATGGCAAAAGAGCCGGTACGGGCACCGCGGGTCCCCACTTCTTCCTGCACGGTTCCCACGCCATACACAGCCACTTTCAATTTCCGGGCAGAAAGTGCCCGCAGTGTTTCTGCCACGATAAAGGCACCGATCTTGTCATCCATCCCCTTGGACATGATGCGGTTGGCACCAAGACGCCGATAATTGCTCTTGAGTGCAACAGGGTCCCCGATGGAAACAAGTTTTTCCGCCTCTTCCCGGGTTTCAGCCCCGATATCGATCCACATGCCGGAAAGTTCCAGTGCCTTGTCCCGTTCCGCTGCGGAAAGCAGATGGATGGGCTTTTTGCCGATCACGCCGGGGACACGACCTCTGGCGGTCAGGATCTCCACTTCGGAAGAGGGAATATTCAGTTTATCGATACCGCCATTGGACCGGAAATAAAGCAGCCCGGTTTCAGAAATATACACGATCTGAAATCCGATTTCGTCATAGTGCCCCGCCAGCATCACCCGGAACGGAGCATCCGGGTTCAAAACGCCCATGGTATTCCCCATAACATCGGTTTCCACCCGGTCACAAAATCCGGAAAGTTCTTCACGGAAAACCCTGGCGGCCTCCACTTCATATCCGGAGGGGCTGGAGGAAAGCATGAGCTTTTCCAGAAAATTCAAACTGTTTTTTTTGAACATGATTTATGGATCCTTTCGATCTTTTCCGGAATTGTCCGGATTTCACTTTGCTTCCGGCCTGCGGGCAGGCTCTTTCACAGGCAGAAGGTAACACCGGAAATGGTGTTTTTCAAGTGTTTTTCATTGTGTTTGTGGAAAAAGCCGTTAAATGTGCTATATTTTATTTGGCAGATTTTATTTTTCAATTTGACAGAAGGGTTTTCCGGCATGAAAAGAACTGAGCCGATGAATGTTGTTGTTTCCGGAATGGGGCGTATTTCCTGGTCTTACCACATGCCCACATTGAGCAAAGATCCCCGTTTCCGGATGATCGCTGCCGTGGATCCGCTGCCGGAACGCCGTGCAGAAGCGGAAGCCACCTATCCCGGACTGCGGACATACGCGGATTACAATGAAATGCTTCGCAACGAACCTGACGCAGAACTGGTGGTCATTACCAGTCCCACCCCCATGCACAAAGATCAGGCCGTCGCCGCCATGGAGCGGGGCATGGATGTTTTCTGCGAAAAACCCCTTGCTGAATCGCTGGAATCTGCCAAAGCCATTGCGGAAACGGCGGAACGGACCGGCCGCAAGTGCATGGTTTTCCAGCCCCATCGCACCCGTCCGGAAGCCGACCTGATGCGGGAACTGCGGAAAAGCGGCAAACTGGGCAGGATCTTTCTGGTGCGCCGGGTCTGCCATCATTTCAACCGCCGGACGGACTGGCAGAGCCAGGTTGCCAAGGGCGGCGGCATGATCCGCAATTACGGGGTCCATTACATCGATCAATTCCTCTCCGCTTTCGGGCCGGGCCCCATGGAGATCAAGGGCTGCACCCTGCAGCGCGCCGTTGGCGTGGGGGATGCGGATGATGTGGTCCAGCTCCTGCTCCGGACGCCGGAAGGGATCATCGGGCATATCGATATCAATATTGCCAACGCCTTCAACGAAAACGCCTGGTACGCTTACGGCGAATACGGTTCTGTTAAAATCACAGACAGCTTCTCCAAAGCCACGATCCGTTATCTGGCGGACGAATGCCGGGAAACCAGTCTTCAGCTGGAAGACTCCTACGCGGCGGCGGACCGGAAATACGGCCGGGAAACGGATTTGAAATGGATCGAAGAAGAGATCGATCTTCCCAAGTTTGATATCACCACATTCTACAACTCGGTCTGGGATTTCTTTGCCCAGGGAGGTGAAGCGGTGGTGCCGCTGGCTGAATCCATGGAAGTCATGCGGATCATCGACCTCTGCCGCCAGATCCCCATTGAAGACCTGAATGAACGTGCAAAATGAGTAAGTCTGCAAACGATTACAAATCTCTGGTGCTGATCCCCCGTAAATGGGGATTGCTGCCCACGCTGGATATGTATATCCTGCGTGAATTTCTGATCAAACTGAGCATTCTGGTGCTGGTTTTCGTCATTCTTTTTATTTTGAGTGATGTTTTCAACGATCTGGACAACTTTCTGGAAGCCGGAGCGCCGCTGTCAGATTTTCTGATGTATCTCATGCTGAAACTGCCGGGGAATGTCCGATTTGTCATGCCCATTGCCATGTTGCTTGGGTGCATGTGGACCATGGCGGCATTCGGGAAAAATCTGGAAGTCACCGCCATGCGGGCGTCGGGGGTATCACTCTTCCGGTGCGGCGGGCCCATTTTGCTGGTGGGCTTTGCAGTGACACTGCTGAATATCTACTTTAACGAAGCACTGGTTCCGTACACGGAGCGGGAAGCATTGGTTTTGCGTGAAAGCACGGCAAACCGGTCTTTTGAGCAGAACATGCTGACCTACCGCAGTCCGGACAATCAGCGGAACTGGTTTTTCCGTTCCTTCGTGAACGGGAAGAAAAACAGCGGTGTCATGCTGAAAAAGTACCGGGAACACAATGCGCTGGAGTGGGATCTTGCGGCACAGCGGGCGGAATACAAGCCCGGCGAAGGGTGGCTTTTCCACAATGTGATCTACACACCGTACAGCCGGGACGGGTTGATGCAGAAGAAATCCATCCGGCATAAAACCTTTTTCCTGCCGGTGGATCAAGTTCCGGAAAGTGATAATGACATTGTGAACGCCATCAAAGACGAGGAAGAACTGCCCACCTGGGTCATCTGGAGTCTGGTCCAGCGGAATCCGGACATGGCAGATCGGATGCAGAATATTTATATGACGGTATTCTATTACCGTCTGGCATTCCCGTGGGCGTGTTTTCTGGCGGTATTTCTGGGGATCCCGCTTGCCACCAAAAATGAACGCTCGGGCAATCTTCTGGCATTGATCATGGCGGTAGTGATCATTGTGATTTACATTGTAATAGCACAGGTCTTCATGGTTCTTGGGAAACAAGGCCTTCTTCCCGCGCCCATTGCGGGATTGATGCCCACCATCGCCTTTATCATTTACGGCTACTGCAAAGTCTTCTACCACAAAGCGTAAAAAGCCGTCCAGAATTTCAAAAGCTGCATAACCATCCGGTCATGCAGCTTTTTTTGTTGTTTGACAAATCTGCAAGCAGGAAAAACCAATAGTCTGACGATCCGGAACGCCATATAGAGAAATCAGCCGTTGTTTGAAACAGTGCCCTGACAAATTGTTTGCATAAGCTATAATAAATGTCTATATTTCAAAACTCTCTTCGCAGCTGAGGATGTCCCTACTTCGCTTTATAACCTTAAAGTAGAAAAAGTCCGGCAGAGAGCGAGAAAGAAACGAAGCTCAAAACTTTTTTAAAATATTCTTCTGACCTTACTTGACTTTTACTACAATGTTCATTATATTATAGTGTTCACAAATTGTGAACAATTAAAAAATATGAACAAAGGACTCTTTATGGATAAACTTATAACCAATGTCGCAGAGAAGATCAATACCGCTCTGCACACCTTGAAGCAGGAGCCGCTTCAATTAACTCTGTTTCCCGCTTCTGATGGAGGCAGTGTTCTGCAAAATGGTTGTGCAAGGC
>JAFTIA010000057.1 GCA_017457105.1 Lentisphaeria bacterium | reverse complement strand
GGCTGTCGCTGCACCGCTGTGCAGCGATTCCCTCCCTAGGCCCCTGCGCGCTCGGCACCGAAGGGCCTCGCCCCGGGTGTTAGAGTTGCACAGGGATGTTCTGCCCAACTGCTGCGCTATGTGCTTTGGAAATTCCGGGGAACATGGCTCTCACTGCACCAAGTGCCAATCGTCCGTACAAGTCCGTACAAGTCCGTACAAGTCCGTATTCCCTTGCTCCCACCCTGTGCATTGCGCAATGTGCTCTGCCAGTCTTCCGGAGGCTCGAGAGCCCGTCAGGGCGACAGCCGACAGTCACCGAGGCCGATGTTCGGCCGGAGCGGCACGTTTGCCGCCCCGCCAATTTTTTTTGCAAAAAATGCATCGTTGTGTTATATTCCTGTTAAACGAAAAATCAATCACCGGAGGAGTGAAAAAAATGCTTACAGTGCCCGGCTTTGTGGATTTGCAGGTCAATGGATATCTTGGGGTGGATTTTTCCAGCCCTTACCTTACGGAAGAAGATTTTATCCGTGTGACCCGGGCATTATTGCAGACCGGCTGCTGCGGATTTCTGCCGACAGTGGTCACCGCATCGGAGGAAACCTATCAGCATGTCCTTCCCCTCATTGCCCGAGTGATGAAAAAGAAGGAATTTGCCGGACGGATTTTGGGGATCCATGCGGAAGGGCCTTTTCTTTCCAGCAAACCCGGTGCCGTGGGGGCGCATAACCCGGAATGGGTAAAGGAGCCTGCCATTGGGTTTTTCCGGCAAATGCAGGAGTGGGCAGAAGGCAATATCCGTATCCTCACTCTGGCGGCGGAAGTGCCCGGAGCCGTGGAATTGACCCGCTATGCGGCGGAAAATGGCGTTATCGTTTCCCTCGGTCACCAGCTGGCCACGGCGGAAGATCTGGCAAATTGCGCCGCAGCCGGAGCTTGCTGGATCACCCATTTGGGGAACGGGATGCCCAACCTGGTGGACCGCCATCTCAATCCCCTGCTTGCAGGGTTGGCGGAAGACCGGCTGGATGCCGGGATCATTGCAGACGGCCACCATCTGCCGCCGCAGCTGGTAAAGGTGATGATCCGAGCCAAGGGAGTGGATCATGTGACCGTTGTCAGCGATGCCGCTCATTTGGCGGGTTTGCCGCCGGGACGCTATGACAATGCCGTCAACAAAATCGTTCTGGAGGAAAACGGCCGTCTGCACAACCCTGAAAAGCAATGTCTTGTGGGATCTTCCGCCACCATTACCGGTTGTGTGAATGTCCTGTGTGCCATTCCGGAATTGAGCGGGGAGGACATTGTGAAACTGACCTTGGACAACCCCTTGAAAATGCTGGGTCTTACCCGGAACGATCTGCAGGATAAGGCCCCCGCATTCCAGTGGGATGAAGCATCACGCAGTTTTATACGCTGTTAAAACTTATTTCTTGAAAGCGTACAGCCAGTAGCCGGTGCCGTTGGCGGCGGATACGGTGCTGGGTTTTCCCTGAATGTATTCGTTGGTGGACATATTGCTCACATGCCCATCCGCCCAGAGAAGATTCAAACTTTTCCCGTGCCGTTCCATGGGGGCAAGGGTGGTGTGGTCTGTTGGCTGGCAGGGCACTTTGCTTGCTGCGGCGCAGTACAGCGAAGACGGGCGCAGAGCCGATACTGTGAGTAATGCCGCCTGGGAATACTAAGAATACTTAGAATACTGGAGAGGACACAGGGAAGCGTGTGAGCCATGTATCGTGGAATTTCCGCAGCGTATAGCCCGCAGTATGCCACAGACCATCCATAGTATTCCCAGTATTCATAGTATTCCCAGGCGGGTTTGCTCCCACCCTGTACATTGCGCAAAGTGCCTTGCCAGCCAACAGAACACACAGCCCTGTGCTATCGAAATTCCAAAGCGCATGGCTCACACTGCACCAAGTGCCAATCGTCCGACAAGTCCGACAAGTCCGACAAGTCCGACATTCTTTGCTCCCACCCTGTGCATTGCGCAATGTGCCTTGCCAGCCAACAGTCCCCCTGTGTTTTGTTCCATTTCCGTTTGAATTTTCCGGAAAATCGTCTATTTTTAGTGAGAACCCAAAAAAAGGAATACTGTAAAAATGAGTCCCCTGATCCAATATCTCGCTGATCCTCCCGCCCAATACCGTCCCGTTCCTTTCTGGAGCTGGAACGCCGACCTTACTGCCGAAGAACTTGTCCGGCAGGTCGATTTGATGAAATCGGCCGGAATGGGCGGTTTTTTTATGCACGCCCGCGGCGGTCTGCAAACCCCTTATATGGGCGATGACTGGTTCCGTGTTACCGAAGCTGTGCTGGATGCCGCCGCCGGAAACGGCATGTACGCATGGGCGTATGACGAAAACGGCTGGCCCAGCGGCTTCGGGGACGGCAAAGTCAACGGCCTCGGAGAAGCCTGTCAGCTGAAATATTTCCGGTGCCGCCAAATGGATGCCGCCCAATTGCCGGAAGTGGAAAAACTCCTCGCCGTTTATACGGTTGACGGCGTTCGTATCTCCGACCCGGCAACGGCGGAAGGTGAAGTCCTTGCCGTGTGGTACGAAGTCAACCCCTTCTATGTGGATAATGCCGATCCGGAAGTGGTCAAAATCTTCCTCAACGTGATTTATCAGACATATTATGACCGGATCCCGGAAGAAAAACGCCGTCATCTGGCAGGGTTCTTCACCGATGAACCCCAGCTTTCCCGGAACGGCATCCCCTATTCGCCTGCCATGCTTGCCGAATATAAGAAAACATGGGGCGAAGATGCCATGGACCGGATCCCGGAACTCTTCCTCAAAATCGGGGAATATACCCGTACCCGTGTCCGTTTCTGGCAGACCGTGGCACGCTGTTTTGCCCACAGCTACTCCAAACAGCTCGGGGAATGGTGCGAAGCCCACGGTATGAAGCTGACCGGCCACATGGTTTGCGAAGAAACCTATGAATCCCAGACCGTTTCCAACGGGGCGGTCATGCCCCATTATCCCCATT
Source organism: Lentisphaeria bacterium (assembly GCA_017457105.1). Taxonomy (GTDB): domain Bacteria; phylum Verrucomicrobiota; class Lentisphaeria; order Victivallales; family Victivallaceae; genus UBA1776. The sequence goes on along the minus strand of JAFTIA010000057.1, from coordinate 5,090 downwards.
TCCACATTCCGGGCATCGACAGTCTGGGGCTGGCTCTGCACCCCTTTACATTGCAGGTGCAGACCTGGAGCGCCTGCGCCCAGGCCGGCAGAAATCAGATGCTTACAGAAACCTATGCCGGATGCGGCTGGAATGTTTCTTTTGACGATCTCCGCTATATGCTGAACGATCAGATGGTGCGGGGGGCCAATCTTCTCTGCCCCCATCTGGAAAGTTATACCTTGCGGGGCATCCGCAAGCGGGATTATCCGGCCTCCCTCTTTTTCCACCAGCCCTGGTGGCCCTGGTACCGGAAATTCACCGATTACGCCAGCCGGGTGGGGATGATCCTTGCGTCCGGCAAGGATCCCGCCAACGTGCTGATGATCCATGGATTGCCTTCCGGACACATCACTTATCTTGCCGATGTCCCCCAAAGCCAGCGTTATACGCCGGAAGATCTCTGCAACCGGTATTGGGAAAAATTCAACGAACTGGGAATCGCCATGGATGCCCGCCAGTGCCCGTTCCATCTGGGCGATGCGATCCTGATGGAGGAAATGGCAAGCTATGTCACTGCCGGCGGGCTGGTCATCGGGGAAATGTGTTATCAGGCAGTCATTATTCCGGAAACCGTGGAACTGCCCCCTGTACAGGTGAAACTCCTGAACGATTTTGTCGATGCCGGATTCCCGGTCTTTGCAGTAAAAGACAGTTTGATCGGCAAAACATATTCCAATGGCGAACCCTCTGACTGGGACGGGCTGATCCGCAAGATCCGCTTTTTCGATACAGCGGAAGAAGCGGCGGAAGCCGTCGCCAAGGCCGCTCCCCGGTTCAGCATCCGCACGCCGGACGGGGATTGGTGCCGGAGCATCGTCCACGGGTCCCGGCTGGTGCCGGATTGGGACGGGGAGCCCGCAGAAGTCCATTTCTTTACCAATTCCGACCGGGAACATGCCGTGGAAGCCATTCTCCGTCTGCCCGGCAATTCCTGTACGGAAGTGGATGCTTACAACGGCAAAGTCGTCCCCTGCGCCTTTACTGCCGCAGACGGTTTTGTGGAACTCCACCGCACCATTCCTGCGGGGGGGGAACTCCTGCTGGCAGTTTCCTGCCGTTCCACCGATGCTCCGGTGATCCCGGCAGAACCGGCGCACCGTACCGTGAAACTCCCGGAAGTCATGCCCATCCGGAGCGTGACGGAAAACATCTTTACGCTGGACCGCTGCGATTGCCTGGTGGATGGCAAGCCCTTCCTGAAGGATGAATATGTGCTGACCGTTCACGATCAGCTTCTGGCACTCAAGAAAGATGTTCCCATTACCCAGATCTTCCGTTTCCGTGCCGCAGAGGATTTCCGTCCCGGCAAACTGGAACTTCTGCTGGAACAGGCCGCTGATCACAAGATCACCGTCAACGGCAAACCCATTCCGGTGAAGATCAATGGTTATTTCCGTGATCCGGCATTCCAGAGAGTGGATATTGCCGGAGCCGTTCAGCCCGGGGAAAATGAGATCCGTCTGGAACGGGTCTTCACCCAATCTGAACAGGTGCGGCACAATGTGGAAATTTCCTGGATCTTTGAAGCCGAACGCAACAAACTGGCCTTTGATACAGAAATCGAAGCTGTTTACCTCTGCGGTGATTTTGCGGTGAATACTCCCGGAACTTTTACGCCCATGCCGGATGCGGTCAGCCGTGAGGCTGTAAAAGCCGGCGGCTGGGAACTTTCCTGCATTCCGGATCTGACGAACCGGGTGCGTTATTCCGGGGAATTCATCCTTGCCAATCCGGTGCAGACCGTAAAACTGGATGCGGTGGAACAGTCCGGCTTCCCCTTCTTTGCAGGGATCATGGAATTGGAAAGCCGCTTTACTGCCAATGCGGATCATGAAGAACTGCTCCTTTCTTTTGCCGAACGCCGGGTAACAGTGTGCTGTGTGGAAGTCAACGGCAAGGAAGCCGGGGAACTCTGCTGGTACAATAACACACTGGCCATTCCGCCGGAACTGGTGAAAAAAGGCGAAAATACCATTGTATTGAAACTGGTGACATCTCTCCGGAACATGCTGGGCCCCCATCATCTGGATTGCGGGGAAGTCAACTGCGGCTCTCCTGCGGTGTTCTTCCAGGCAAAAGGGGTTTTCTGCCAGCGTGAACCGTTTTCCTGGAACCGGGATTGGTGTTTTGCACGTATGGGTATGAGCAACTGATACGAAGGAAAAGATCATGCGTTACAGCAAAAAAAATACGCAGGCGATCAGTTTCCCCCTTGGGGGGATCGGTGCGGGGTGCATCGGGCTTGCAGGGAATGGCGAACTGGCAGAGTGGGAAATTTTCAACCATGCCGGCAAGGGGTTGGTCAACGCCTTGAGCCACTTTGCCATCCGTGCGGAAGAGAACGGCAAAGTCCGTGATTTCCGTATTCTCCACGGCGACCGCCCCGCCCCATTTATGGGCAGAATGAACGACTGGGAACAGAATAAATTCCATGGGTTCGGCTGGGGCCCCAATCCGGATACCTTCTGCGGATGGCCCCATTTCCGGGAACACACATTTTCCGGGGAATACCCTTTTGCGGAGATCCGTTTCGGCGGCGAAAAATTTCCGGGAGAAGTCACTCTGCACGCATGGAGTGTGATGATCCCCGGCAACAGTCTGGATTCCAGTCTGCCTGCGGCATTTTTTGAAATCGAAGTGGAAAACACTTCCGGTACTGCGCTGGATTACGCGTTGATCGGTGTTGTCTCCAATCCGTGGCCGGGGATGAATGAATTTTCGGGGTCACGGATCACCTTTTTTTCACCGGACCGGGTGAACGATATAACGCTGACTGTGCTGGATGACCCGGCCAATGTTTCCGGCCAGCAGTCTTTTTACCGGGGCCACTGGTGCGAACGGGTGGAAACCTATTACAATGATATGATGAAAGCGGGGCGTTTTGTCAACCGCACATTTGATACTGAACCCGGTTCCATCTGGGGCGGGCCGGAGCCCACGCCGGACACGGGGCTGCTGGCATCCCATGTACGCCTGGAGCCGGGAGAAAAAGTCCGGCGTGTCTTTGTCATTACCTGGAGTGTCCCCTTCTGTAAGGCGGACTGGGATGACAAAGCCGCCGCTCTTGCTGCGGAAAACGGCATCCGGGAAGAGTGGAAGAATTTTTACGCGGTCCAGTGGAAAAATTCCCGGGATTCTGCAGATTATGCGGCAGAACATTACCGGAAATTGTATGACGATACCCGGAAATTCCACGATGCCCTTTACAGGACGAATCTGCCGGAAGAGGTGCTGGAAAGCATCACAAGTACCATGTCTGTGCTGAAAACGCCTGTGTGTCTGCGTCTGGAAGACGGTACTTTTTACGGTTGGGAAGGGGTGGCATGCCGTTCCGGTTCCTGCCCGGGCTCCTGTACTCATGTCTGGAATTACACGCAGGTCCTGCCGTTTCTTTTCCCGGATTTGGAGCGTTCCATGCGGGAAGCGCAATTCCAATACAATGTTCTCCCCAACGGCCGTGCCGGATTCCGGATCCATTTGCCTCTGGGGATCCCGGCGGATCCGGGAACCATCCCCTGTGCCGACGGACTTTTCGGGGATGTGATGAAATCTTTCCGGGACTGGAAGATCACAGGCGATGATGCATGGCTCCGGAAATGGTATCCCACCATGAAAAAAATGATCCGCTTTGCCTGGGATCCGGAAAATCCTTACCGTTGGGATCCGGAAAAAACAGGACTGCTTTCCGGTCGGCAGCATCATACATTGGATGTGGAACTTTTCGGCATCCATGCGTGGCTTACGGGGCATTATCTGGGGGCATTGCTGGCGTGTTCTCAAATGGCGGAATTTCTTGGCGACAAAGAGTTTGCTGAAGAGTGCAAAACCATTTACCAAAAAGGCTTCGCCCGTCTGCCGGAAGAGACGTTCAACGGAGAATATTTTATCCAGAAAGCGGATTTGAAGGATTTCAATATTCCGGAAAGTTTCGGTGCATCAGATTATTACTGGCACAAAGAAGCCGGGGAGATCAAGTATCAGATCGGCAGCGGGTGTGCCATTGATACGCCTCTTGCCCAGTGGTACTGCAATCTTTACGGCATTGGAGATGTTTTCCCCTCTGCGGAAAATCGTTCCACACTGCAAGCCATTTTCCGCAGAAATTTCAAAGACTCCATGCGGGATGTTACCAATACATGGCGGGTCTATTGCATGAATGACGAAGCCGGCGTACAGATCTGCACCTGGGATCCGCCGGAAAGCCGCCCGGTGATCCCTTTGAGTTACAACAGTGAAATGATGACCGGTTTTGAATGGGCTTTTGCCTGCCACCTGATCGCAGAAGGAATGCTTGAGGAAGGGAGGCGGATCATCCGCGCCCTGCGTGACCGTTATGACGGATTCAAGCGGAATCCGTGGAACGAGATCGAATGCGGCAGCAATTACGCCCGGAGCATGGCATCGTTCGGGTTGCTGATGGCGTTCAGCGGCTTCCGGTATGACCGGGGGAAAGGGATGCTCGGGTTTGCGTTCAAGTACCCGCAGGAGGAGCAGAACACCTTCTGGAGTCTGGGGGATGTGTGGGGGAATTACCGTCAGGGAACTGAAACAGGGTTTCTGACGGTGGAAAAGGGCTCCATGAAACTTACGGAACTTGCTCTGGAAAAGAAGGTCCAACGGATTTTGCAGAATGGAATATCGATTCCCTTCCGGACGATGGAGAACGGCGTGATACAACTGGAAAAAACTCTGATGCTCACGCCGGAAACTCCGGTGGAGATACAGTTTTAAGAGCGGTTGGCAGAGCGCATGGCGCAAGGCACAGGGTGCGGGCAAGGGAATACGGACTTGTACGGACTTGTACGGACCCTCCTTCGCCGGAGGCTTCGGAGGGCAGGCGGCACAGGGCTATGTGGGGGCTGTGCGCCCCCGGAATTTCCAAAGCGCAGGGCGCAGAAGTGGGGCAGAACATCCCTGTGCAACTCTAACACACGGGGCGAGGCCCTTCGGTGCCGAGCGCGCAGGGGCATAGGGAGGGAATCGCTGAACAGCGGTGAATCGACAGCCCCCAAAATATTGGGGTCTGCCGAGTGGCACCGAGCACTAAG
>JAFTIA010000008.1 GCA_017457105.1 Lentisphaeria bacterium | reverse complement strand
GTGCCAAGTCTGAAAAGGCGTTTTATGAAGCACGGCTTCGCCGTATGAAGCGGCATGTTGTGCGCTGATTCATGCTTTCTCTTCTTTCTGTAAGTGCTTGTTATTCATTGGATGAAATCAAGATAAAAAATTCTGCCATAAATGAATGGATTGCAGGTCATGATATAGTGCGGATAGCGTTGTATTGCAAACGGATAAACTCTCATTTTCCATTTTCTTACATCATACGGAGCGTAAGCGGAGTGCTTCATATCGGAATGAAATGAAGATGCTTCATATTGTGAAGTGAAACGAAACAATGCTTCATCGTCAGGCTTTTATGAAGCACGGCTTCGCCGTATGAAGCGGCACGTTGTGCCATGAAGCGCACCTGCGGTGCATGAAGCGAAGCCTGACGGCTTCATGTTTTTTTGCCCATTTGGGCAAAAAAATGGTCGGGGCACCGGGGGTCGAACCCGGGACTTTCTGCTCCCAAAGCAGACGCGCTAGCCACTGCGCTATGCCCCGATCTTTAAATCAAAAACAGGGGACCGGACTTTTCACCCGGCCCCGCTCTTATTTTCCCGCCGGAATTTCCATCCCGGCAGGATCACGCAACAAACCTTACCGGCCCATGCGCTCGTTGGTCATCGTCAGGAAACGGGACTTGGAGATCCCGGACTGCATCTTTTCGCCGTTGAAGAAACGATTGAATTCGTCCAGCAGGAACGGGAAGAAGCGGTCACGACCGGTGAAACCGGCGTTATGCGGCGTCATGATCACATTGTCCATGGCGACCAGCGGAGAATTGGACTGCAGCGGTTCCGTGTAGAACACATCCAGGAACGCACTGATACGGCCCTTCTTCAGTTCTTCGATCAGTTCGTCTTCCTTCAGCAGACGGGCACGGCCGGCGTTGATAAACGCTGCACCATCCTTCATCATGGCGAATTCCTTGGCACCCAAACGCTGATAGGTTTCCGCATTCACACCCACCAGGCAGTGGAAAATATCGGACTCTTTCAGCAGTTCTTCCAGGGTGGCACGCTGGGCACCGTACTGCGCCAGTTCTTCATCAGAAGCATGGGTACTGCAAATCAGGATCCGGCCCGGACGCAGCGGTGCCAGGAACTTCAACAGATGACGGGTGGTATCCCCCATACCCCACAGACCGATGGTCATGTGCTTGATATCGCCCATATTGTGGGTTTCCGGCCAATACGGCACTTCATAGGGGCGCAAGTGTGCATACTTCTGAAGACGGCGCTGGGAAACCACAGTAGCCATCAAAGACCATTCGGCAACAGCTTCCGCCATCACCGGGTTGGCGGTGGTGACCTGAACATCCGTATCATAGGTGGTTTCGTCAACCACATTTACCACAGAACCGGCGCAATGCCCGACAACTTTCACATTCGGAGCCTGTGCCAGAAAATCCTTCGAGCAGATGGGGGAACCCCAGGTCGTCACGATGGCATCATATTTCGGCAGGATCGCCGCCCAATCCGGATTTTCCAGATCACCGTCTTTGCAGGGGATATCCACTTCAAAGTCGTATTCCTTGCACTTTGCTTCGCATTCCGCATTCCAGAACATCGGAACATAGGCCTGCCGGGTCGTCATAAACAGAATCTTTTTAGCCATTTTCCATTCCTTTCCAATGGTTGTTTTTAAGGCGTTTTATCCGAATATATCACCATTCAGATAAAAAGCAAAAGTTTTTTACCGTTTTTTTCGTTTTTTCTGCAAAAGAGGTGATTTCAAAAGTCATTCAAAAAACAGCAATTGGGGGGAATTTTGAAATCACCTCCCCAATCACAGCGTTGTCCGGATCACTGCCGCCGTTCCGCCCGTTTGAGCAGGAATGATCTGATACGCACCGCAGGCGTACGGAACCAATGCCGTTTCCCCGGTTTTCAGCTCCGTTTCACAGCCATTGGCAAGTTTTACAGTCACAGAACCATCCACGCAGCTCAACAGGTGAAAACTGCTTCCGGCAGTCGTATCATGCCACACCCCGGCCAGACGCAGATCATCCACCGTAAAATGACGGCAGTTTTTGACCAGCGGGAACTTCCGGTTATGCGCAGCCGAATCGGAAACGCCAACGATCCGGGGATTGGATCTATCCGTAAAATGCACCGAGGCCAATCCTTTTTCCACATGCAATGTCCGGGACTTGCCTTCAGCATCCACCCTCCCCCAGTCGCTCAAACGGTAGGTCGTATCGGAATTCTGCTGGATCTCCAGGATCAAATTACCCGCCCCGATGGCGTGCAATGTGCCGGAAGGAATAAAATATCCGTCACCGGGAACGGAGGGGTGTTTGCGCAGCATCTGTTCCACTTCCGGAGAATGAAGCAGTTCCTTGGTCTGAACCAGCGTTGCCCGGGGATCCAGACCCGCCAGAATACAGCCTTCCCGCCGTGCCGCAATGATGTACCACATTTCCGTTTTCGGCTCTGCCCCCTCCCCCAGCTGACGGCAGGTCACTTCATCCGGATGCACCTGTAAAGAAAGCCGCTCTCCGGCATCGATCAATTTTACCAGAAGCGGAAACTGTTCAAAACGCTCCGTCCCGCCGGTCAACGCCGTTCCGTAATGCAGCAGCAACTCATGCAGCGTACACCCGGCAAGGGGACCATTCACGACCACACTTACAGCATCCGGGCGATCCGTGACTTCCCAGGATTCCCCGATGGGCTGTTTTGTTTCCGGCAGATCTCTCCCCAAAACTTCCTGCATCAAAGTCCCGCCCCAGATCCGTTCCTGATAGATCGGTTTGAAAATCAGGGGATACAACTGTGCCGCATCCGGGAAATCCATTACGCTCCTCCTTCCGGCTCAACCATGACGGATTTGCAGGCCTCCACAAAAAAGTCCGGCAGACGGGTCAATTTGTGTTCCGCATTGACACAGGCAAGCTTCACCTCGCCCACCACAAGAAGCGTATCCTCCCGCCAGACTTCCGTAGTCACTGTCAACTGCACGCCGCGCAGTTCGGATACCCAGGAGCGGAATGTAAGCAAATCATCGTATTTCGCAGGATTTTTGTATTTGCAGTGAGCCTCTGCCACCGGCAGAATAAACCCCCGCTCTTCCATTTCACGGTAACTTACGCCCAAATCCCGCAGCATATCCGTACGGCTCCGTTCAAAATAAATGAAATAATTGGCGTAATACACCACCTTCATCTGATCCGTATCCGCATAGGGGACCCGGTATGTCGATTCATGCTTCATGCTTTTACCTTATTTAAAATACGGCTGACCACCTCTTCAATGGAAAGTCCGGTAGTATCAATCATTTCCGCATCTTCCGCAGGCCGCAGAGGAGCAATGGCACGGGTGGAATCGATCCTGTCCCGTTCTGCAATTCCCCGGGCAACTTCTTCCAGCGTTGCGCCGGAAACATTTTCCCCGCTCTGTGCCAGACGGCGCCGCGCCCGCTCTTCGGGAGTTGCCGTAATAAAAAACTTCCATTTGGCATCCGGGAAAACCACGGTCCCGATGTCACGGCCTTCCATCACCAGCATGCCATTGGCAGCAAAAGACCGCTGTAACTCTTTCAAAAAACTGCGGACACTGCCCACGGTGGCAACCGGGCTCACCAGTTTGGCGATCTCCGGCGCACGCAACGCCGCCCCGGGAAATTCTCCATTCACCTCCAGATCAAAAACGCCGTCACTGTTCCGCTTATACGCCATTTGCAATCCGGCAAGTACCGGAGCAAAATTTTCATCCGTACAGGCTTCGGCAGTGGTGATCCCGGCTGCCTGTGCCGCACGGGTCACAGCCCGGAACATATTGCCTGTATTCACATACGGGATCTGCAAAGCATCCGCAAGTTTTGAAGCAACCGTACTTTTCCCGGAAGCCGCCGGACCGTCGATCGCAATTACATCAGCCATAAAATCACACTCCTTTTTCGCATTTTTCCGCTGTAATATACACGGAAAACCCTGTTTTGTCAATCCATTTTCAGGCAAGCCAGATGTTCCGGCGTAAATGCACCGAAACACAATCTGGGATCCGGCGGCTGCCATGCTTTTTCCGGAAAACACCGGATCGTGCCGCAATTGACATACTGCAATGCAAAGCAACACTCCGGCCCCTCCGGCAGCATCCCTGATTCAATCTCCAGCACCATGCGCCGTTTGCCGTCTGCCAACTCCATGGTTTTCACGACAACAGCATCCTTATCGCCCTCCACCCGGCCATCGGGGAACACCCGGAGATCCGGCCACGGCGCAGAAACCCCCAAACGATCCATGAAGCAAAGAAGGAAATATTCATTCCCGGCAAAAGTAAGCGCATCCTCTGCCGATGTGCCGTTTTTTTCATCTCCGCATGCAAGCGCCTCCGCTTCCAGCCGGAACTGCCGGACACCCGGCGTAAAACGCCAGCGCAAAGTCTCACTCCCATACCAGATGCCGGGACGGCAATAAAACTCCTCGTCCCCAAGCACCCATGCAGCCCTGTCATGCGCCGCACGGCAGAGAGGCAACTCATCGGACAAAACCCGTTCCAGTTCCGAAATACGCCATTCCAGTTTGGCAGGGAAATATTTGAAAACTTCCGCCTCCGAGTGATACCCCAACCGGGAATCCCGCTCCGCCAGGATTTTCAACTCTTCCGCAACGGCGATTTCCCGCCGCAGGATCGCTTCCATTTCCGGCAGAACATCTGCCCCGGCGACCAGTTTTGCACGCAAACGGTAAAATTCAAAAATATCTGCCGCCGCCGTCAGATGCAAACCAATGGCACGGTACAGCTCCAGTTCATTTTCCGGGCCATCGTTTGAAGACACCCCGGCAAGTTCCGCCAGCCCTTTCTGCCACAAGCGATCCATTTTCTGCGTAACAGCCGCCGCTTCCGCCAAGGTGAAATCAGCCAGACATTCCCCGATAACATCCCCGGCAGGCTCCGGATCAGGTTTCCATGTGCGGGGCAGCCGGGTGCGGACTTTTTTCAGGTGCAAAGGCCATACAGCACCATCGTGCATGGGTCCGTAATACTGCATCAGGATATTCACAGGATAAGCATTATACCCGGCATCGAACAACTGCCACGCACGAACGACCTTCCCGGCTTTATCGCCCCAATCCGTTCTTGCAAGCCTGTTCAGAAATGCCGATTCGTCACCGTCTTTGAAAAAATCCCAGAACGCCAAACGCCCGGCGGCACGGTTCATCAACCCTGGATAATTACCGAAATACCAGCACTGGATCACATCCGTCACGCCCAGATCCTGCAGGATCTTGTATTTCCTGTACAACATTCCCGGCACCGGCACAAAAGGCACCGTTGCCATTTCGTGGGAACAGCATACCTGCAGTTTGGCTGCAAAACGGCACCGGCCGCGAACAGCCTGTGCCATTCTGCCGAACCGGTCCGAAGGCCGGGCAGATTGCCAGTAATCCCCGCCGATCCGGATCTTGCCAGCCTGCTTTTTTTCACATCCGGATTCGCAGTTATACGCAAGGATCACATGCTCATCCAATTCATTCAGATGATCCGGCAGATGAAAAACCCATTCGCCGTGCTGTTCTGCCCATGGCTGATAGAGCCAGCTCAAGAGTTCCGCCTCCGGAGCCGCCTCGCTCATGCCGGAACGCATTGCTCCGAGAACATCCCGCAAAATTTCCCCGACGGACAAATCGCAATGGGGACAGGGCCGGTCATTTTCCCCCAGAGAATACAAACTTGACAAACAGGATGTGGGCCGTTCCCCGTGAGAAATCATCATCAGCCCGCCCAGATGCGGCACCTCGCTGAACAAACTGTATGTACTCTGGCGCAAATAATCTTTCGCAGACGGGGAGTTGATGCAGAATGTCTGCCAATCAGCCTGTTCTGACATCGGGCCACCCCATTCCGGGTGATCCGGCGGCAAAGGATTTTTGGAGGACCAGAAGATCGGCTCAATGGCAAATACCCAGACTTTGATCCCGTACCGGCGGCAACGTTCCACAGTCTGCCGGAGTTTTGCCCGGCGCAGTTCAGCCCTGGCATCTTCCGCAAAATAAGACGTGCGGCAAATCTCCCGGAAAACCACCGTAAGCCAGATCCCGTTCACACCGTCGCGGGCAAGTTTCTGCAAATACTCTTCCGGATAATAATCAATATCATCCGTCAACTCATCATGAAAAAAGGGTGCCCGCTTGATGGGACCAAAAAAACAACGGCTGATCCGGTTCCGAAGCCACGGAATATGTTCCCCCGGTTCCGGCACAGGTTGATCCGTCAAGGTCTCGGTCAAGCCGTACAACGCCCGGCGCATCCCTTCCAGTCCGGCACTTTCCAATAAAATCGTCTGATCCGTTACTGCGATCCGCCATGCTTCGCCGGAAAGGTCATCACACTGCCGGGCAATGACCGGCATATTTCCTGTAATCTCATTCTTCTGCCAGAAACGCTCCAACTGAAAATACGCTGTATCCAGCAATCCCTCCGGATCGGCGATCTCCCGCACCAGACGGAATCCGGGAGAATCTGTTGCCTGATAACGGATCCGGGGGATCTCCGGCTTTTGCAAATCATTCACGAATCCGGGTTGACCGATGGGAAACGATGGCGGCATATTCATAAGAGCTCCCTTGTATTATTGAGGTACTTTCAATGTTCCTTGACGAACTACATCGACTCCTGTTGCCGGCGGATTTCCGCAAAACGATCTGTCAAAAACTCCCTTGTCAGCAGAAGATTTTCTGTAAAAGAGTCTATCTTATCCGCTAATTCCGGCCAGATCTCCGCCACCGCATGAAGCATACTGCATAATTCATTGACGTCATCGATCACCCGTTTTCCAAGGCAGAGTTTCAACGGCCGCAAATCCGGTGCTGTCGTATCTTCATAATCTGCAAAATGCACCTGCATCTTGCCGAAAGCACAGCTGACTGCCAGAAAAATCTGCGTTACAGAATCGTCCATTATCCGGGCAGCAATGGTATTCCACTCCACCTGCATCCGGTCCAGACGCTCCAGCCACTCATTCCGGGGACGGGAAAATTCCCGTTCCCAATCCTCTTCACTTCCCTGATCAAACTCGGAACCGTCCCACAATTGCCAGTGGCCGGGAGTTGCCCCAGCCGGGATCAAACCGGGACACGCCTGCATATTTTCAAAAATCATCTCGTCTTCCCCCGGCAAATCAAGGCATAACGGCAGTTCGCGGAAATAGCAACTGATCCGGCGGTCTTCCCGCCGGAGTTCCTGTTCCCACTGAAATTCATCCCGCCCCCGTCCGAAAGCAGGATCATTGTATTGCCGGGTCATAACGGTTTCTTATCCTCTGCGGACATGGGACTCCAGTTCGCCCATCGCCGCCGGAGAGGGAGAGCCGCTCCACAGACTTTCCAGGCCGTAACGGGCGCGCACTTCCTGCAGCATCAGGTGAACCACCACCGTCACATAGTCCAGCACCACCCAGCCGCTGTCGCTGCGGCCGTCGCTGGTGTAAACCCGGAGCTGATGCGCGTCCCGCACACTGCGCTCGATATGACTTGCCAACGCCGTCAGGTGCGGCATGGAATTGGCTGTAGCGATCACCATATAATCCGCCACAGAGGTTTTCCCCTCAAGGGGGATGGTCAACACATTTTCCGCCAATTTGTCATCGGCGATTTTGGCACAGAACTGCGCCAGTTCATCAGCTGCCACACGAGCTTTCTTTTGGGTATTTTCTTCGCTCATTTTACAGCCCCTCCATATAAATTGTTCTTTTTGATATAATCCAATACCGGAGCCGTCAGCATTCCTTCCGGAACACGCCCCGCCTTCAACTCTTCCCGGAGAGAAGAAGATGCCGCCATGGATTGCACACCTGACAAACACCGCTTTGCCAGTTTTTCTGCGGTTTCAAGCGGCCACACCTCTGCCAGACTTTCCACAGAAACATCCACGCCGGGCCGGGGATATGTCCAGATTTCAAACTTCTCCGCCAATTCCCCGGCGCAATACCACCGGTGCAGATCCCGCAAACTGTCTCCGCCGATCAGCAGAAGAAACTGATGTTCCGGATACCGGGCCTGCAATGCCGTCAATACCTTAACAGTATAACACGGCGTGATCTGCAGATCCTCTTCCGCCGCAGAAACTTCCATGTCCTGTTCGCCGGAAATCAACAGTTCCGCCATCGCCATCCGGTGACGATACGGCGTCATCCCGCTTTCCGTCTTGTGCGGAGATACATAACTGGGAACCAGCCAGACTTTTTCCGCAACACCGCTTTGCAGAACAGCCCGGGCCTCCGCCAGATGCCCCGTGTGCGGAGGATCAAACGCACCTCCGAAAAAGGCGATACGCATATTTCCTCCTTTTCTTCTTTCCGTTTACACAGTACTATACACTCCCGCACAGCATTTTCAACCCGTATCAGGCAAAAACAGCCTTGATTTTTTATGGATTCCGTGGTATAGTACCAAGAGTTTTACTTCAACCACAAAATACAAGAGAGTTTGTGAAAATGAATCTGTTCAAAAAACACGAGGGAAAGACCTGGCAGGTAAACGGCCTGGTCTATACCGCAGGCGGATTGGTTGCCCTTTTCGCCCTGATGCTTACCGGCGACTTTGCCTGGGCTTTCAAAGACCGCTCGGTCGCCATGATCACCAAAGTTCTTTTCAAACAGTACGGAGCCAGTGACTTTGTCAACGGCCTCCTGATCACCTCCCTCCCCATGATCCTCGGCGTGATCCTGACACCGATTGTCAGTTACCGCTCGGACCGCCACCGCGGCAAACTGGGCCGCCGTATTCCTTACCTTCTGGTAACCACCCCCATTGCCGTATTCGCCATGGTCGGGCTGGCATTCAGCCCCATGCTGGGGGAATGGCTTTCCACGCTGGGATTGGAAATCAATGTAACGACCCTGATCCTTCTCGGAACCTTCTGGATGCTCTTTGAGTTCGCCATGATGATCGCCGGGGCTGTGTTCAACGCTTTTGCAAACGACGTGATCCCGGCAGAACTGCTGGGCCGTTTCTTCGGGCTTTTCCGCATCGTGTCTCTGGCGGCAGGGATCATTTTCAGTTATTGGCTTCTGGGCTGGTGCGGTTCCCACTCCATGTGGCTTTTCCTCGGAGTGGCTGTCCTCTACGGTGCAGGGATGATGCTTCTCTGCTTCAAGATCAAAGAAGGCAAATACCCTCCCCCGCCGGTGGAACAGCCCGGTCAGAGCAAATTCCATGCGCTGGCCGCCGCCAAAACCTACTTCAAGGAATGTTTCGGCAATCCCTATTACATTCTGGTCTTTGTGGTTCTGCTGCTGCTGCCTCTGGGGGCTTCCCCCTATAACGCCTACTGCGTTTTTTATGCCAACGACCTCGGCTTGACGCTGGGCGACTTCGGGCGGTTCATGTCTTACAGCTTTGTGGTTTCCGCCATTCTGGCGTTCCCGGTGGGGGCTCTGGCAGATAAATTCCACCCGCTCCGGGTATGTGTGCTCCTGACGGCATTGAGCCTGATCATCATGGTCCTCTGCGGACTTTTCATTACCGGCCCCCGGATGGTCTGGGCGGCGGAACATGTTGTCCATCTGCTGAATGCCATCGGGTTTGATGTGGTGTACAATGCCCACGAAGCACAGCGGCTTGCCTTTGGTACGGCGGAAATTTCCTGCAGTGTTACCAATGGTCTTTACGCCACAGCCAGTGCCTCTCTTGCCATGCGTCTGCTGCCCCGTGACCGCTTTGCCCAGTTCAGTTCTGCGGCGGGTCTTTTCAGCGCGGCTGTTTCCATTGTCATCGTCCCGCTGGTCGGTCTGATCCTTGACAATACCGGCAACAACTACCTCTATCTCTTCTGGATGGGGGCGATCTTCAATGCCATCGGGGTACTCGGCGGCGTCCTCCTCTACATCAAATTTGTGCAGCTGGGCGGTGTCAAAAACTATGTGGCACCTCCGGTGGATAAACCGGAAAAAAAATAAAACTCGGAGAACAATGCGGAAAATCGGGATTTTTCTTGCACTGTTTCTGACAGGAGCCGTTCTCTTTGCGGCTCCGCAGAAAATCTGGCTTTTGGAAGACGGGCTTACTGAAAAAAAATTGCAATTCCCGTCTTCCGGCAAAACTGTGTCTTTGCACTTTCCGGGCGAAACCCGTTTTTCCCATACCGCAGACAGGCGCACTTTCCGGGCGACCCGTGCGGATTTTGAAGCAGGCTTCTTGAGTACAACGATCCTGCAAAAATCCGGAGTCCCCGTACAGGTGCGTTTTTTTGTTAAAGACAAAGACGGCGCATGGTTCGCCGGCCCGCCCCACAAACTGATCCCCGGCCAGAAACAACAGCTGCAAATACGGCTGGACAGAAGAGGCAGCCGGGATTGGACGCCAGCCGGACACCACGCTCCGTGGACATCTGACATTGCCGCACAAATTTTCACCGTTGGTCTGGTCTTTTTCAGTGCAGAAAAAGGTACTGCAGAAATAGAACTTTCCCCGATAGAAAAAACCGGCAAACGCAACACTCCGCAACTCTTGATCCGGGACTGGGAACTTGCCTCTGACATCAATCTTTTTGAACAGACAGAAAGCCGTTTTCAACTTACAAGAGACTATTTTAATCCCTTTGATCCGGATGAGATACAAATAGATTTTGAAGTCAAAACGCCCTCCGGGAAAAACGGGATCTATCCGGCGTTTTATGCACAGGATTTTGTCCGGTCCCTGCAATCCAATATCCGGGAAACTGCCGTTGCCAAAGGGATGCCCTATTGGGCATTCCGCTTCACCCCGCAGGAGACCGGAACGCACCATCTGCGGTTGCTCATCAAAGACAATACCCCCGGACACGCTGTAAAAATCGTTTCCCCGTGGAAAAAGATCCATGTCCACCCCTCTTCCAACAGGGGCTTTATCCGAGTTTCCCGGAAAAATCCGTCTTATTTTGAGTTTTCCAACGGGGATTTTTTCTATCCGGTCGGCATCAATATCCACACCAATATCGACCTCCGCAGTGAATACCGTTTTAAATTCGGTCACCTGCCCGACCGGGGAACCTATGATTACGAAATGTACTTTGATGCGTTCGGCAAAGCAGGTGTGAACACCGCAGAAGTCTGGATGGCCTCCTGGACCTATGCACTTGAGTGGAACAGTGCCAGCGCGGGATATTACGGGCTGGGCAGATACAATCTGGGCAACGCGTGGCGGCTGGACCGTTTGCTGGACAGTGCGGCAAAGAACAATATCTACATCAATCTTGTGTGGGACAATCACGGAAAAACCTCCGTATCTTCCGATCAGGAGTGGAACGACAATCCCTTTAACAGCCGCTGTTTTTTTGCCAAAGCCAATGCAGGATTTCTGGAAGATGCCGGGTTGTTTTTCAAAGATTCGCAAGTCTTAAAATTCAATGACCGCCGCAACCGTTATATCGCCGCCCGCTGGGGTGCAGATCCCCGGATCTTTGCCATGGAGCAATGGAGCGAAGTCGATCTTGTCCATCAGGGATTTCCAACTTATCATGATGGTTCAATGATTGAATTTCACCGTCATGCGGCGGAACACTATACCAAACTCAGTCAGGCAAAACACCTGATCACCACTCATGTTTGCAGTGATTGGCGGCGTACCCTTGCCTTCCGGGGCTTGTTCGATCTTCCGGCACATACCCATTGGGCGGGGGATGCATACCGGGGCCAGCAGATCCATATTGCCGACCAGATGCGGGCTCACGGAAATTTCTTGCGGCATGTCATGAAGCCTGTTCTGGCAACAGAGTACGGCGGCACATCTTCCAGTGCGGATTACGCCAAAGTTACCGCGGATATTCATGGCGGGCTCTGGAGCTCCCTCTTTACCCATCAGGCGGGAACACCATTTTTGTGGTGGCACGATTATGTTTTTATCGGCAATCACTTCCAGCATTACAGTGGGTTTACGGCATTTTTGAAAGATCTTGATCTGCGGACTCCCGCATTGCAATATTTTCCGGAAACGGAAGTTTTGCAGTTTGCCCCCGATGCTCCGGCAAAACTGCCGGACTTTTCCCGGCCGCCCTGGCCGAACCGTGTTGTGCGAAGTCTGGAGCCGGTCAGTCCCGGCAGCAAAGAAGTTGCCGCCGCCCCGCCGTGGCCGGTACGCCGCTATTACTCTGCCGCCCGGCATATGCCGGGGACAGACAGCAGATTTGATGCCATGACTGGCGGCTCGCCGGATATGCTTTTCGGCTGGGTATTCCGCCGGGACGGCGTTTATGAATATCCGGAATATCCGGAAATGTACGCGCCTGCCTCCGGGCTGGCGATCCGTTTGCCTGCCATGCTGAATCCCGGCTTGTGGGAAGCGGTCTTTTTTGACACCATGACAGGTGAGACCGTAACCACCTGCCGGTTCCGCCGCGTGAACAGGCAGGATCAAATCATGCCGCTGCCGCCCTTTCTTATCGACACAGCCTTCAAACTCCGCCGGATCAAAGGAGATGCAAAATGAAACCCCTGTTAATGATTCTCCTGCTGATGATCACGGGCATTCTTTCCGCCGCTGACTGGCTGATCGGCGCGGAATACCGGCTGGAAGTTTACCGGGATACACCGGATCAAGTATGCGCCATCGATCTCCGGAGGATTTTGCTGCCCATCCCGCTGACCAATGGCGTGGTTCTGACCGATGCCAGTCAGGAACCGCAAAATTTCTATCTGGACAGCCGCCAATGCCTCTTTTTCCCGCCGGGTCCGGCAGGGAAATATTATATCTATTTCGGCTTCCCGCAACAGGTCCCCCATGACCGCTGGGACCGGAAAAAACATGGCGAACTTCCGCAAAATCAAATGTTGACAGTCAAACTTCTTCACGCAGGCGGCATGGCGGCATCGGAAGCCGAATGGCTGAATCTCAGGACGGCACAGACCAACCGCCGTTACACCAATAATTTCCAGTGGCACCAGAAAATGCTTTTCTGGCAGAGTTTATACAATGCCGCTCCGGGCGTATTCATGAAATACATTCCGGAACAGTGGACCCAGTTGACTTTTTACAGACAGGCGATCATACAGAAAGAACGCTATATCCGTTTTCAAAGTCTTGCCTCCCGGGCGCAGACATGGCGTTTCCGGAAAGCAACCCGCCGTTACCATCCCCGTCCGCCGGTTTTCCGGGGCGGAACATGGATGCAGGTATGGCTGCCGACGCTTCAACGCCATAACACATTCTACCGCAATCGGAATACGATGGTCTATATCCGCAAGCAAAGTGAAAAATGGCGGGATGAACTGGCAAATTTGAAAAACACTGTACACGGAGCTCCGGAAAGAGAATTAGTCGCACGGTTCAGCAATCCCAAAATCCGGCAATTCGGTGCCGATATTGCAAGGGAAATCAACCTGCCCAAAAGGGCTTTTGATGCAGGAGGGACCTTCGCCTGCAGTTATACAGGGGCTTTGCATATTTCCAGCGCGGGAGAATATGAATTCGGAATCACCAGCAATTCCCTGACTATGCTGAAGCTGGGAGAAGAAGTCATTACTGTCCGGTCCGGGAAATCAGCTCCGGATGAAGTTGTTACACAAACAGTCAAACGCCAGCTGAAACCGGGCATGTATCCCTTCGCCTTGTATTATCTGAAAAATCAGGTCACGACCCACCTGACCATGACATGGAAAAAACCCGGTGATGACAGGCATACCATTATCAACGATCTGGCGTTCCGCCCTGCGATTCCGGTACACCCCAAAGCACTCCGTTCCAGAACAGCCACGCAATATCCCGTCGTAGAACGGGAAGACCGGATGGAACTTTTTTACGGCAAACTGCACAAAGCGGAATTTGCAGGCTTCAAAATTCTGGAGCCTGCCGGATTGCGTTTTCACTGGCTTGTCAACGGGGAAAAACTCCCGGACAACTGCTTGCGGCTGGCAATATTGGAACATCAGCCCGCCAAAATCAGCCTGATTCCCCATGACCGCCGATATGCACAGCTTCCGGTTTTACCCAGTATTCCGGTAGGGACCCGGCTTGCGGTGGATTCCGGAGTATGGCTGCACCCGGTGCTTCCTGTAACCCTGAAGCATGATGAAGAACTTTTGGGGTACCGGGAATTACGGAGCCGCCTCCCCATTGCAACGACCATCCGCTTGAGAACCAAAGTTACCGGCGGCAGAAGCAAAACATTTCAAACCGGGGACCAATATATCCGGATGCAGAAAAAATGGCCGGAAGAACTGGACCGCTTTGCAGAAGACAGAACCAACCGGGAAGTTTTGCAGCTCTCCGGCAAAGAACTGGTAAAGGGGCTCCGTGTGGAGTGGGAAGCCGGAATACCGGATGTGGTTTTTGACCGGAAAACGATCCATTTCCTTCCGGTTGGCAAGCTGCCCCCCGATTTGAAAGCCGCACCTGACGGCTTCATCAATGGGTCCGGCGAAAGGGTCATTCCGGTCCTGCGGAGGCCCGGCTTGCACGATCTCCGCAAAGGGGAATCTCTCCGGGCAATAAAAAATGCCCTTATCCCCTGCAAAAAACTCCTGATCATAACGGAAAACATCGGCATGGAAAAACCGTTTGCCCAATCTCTTGAAGCCGCCTGCCGCAAAGCGGGCTGGGTTCCGGAAATCCTGTGTTGGAAAAATTCAGCCTCGAACTCCGGAAGCCGGATCCTTGACAGCATACCCTATCTCTTGCAAGCCATTCACGGAAGTCCGGCAGAAGCCGTACTCCTGATCCCCCCTGCCCCCACCCGGGACGATGTTCTGCCTGACCGGGAAAAACTGCGGATGAATGCGCTTTTGCTGGAAAAATTGAGATCCCTTCCTGAAATACGCCGACTGGTCCTTGCTACGCCGCTTCCGGATCATGCAGAGGAAGCCAATCAATACCACATGGAACTGCAAACCCTTGCCCGTGAATACGGGGCCCAATGGTTTGATTTTGGGAAACGGGTGCGGACACAAATCCCGGATTACGGCAAAATGTTCGGGAACAACTCTGCAGGCATGACCAGCTCCTTCCCGGAAAAAGCCGCAGAAAAATTGGCGGAACTGCTGGTTTCGGAACTGCCGTTACCGTAACCCGGCAGCCAGCATGCCCAAAAAAGCCAAAACCAAGCCAAGTAAAATCACACAACCGCAACCGCAGAAAACCGCCTTGAACCATGATTTCCGGCGGTATTCCGGAGCCACCGTCAGCAAAAGCTGTTCATGCGCTCTGCAGCTGCCAAAAAACCAGACAAGATAAAGGCCGATCCCAAACAAGCCATCGCCCGGAAAATCAGGAAGCATCATAAAAACCGCAACCGCCGCAATCATTCCGGCGATCCAGCCTTTGGAGCGGGCAACGCCTTCTTCATCTTCCAGAACTTTGTTGTTCTGCAAAATGCACCACTCCCCGAAAACGGGTGTCAGAAAGATGGACCAAACCGCCGCAGCCATGGGATGATACAACTCTTTCAGCATAAAGTCATCCACAGGGGTCATAGAAGGTATAAAATTTTCGCTTGACATGATTGCCTTTCTGCATTTTCGTGTTACATTATAGATAATGTAGTTTTTATCTGAAGAAATACAAATCGAAATACGGATCAAAATATGTTTGTGGATAAAGTAACTATTACTGTAAAAGCCGGGGACGGCGGCCATGGGTGCTGCAGTTTCCGCAGAGAAAAATTTGTCCCCCGGGGCGGTCCGGACGGCGGCGACGGCGGCGGCGGCGGTCATGTGATCCTGCGCGCCACCACTTCCCAGCAAAGTCTGCAGGATTTGATGTATAACCGGCACTATGCCGCCCCCAACGGGCCCAACGGCAAAGGAAAAGATATGCACGGGCGCAAAGCCCCGGATGTGGAACTTGCCGTCCCTGTCGGAACCCTGGTCTATGACCGTAATACCCGGGAACTTCTGGCGGACCTTGCAGAAGACAATATGAGTTTTATCGTGGCGCACGGCGGCAAAGGCGGCCGGGGAAACGCCCGTTTTCTCTCCAACTTCAACCGGGCACCCCGCAACTCTGAACCGGGGGAACCGGGGGAAGAACGGGAAGTATTTCTGGAACTGAAAACCATTGCAGATGCAGGACTGGTAGGTTATCCCAATGCTGGAAAATCCACCCTGCTCCGGGCCATTTCTTCTGCCCGCCCTAAAGTGGCGGCGTATCCCTTTACCACTCTGCACCCCAATGTGGGCGTGGTGGAATACCCTGATTTTACCCGGCTGACCGTAGCGGACATTCCCGGCTTGATTGATGGAGCCCACGCCAATGTGGGGCTGGGGCACGCTTTTTTGAAGCACATCGAGCGCACTCATCTTCTGGTCTTTGTGCTGGATATGGCGGGGACTGACGGCCGTCAGCCGTGGGATGATCTGCGGCATTTGCGGGAAGAACTGGAACTGTATATGAAAGGACTTTCCAGCCGTCCGGCAATCATTCTTGCCAATAAAATGGACATCCCGGAATCAGCTGAAAATCTGGAACTTCTTCAGAATGAACTTGCCAGTGAGGTCATTGAAATCATTCCCATTTCAGCAGACAAAGGCGATTTGGGAGAATTTCCTGAACTCCTGAAAGCAAAAATTGACAGTATTAAAAAGCGTTTGGCACAAATGCCGCGATAAAAAGGCTCCCCCCCCCCCATGGAATTCCGGAAAATATTCGACACGCTGTATGATGATGTGCAAGCCCGGCTCGGCAAGAGCGGCGGCTGCCATGATTTTGATCATACACTGCGGGTCGTCCGGAATGCGGAACAACTCTGTAAAGAATTGCCGGAAGCCCATCGGCAAACGGTTCTTTTGGCGGCTCTGCTGCACGATATTGCCCGCCCGGAAGAGGATCAGAGCCGGGGGGCTATTGATCATGCGGCCCAAGGGGCCACCATGGTTCCGGAACTTTTGAAGCCTTTTGATTTGCCGCCGGAACTGGTCAACCATATTGCAGACATCGTCCGCACGCACCGGTACCGGGGAACGGATCGGCCGGCAACGCTGGAAGCAGAGATCGTTTATGATGCGGACAAGCTGGATTCTCTGGGGGCGGTCGGGCTCGGCAGAGCCTTTCTCTTTGCGGGAAAAACGGGAGCAAGACTGCACAATGATGCCCGTACAGCGTTGACTTCTCAAGCGTACAGTGTGGAAGACACTGCCTACCGGGAATATCTGGTAAAATTGCGGAAACTTCCGGAAGCCATGCTGACCCGTCCTGCATGGCTTCTGGCCCGGAAACGGGCTGATTTTATGAAACAATTTTTTATGGTTTTAGATAAAGAAACAGACAACAGGAAAGAAATCAAAATGAAACTGGAGTGCCCCTATTGCTGGCAGCATTATGAAATTGCCAAAAGCGACATGAACAAGGAATTGGTCTGCATCAATTGCGAACAAAGTTTCCGGGTACAGGATGCCCTGATTATTGACAATCGCAATGCACCCCGGAAATATATGCTCTGGCTGGTAAGCGGCATGGCGGCAGTCATTGTACTTCTCTTGGCACTGAATGTATGGATCTTGCTGCGCCCTGCCGGCAATAACCGGGAAGCGGTCATCCCGCAGGCGGCGGAAGCTCCGGTGAACCGGCAAGCTGCACCGCAGGCAGATTTGCAGACTGTTGTTGCCCCGCTGTACCGTACGATCAAAGATTTCCGTGCGGAGAATGAAAAACTCTCCAAGCAGATCGCCATTCTGGAGCAGGCCCGTCAGGATTTGGCAGAACGGCTGGAAAAAGCGGAAAAACAACTTGCTTCCAATACCGGCAATGAACGAGCCGCCGCCACAGAAGAAAGCATCAACACCCTTTCCATCAAAATTGAAAGTGCCAATGCCCAGATCAAAGTTCTGGATGAATACCACAAACAGCTCCTCAAAGGCTTGACGGATCTGCGGACAGAACTTCATGCCATGAACCTTACTGACCGCCTGACCACGCTGGAAAGAAAAGCGGAAGAGTTTGACCTTAATCCGGTTTACCGCCGCATTGACAAACTGGATGCGCTGGTAAATGCGATCCGCACAGTTTCGCAGTAAAAATCAGCCTTGACGATTCAGATAACGGGAACAGTCCATCTGTTCCCGTTTTTATTTCAGCACAGAGATGATTTCAAAAAACGCTCCCTTTGCAGATCAAAGCGAGGACTCTTTGACAATTTTGAGGAGTTTTGAAATTGATTCAGAGGTGATTTCAAAAGTCATTCAAAAAATGGCAAAGAAGTCATTCGCAAAGAGATGTAAAGGGTAGTTTGCGGGTGCTACCTGAAAGGTAACAGCCCCAATCGCTCCCGTTGCAGATCAAAGAAAAGGACTCTTTGACAATTTTGAGGAGTTTTGAAATTGACTCAGAGGTGATTTCAAAAGTCATTCAAAAAATGGCAAAGAGGTCATTCGCAAAGAGATGTAAAGGGTAGTTTGCGGGTGCTACCTGAAAGGTAACAGCCGGAAACGCTCCCTTTGCAGATCAAAGCGAGGACTCTTTGACAATTTTGAGGAATTTTGAAATTACCTCTTTAATTTACGGATACGGTCCCGGAGGTCTGCGGCCCGTTCAAATTCCAGTTCGGCAGCAGCGGCAAGCATTTCCTGCTCCAACTCTGCAACAAGCATGGCTGACTCTTCTTGGGAAAGTCCGAGTTTATCAAAATCCACAGCACCTTTGCTGTCAAAGACCGCCCCCGCCATCTTATTTTCCGGCAAAGCACTCTTTTTCGGCTGATCTTTGGCAATAATGTCATTCACAGAAGGAACGCTCTGCCGGACAATAGTTTTCGGCGTAATATGGTGTTTTTTATTATATGCCGCCTGTTTTTTCCGGCGTGCCTCGGTGCCGTCCATCAGGGCTTTCATGCTGTCCGTAATGGTATCCGCATACAAAATCACCCTGCCCTTTGCATTCCGGGCGGCACGCCCGGCCACCTGCACAAGAGAGCGTTCTGAACGCAAAAAACCTTCCTTGTCAGCATCCAAAATCGCCACCAGAGCCACCTCCGGCAAGTCGATCCCTTCCCGCAGAAGATTGATCCCCACCAGACAATCCACATCCCCCTCTTTCAACTTGGACAAAACCCGCACCCGGGCAAGTGCATCCATTTCAGAATGAAGATACGCACAGCGCACGCCCAATTCAGTCAGATAGTCGGACAACCGCTCTGCACTCTTCTTGGTCATGGTCGTCACAAGGACCCGTTCCCCACGGGCGGTACAGAGCCGGATCTCGTCAAGGACATCATCGATTTGCGACTCCAGAGGGCGGACTTCGATCACAGGATCCAGCAACCCGGTCGGACGGACAACCTGTTCGATCATGGGAAGAGCCGGTTCCCGCCCGGCTTCGTAATCGCCCGGCGTGGCAGATACATAAATGGTATCGCCTTTAAGCATTTCAAATTCCGTAAACTGCAATGGACGGTTTTCCAATGCGCTGGGCAAGCGGAACCCGTGTTCCACCAGCGTCGTTTTCCGGTTCCGGTCCGCTTTGTACATTGCCCCCAACTGGGGGATCGTTACATGGGATTCATCCACGATCGTCAGGAAATCATCCGGGAAAAAGTCAAACAGACAATAGGGGCGGCTCCCGGGAGCCCGCTGTGCCAGGTGCATGGAGTAATTTTCAATGCCGCTGCAATAACCGATTTCCCGCATCATTTCCATATCGTAGGAAACCCGTTCGTACAACCGCTGTGCTTCCACCAGTTTACCGGTTTCATTAAACTTTTTCACACACTCCCGCATCTCCTGTAAAATGGCAGACGACGCCTCTTCAATGCGGGATTCCGGCAAAACAAAATGGCGGCAGGGATACAAAGTCACCTTGGGAGGGCGGGTCTTCAATGCTCCATTGATGATAGACCGCCGTTCCAGAGATTCGATTTCCCCATCCCAGAAAGATACCCGGATAAAATCGTCCCGTTGGGGTTCATACACATCCAGCACATCCCCCCTCACCCGGAACTGCCCTTTTTCCGGAGCGGTATCATTTCTTTCGTATTGAATAGCCACCAGACGGCGCAGGATCTCATCCCTGTCCAGCGTATCCCCCACTTCCAGTGTGACGCACATATTGGCATAATCTTCCGGAGAACCCAGGCCGTAAATGCAGGACACGCTGGAAACGACGATCACATCCCTTCTGTCCACCAGACTTGCCGTCGCCGAAAGGCGCAGCTTTTCAATCGTTTCATTGATGGCAGCATCTTTGGCAATATAGGTATCCGTCTGCGGGATATAGGATTCCGGAAGATAATAATCGTAGTAACTGATAAAGTATTCCACCGCATTTTCCGGAAAAAAACCTTTGAACTCACTGAACAGCTGCGCCGCCAGTGTTTTATTGTGGGACAGAACCAGAACAGGCCTGTCCAACTGTGCGATCACATTGGCAAGGGTGAAAGTTTTCCCGGAACCGGTCACACCGTGAAGGATCTGCTCCTTTGTACCGGAACGGAAATTCTCCACAAGCTGCCGGATCGCCTCCGGCTGATCACCGGAAGGCTTATACGGCGAATGAAGCTTAAAAAGGCTCATAAAAAGGCGTTATTTCCATTCAAGCCGGGCGCGTTCCGCCATCTCACGCAGGAAAGCGGCATCATCATCGGCAATGTCATCCGGCACAAAAGTTACATCCGTGGCTTTGCGCCCGTACAGCATGGCAAACCACAGACAGGCCTGCATGTAATCTCCCCGGAGGTTCAAGTGGATATAATCAGCACCGATCTTCATGGAACCGGTTTCATGATCTTTCATCCATGTCATCTGCCCAACCACATCCCCTGCCTGGGGAGGCAGGTCCGGCCAGTGAAGATCATTCAAAATCGCCCGGTCATAGCCCTGATATTTCACCGGTGTTTCCTGGCGGCTCAATGCCACAGCCAATCCGGTGGGGATCACCCGCAAACCGTGGCGTTCCGATAATGCCCGGTAATTTTCCGTCAGTTTTTCGTGCATTTCCTGCTGGGTAATGTTCCATTCCTCCGGCTGAAGCCGGGGAGAATCCGCCCTGTACGCCCAGGTCTGCTGGATCATGATCTCCGCTTTCGGGGCAAATTTCCGCACATAGTCGATAATGTTCCCGGCAAAAGGCTCAAAAGATTCTGCGCGCCAGCTCATGTGACTTGCCTGCTGGATGGTCACAAAATCCCAGTCGCAGGATTCCAGCATTTCGCACAAACGGTTGCCGCCATCATAAACCCGGCACATGGGGTCCGCCATTTCGGCCTTGATATAACTCCAGTGCCGTTCCAGTTCACAACCGCCGAAATTGGCAAAACGGATATGCAGTTTTTCACCGGCGGCTTTCACCACATCCGGGAAATAACGCCGCAAACTCCAGGTAAAACTGTTGCCGATCGTTAAAACATTCATGATTCATCCTCCAAAATTGAAATCATTTTCCACCGATACGGATCCGGGGATCCACAGCCATCAGCAGCAAGTCGCTGACCAGTGTTCCGAATACCGCCAAAGAACTCAAGACCATGAGCATGGAGCCGGCCATATTCATATCCTGATTGAACAGAGCCGCCAGCATCAGCGGGCCCACCGTGGGCAAACTCATTACAATGGCAATGATGGAACTCCCGGAAATCAAACTCGGGAACAGCCCACCGATGCCGGATATAAAGGGATTCAATGCCAGCCGCACCGGATACTTGAAAAGGAGTTTCCCGGGCCGCACGCCTTTTGCCCTTGCCGTGATCACATAGGGTTTCCGGAGTTCGTCCAGAAGATTGGCGCGCATCACACGGATCATACCGGCAGAACCGCCGATCCCGGTAACAAGCACCGGCAGCCAGATATGCCCCATCATATCCAGAACCTTCCCCAGATCCCAATGCGGCTGCATGGCGTATTCTGCCGAAAAAAGCCCATCGATCCCCGTCCATGCCATCAGCACCAGCACCAGCAGAAATCCGGGCACACACATCCCCAGAAATGCCACCAGAGTCAGAAAATAGTCTATAAAAGAATATTGTTTGACTGCTGAATAGATTCCTACCGGCAACGCAATGGCCCAGGTAAAAAGAATGGTCAATGCGGATACCAGCATAGTCAGCCAGATGCGGTCCCCCACCATTTGGTTGACCGGCCGGAGCGTTTCCATGGAATACCCCATATGCCCCTGCAGCAGCCCCTGATCGGAGGATTCAAAGGTCAGGAACCAGTTAAAACCCATCCAGCGGCAATAACGCTTCCAGGCAGGTTCATCAAAGTGGAAAACCTCCCGCAAACGCGCAAGCTGGATTTCAATTTCCGCCTCCGGCAGTCCGGATTCCTGCAGCTGCTGAAGACGCACAGTGAGGTAATCGCCGGGCGGCAGTTGAATGATCGTAAAGATACAAACAGATACGATCAGCAGCGTGGGGATCATGATCGTCAGCCGCCGCACCACAAAAGGATGCCGCATTGCCACCAGAATCAGCAGCAGCACCACAATACCGATGGCAATGGACCGGAGCAAAACGGCCAGCCAGGAAGATGGTGCATTGGCCGCCGGCAAAGCTTCTGCATACTGCAGCTGTTCAGCGGTATCTTCCAATGTTCCGAAATCGTCCGGTTTGTGCAGGCTGTATGTTTCCGGCACAGTATGACCGGGAGACATGAAAGAAAAGCAATCCACCGCTTTTTCCGGAATATTGGCGGCATTTTTGCTGGCCACCACAATCACCAGCTGCCCGACCGCAGTACCGATATTCCAGGTATTTTCAATGGCAAGATCCAGAATTTTTTCCATGGAACGGCGCCGGACTTCCGGATCAGTGGAGCGGCGGCCGATATTGAATGCAGTCAACGCCTCAAACATCGGGTGATCTTCCGGAACAGACAGGAACTGCCGTTTCGGATTGTAATTATGTCCCAGCATACCGCCATTCTGCACCCAATGCGCCCAGCGAAGAGCGTAATTTGCTCCGCCGTTTGCCGCCACAAAAGACTGGGGCGCCAGATAGGGAACATTATCCGAACCGCTGTCATAGATGAAAAAGTCCAGATCCCGCAGGCTGCGCCGGGTCATGAGCAATCCGGAGGAAAGCCCCTGAGCAATACAACGGATGCCCAGATGAGTTTTCCAGTCATCCACCACAAACTGAGCGGGATCGCCGCCGGTCTTGTCGCCGAACAGCAGATAGAAATTCAAAGGTTCACCGTTACGGTCAACCCGGTACCCGTTTTTACGGATGGAGGGATCCAGCCCGAATTCACGCCAGAGATCATCCAGCATACGGTTCGCCCGCATGGGATCAAGTTTCACATAAGCATTACGGAGTTTTTCCGAAGAATATTCCGAGTACGGACCGGGATCCACCTGTCCGGGATCAGCCTGCCCCTCAAAAACAGCCCGCACAAGTTCTTCACGATCCAACCCCATGGATAATGCCTGCCGGAACTCTTTCCGGGCAAGGAGTTTTGCTTTCAATTCCGTCTGTGGATCTTTTTCTGAAACAAACCGGTCAATGGTAGGATGAATCGTCCAGTTGCAGCGGATACCGGCCAGCCAGCCGAGAATACGGAAATTATTTTCCTCAGCCTTGGCAGCCAATTCTGTGTAATGGGAGGGGCGCAGCAGTACCGGCTGGAAGGTAGCCCGTCCGTTCCCGGCAAACATGGGCAGCATTTTGGCATCCACCAGTTCGATCTGCACTCGATCCATATAAGGCAGCTGCCGCCCGTCTTCATCCACCGCAAAATAATAAGGATTACGCACATAGGATATCGGCGACATAGTCCGGTAACGCCGGAGCATCCACGGCCCGAGGGTCGGCCGTTCCGGATTGTTGACGGAGGACATATAGTTGTAAACTTCATGCGCATCCCGGAGGGCATACTTCTTGCGCAGGGATTCAACATAATCCATATCGGCGTATTTGGGATGAAACTTTTTCAGGTAATGACTTGGCCGGATGGTTATGTAACCGGTCAGACTCATGTATTCCAGAAAGTCCCCCCGGGGTTCATGAAAGATGACACGGAAACGGTAATCGTCGATCTTTTCAATCTTCGCCTGCCCCTGTTTGTCCATAAAATAGTCGTGCAGTTTACCGGAAGATTTCCGCTCTTTACTGAAGACTTCATCGTTATACCAGTAAAGAATATCTTCGGAGGTAAAAGGGGCTCCGTCACTCCAACGGGCTTTCCGCAGAGTAAT
This sequence comes from Lentisphaeria bacterium, assembly GCA_017457105.1. GTDB lineage: Bacteria > Verrucomicrobiota > Lentisphaeria > Victivallales > Victivallaceae > UBA1776. The sequence goes on along the minus strand of JAFTIA010000008.1, from coordinate 4,326 downwards.
TTCCCATACCCGGCCGCCGTCCTTGACTTCATAACTTTTGGCAAGGTTCGGCACAATAGGATACCCAGTGGGGCTGAACCGGAAAAGCGTGGGCATATTGACCCGTTCCATAAAGAACCCCACCACACCGGTGGAAGGGCCGTTCAGATACATGAGCCAGACGCCGCCGTAATTATGCACCCCCTCCAGCGGACGCGTCACCAGCGGCTCCGGCCCCACGCGCGATGCCACAGATCCCATTTTGCCGGATTTAACAAACCGATCCAGAACCGGAGCCTGTTCCCTGGGATACCAGCGGGGCAGCTCCCCTTTTTTGATGGCTTCCTCGATCTCTTCCCGGGAGGCATCCGGATTCTTTTTCAGAAAAGCGGAAGATCGCTCGTAATCTTTTTCCTGAACTGGCTGGATGATGACGGTGCGGAGCCCATCCAGCGATTTCGGCCGGTGCAATGTTCTTTCTGCAGCCTTGACAACTTCCGGACTCCAACGCTTTTCCATCTGTTCAGCGGTCATCGGCTCCGGAGTAACGATCAGCGAAAAAATCAAAGTGGAAACAAGCAGCAAAATAAAAGCCAGAACCAATCCGACTACAAATTTCCACCTGGCTGTCGGACGGATAATTTTTTTCTTCATAAAAAACCTTGAATATAAACCGCAAAAAACATTTTTGCCGAATATAGGTGTATTTTCCGCATTATTCAAGCCTCCCGAAATCTTTTTTGTTAATTTTTAAGGCCTGTCGGCAAAATTTTTCAGAAGTGCAAAAGAAATGCGGGAAAATACAGGAAATCTTTCAAAAAACAATTGCCTTTTTTCAATCACAGGTGTATATTACATTCCGGTTCTGATCCGGAGGCATTTCTTCCGGTTAATATTTTGAAGAGGCAAGAAAGGATGCATCATGCCCAAACGTACAGACATCAATAAGATCCTTATCATCGGATCCGGTCCCATCATCATCGGTCAAGCCTGCGAATTTGACTATTCCGGCACACAAGCATGCAAAGCTCTGCGTGCGGAAGGTTATGAAATCGTGCTGGTGAACAGCAACCCCGCCACCATTATGACAGATCCGGGGACCGCTGATCACACCTATATCGAACCCTTGAATCCCCAGAGTCTGGAACGCATCATTGCCAAAGAAAAGCCCGACGCTCTCCTCCCCAACCTGGGCGGACAGACCGGTCTGAACCTTGCCATTGCCCTGAACAAAGAAGGCATTTTGAGCAAGCACAATGTGCAGGTCATCGGGGTGGATCTGGATGCCATTGAACGCGGCGAAGACCGCATCGCCTTTAAGGAAACCATGAACGCCATCGGAGTTCCCATGGCGATTTCGGAACCCTCCTACTCTCTGGAAGAAGCGGAAAAAATCGCATCCAAGCTGGGGTACCCTGTGGTGCTCCGCCCCGCTTACACCATGGGCGGTACCGGCGGCGGTATTGTATATAATGTAGAAGAACTGCGTGATGTCTGTGCCCGCGGTCTTGCCGCCAGCTTGATCGGTCAGGTCCTTGTGGAAGAATGTGTGACCGGCTGGGAAGAACTGGAACTGGAAGTCGTCCGGGATGCCGAAGGCCGCAAAATCACCGTTTGCTATATTGAAAATGTGGACCCCATGGGCATCCATACCGGGGACAGTTTCTGCGTGGCTCCCATGATCACCGTCAGCGAAGGCGTGCAGAAGCGTCTGCAGGATTATGCGTACCGCATTCTGGATGCCATCGGCGTGATCGGCGGTTGCAATGTGCAGTTTGCCCACAATCCGGTGGACGACCGGATCATCGTTATTGAAATCAACCCCCGTACCTCCCGTTCCAGCGCCCTCGCCTCCAAGGCGACAGGGTTCCCCATTGCGGCGATCTCCACCCGCATGGCGGCAGGCTTGAATCTGGACGAAATGCCCTATTGGCGGGATGGCTCGCTGGATAAATACACCCCCAGCGGCGATTATGTAGTCGTTAAGTTCGCCCGTTGGGCATTTGAAAAGTTCCCGCAGGCAAAGGATGCTCTCGGTACCCAGATGAAGGCAGTGGGCGAAGTTATGTCCATCGGCTGCAATTTCAAGGAAGCGTTGCAGAAAGCCATCCGCTCTCTGGAAATCGGCAAAATGGGGCTGGGCATGGACAAGAAGATCGAAGCCATGACCACAGAGGCCCTGCGTGATGCCATCCGCACGCCCAACAGCCGGCGTTATTTCCAGATTTACGAAATCTTCAAGCGGGGAATTTCCGTGGAAGAAATCTGGAAGCTGACCAAGATTAATACCTATTTCCTGACCCAGATCAAAGAATTGGCGGATCTGGAAAACAAGATGCTCAAGAGCAACTGGATGTCTGTGGATGATGAGGTTATTCTCACCGCCAAGAAAGACGGGTTTGCGGATAAATATCTGGCAAAAATCTTCAATGTCAGCGAAAATGAGATCCGTGACCGCCGTACCAAGCTCGGCTGCACCCCGACTTACCGCCGGGTGCCGGTGAGCGGCACGTCCAACAACGAAGACTACTACTACTCCACCTACTCCGGGGCAGCGGACGAAGTGCCCGTTTCCGACAAGAAAAAAATCATGATCCTTGGCGGCGGCCCGAACCGTATCGGTCAGGGGATCGAATTTGACTACACCTGTGTCCATGCGGCATTTGCCCTGCGGGATGCGGGATACGAAACCGTCCTTATCAACTGCAACCCGGAAACCGTGTCCACCGACTACGATACCAGCGACAAACTCTATTTTGAACCGCTGACCGTGGAAGATGTGCTGGCGATTTATCAGAAAGAAAAGCCGGAAGGCGTGATCGTCCAGTTTGGCGGACAGACCCCGCTGAATATTGCCCAGCAGTTGAAAGATTTGGGCGTAAAGATCATCGGCACCCAGCCGGAAGGTATCCGTCTTGCGGAAGACCGGGAATATTTCCGGGAACGGATGATCGCTCTGGGCATCAAGCAGCCGGAAAGCGGCACTGCCATTTCTCTGGAACAGGCCGTGGAACTGGGCCGCAAGATCGGATATCCCGTCATGGTCCGCCCCTCTTTCGTGCTGGGCGGCCGCGGCATGGCGGTGATCTATGATGAAGATACGCTGGTAAAATATGCCGTGGAATCCTTGCAGGTCAGCCCGGAATATCCCATGCTGATCGACCGTTTTCTCAGCAATGCGGTGGAAGCGGAAGTGGATGCCCTCTCCGATGGCAAAGATACCTTCCTTGCCACGGTAATGGAGCATATTGAACTTGCCGGTATTCATTCCGGGGACTCTGCCTGTGCCATTCCGCCCATCACCCTCAGTGAAGAGGCGATCAAAACCATCGAAGAACAGTCTGCTGCCATTGCAAAAGACTTCAAGGTGGTGGGGATTTTGAATGTACAGTTTGCGGTTTGCGACGGTGAAGTTTACATCATCGAAGCCAACCCCCGCGCCTCCCGTACGGTTCCGCTGGTCGCCAAGGTAACCGGAGTTCCGCTGGCACGGATCGCCACCAATCTGATGCTGGGCCACAAACTTTCCGAATACACGGATCTTTTGAAGCGCAAAGACAAAAGTTATGTCGGTGTCAAGGAAGCCGTGTTCCCCTTCAACATGTTCCCGGAAGTGGACCCGGTTCTGGGTCCGGAAATGCGTGCCACCGGGGAAGTTATGGGATTGGCAGACAACTTCGGCCTTGCCTACTACAAGGCGCAGGAAGCCGCCGGCGGCCAGCTCCCGCTGGAAGGGACAGCACTCATTACCGTTTCCGAACGGGACCGCAAGGAAATCGTCCCCATCGCCCGTGAATTGGCGGATCTGGGCTTTAAACTGGTTGCCACCGATGGCACCGCTGCGGCACTGGAAGCCAATGGCATCCATGCAGAGATCATCAACAAGCTCAACGAAGGCCGTCCGAACATTGCGGATCTGATCAAGAACAAGTCTGTTCAGTTGATCATCAACACGCCCGCCGGCTCTATGAGCAAGATCGATGACAGCTTTATCCGCATGATGGCGATCCAGTACAAGATCCCGTACATGACCACCATGGCAGCGGCGAATGCCACAGCACTGGGCATCCGCGCAGCGAAAACGGGGCAGCTTCCCCCGAAATCCCTGCAGGAATATCAGACCGGTCGCTGAAACTCTGACATCCCGCTTCAAGCGGGATTTCCTGAAAAAGAAACTGCACTGGAAAATTCCGGTGCAGTTTTTTTAGGCTGTGTACTAAACAATGACTGATTTTTCTATATAGCAAATTATTTGCTGTGCACTTGGTCTCTGCGAGGCTGGGTTCAGCGCACTTCTTACGCTGAACCGTAAGGCCCCGGAAAAAATCGCAAGCTGATTGCTTGCTG
>JAFTIA010000056.1 GCA_017457105.1 Lentisphaeria bacterium | reverse complement strand
GCAAGCAATCAGCTTGCGATTTTTTCCGGGGCCTTACGGTTCAGCGTAAGAAGTGCGCTGAACCCAGCCTCGCAGAGACCAAGTGCACAGCAAATAAATTGCTATATAGAAAAATCAGTCATTGTTTAGTACACAGCCAAAAAAAATACCGGCTTGCACAGCCGGTATTTTTTTGCACCCGAAACCTCATCGGCGCCCGAGAGACATGTAATAACTCCACGCATAACTCTTCGGCGTGGGCCGGTTCAGTTCCGTATTCTTCATCACAGAAGCGTGACCGTCACACCAGCTGATGGGCATGGAAGAGTATTTATCATGCCGCCCAAGCGGTGTCCAATTGGCATAAATCAAAGTGGACTGGCTGGCGCTCGTTGCTTCTTCATCAGAGGTTTCCCCGATACAGAGAGTTTCAGCGGGAGAGGCCAAATCTGTGGGGCGGCAACCGTAATAGGTTCCATTGGCAGCCGTATACCCCAATGTGCAACTGCCGCCAACGCCGGAAATATAAGTGCTGCTGATGGCATAAGGATAACCGTAGCCACCGGCATACTTATCATATGTGTTTGCATACTTGAATTTTTTCATGGATTCCGGCTTCCAGACAGGACAGCGGAAAACGCCGCTGTTCAGAAATTTGCCGAACTCGGCTTCCGAATTTCCAACCCCCTGAAAGCCGCCCATATAAAGCTGGAGCGACGCTTTCCAGGATGCCCAGCCCACATCGTAACCGGCCACCTTCGGAATACCGAAAAACGGAAACATATTAAAGTCCGATACATACTGCGATACTGCCGTCCCCTGGGATTTCAGGTTATTCAGGCAGCTGGACTTGTGCGCCTGATCACGGGCCTTGCTCAATGCGGGAAGCAGCATAGCCGCCAGAATGGCAATGATCGCAATCACAACCAGGAGTTCAATCAGCGTGAACAATCGTCTCTGCATTTTTTTTGTTTTATGCAACATCATTGTATCCTCGCTTTTTTAACGGCGCCCGAGAGACATGTAATAACTCCACGCATAGTTCTTCGGCGTGGGCCGGTTCAATTCCGTATTCTTCATCACAGAAGCGTGACCGTCACACCAGCTGATGGGCATGGAAGAGTATTTATCATGCCGCCCAAGCGGTGTCCAAGTGACATAAATCAAAGTGGACTGACCGCTATTCGTGGCTTCCTCATCGGAGGTTTCCCCGATACAGAGAGTTTCAGCGGGAGAGGCCAAATCTGTGGGGCGGCAACCGTAATAGTTTCCATTGCCAGCTGTGTACCCCAAAGTGGAACTGCCGCCAATGCCGGAAATATAATTACTGCTGATGGCATAAGGATAACCGTAACCGCCGGCGAACTTGTCATAGGTGTTCGTATATTTGAATTTTTTCATGGATTCCGGCTTCCAGACAGGGCAACGGAAAGCACCGCTGTTCAGAAATTTACCGAACTCGGCTTCCGAATTTCCAACCCCTTGGAAGCCGCCCATATAAAGCTGGAGCGCAGCCTTCCAGGATGCCCAGCCCACATCGTAACCGGCCACCTGCGGAATGCCGAAAAACGGAAACATATTAAAGTCCGACACATACTGCGATACTGCCGTCCCCTGGGATTTCAGGTTATTCAGGCAGCTGGACTTGTGCGCCTGATCACGGGCCTTGCTCAATGCGGGAAGCAGCATAGCTGCCAGAATAGCGATGATGGCAATGACCACCAGGAGTTCAATCAGCGTAAAGGAACGACGCATAATATGCGTTCTGTTAACCATTTTTGAACTCAACATCATTCTTTTCTCCTTCAAGTTCTCTGTTTCCAAGATTATTTCAGCCTCAACAAACTTAACAGAACGCATATTATGCGCCCTTGCACCCTGATACATCGCTAATTATAGTTTATTTTTTTTAAAAAAGCAAGTCATTATCAAAAAAAAATAATAAAAAAACACGGCATGGCATCCCATACCGTGTTAAAATTCCAACTACCGGAGATAAAATCAGAAGCCCCGCCAGAAAAGCTGCCCCTCTGTCGTATTCTGAGATAAGCCAAACACTTTTTTCTGCTCCACATGCCCATCGAAAAATGCCGCATTGACCATGCCGTTATGCCGCAATTCCACAATTTCATCCGCAGAATACCCGCCAGGCGCCACATTGGGCCACTGCCCTCCATTCCAAGAATTGGCAGTGATATCCAAACGACCGTCCGCAAACGCCATCACTACAGACGGCTGCCGGGCTTTGACGATTTTCCCGGGATTAAAAGGACTGTTGGCGGCAGAACAGTAGCCGATCAAACGGGAACTGTTATTGTCCGCATAGCGGGCGGCGTTGTTAAACCCGTAACTGCTCACGGCGTAGTCCTGCTTGTACATATATTTGTATTTGGCAGTAGGACACTGATATGTTCCGAAAACATGCGGCTTCGCGTCTGCCTTGTATTCCGGCGGATACGCACTCCCGGCAATATAAGGGTACAGATAATAATTGATCGTAAGCCCGAGGTAATACCCCCAGGGACAGAAATCATCACTCCCGGCGGCATACTGCTGCAGCCCCAGCCCCATTTGTTTCAGGTTATTTTTACAGCTTGCAGCCTGTGCCGTCATCCGGGCTTTGCCCAATGCGGGCAGCAGCATAGCCGCCAGAATGGCAATGATTGCAATCACCACCAGCAGTTCAATCAGCGTGAACGCTGATTGAGAGAAGATGTGAAGGTGTGAAGAGTTTGACTGCGTCAAACGTGAAGTGCGCCCTGTCGGGCGTAAGGATGTGTTGCTTTTATAAAATTTTTTAAGGTAGTACAACGGCAAAACACCTATTTGACAAGTTTTACTGACCAAAAGTTCAATCAGGGTAAAAGACTTTTGTTTCATTTTATTTCCTTTCATTACAGCAAATCTTGAAGAGATTATAGCATAAAAAAAGGAAAAAAGCAAGTATTTCAGGAAATTTTTCAGGAAAAGAGGCTGGCAGAGTGCAGGACGCCGACACATGGAGCTGTTGGAAAAATCAATCTGCCGAACAGCCGGTTGTGGTAAACCGTTGGATCTCCGGCAAATATTTTTTCCCGGTACGGAACCCGATATCATAGGTTTTCTGTAAAAGTTCCGGATCATGGCAGAGCCGCCCGACCGGGAGCCGTTCTTCCGGCCGGATCAGCAAGACCTTTCCTGCAGCAGCCTGTTTTTCCACATAAGCAACCGTTTCGTTATAAACCTTATGTCGGTTGGCAAGAGCTTTCAAAAATGCAGGATATTTCCGCAAAAAAATCTTCAGGAGCCCCATCCCCCGGGAAGGCTTTTTTACAAAACCTTCCGGCTGGGTCAAAATCACCACATTTTTCCCGTAACCGATTCCTTCAAAATAGCGCAGAGGAATGGAGTCCGCCACCGCACCGTCCAGATATTCGCCGCCGCCCACCCGGACGATGCGGGAAACCAGAGGCATGGAGGCAGATGCCCGCATCCATTCGTAACACTCGCCATCAACCACCGGCGCCCGGTGATACACCGCTCTCCCCGTATGCACATCTGTGCAGACCATATAAAATTCCACAGGATTGCGCCCATATTCTTCGCAGTCAAACACATCCAGTTTTTCCGGCAGATCCCGGTAACAGAATTCCGCTCCGAAAAGATCCCCCGTCAAAAGCCAGGAACGCCAACTGCAATACCGCCATTCCCGGCAGAACCGCTTGTTATAACGCAATACCCGCCCCGGCTGACCGGACTTGTAATTACACCCGAAAACAGCCCCCGCAGATACACCGATGATCCCGTCGAACCTCACACCTGCCTGATACCACGCATCCAGCACCCCGGCAGTAAAAAGACCGCGCATGGCACCGCCTTCCAGCACCAGCCCGGTCTTCATCTTTTCCCCCTGCCCTGTCATTTCTGAAAAATTTTACGCTTTGGGATCCTGTTTATCGCTATCCTCCGCATCCCGGGGAGGAGCAGAGATTTCATCCCGGGCATTCTTGAATTCCCGGGAGGCCTTCCCCAGAGAACGGGCGATTTCCGGGATCCGTTTTGCGCCGAAAAGCAGCAACACCACCAGAAAAATAACAAGATATTCTGTCCAACCGATCATTTTTGCACCCCCTTCTTTGGTGAATCCGCCTTTTTCAACTCCACAAAATCAAAATCTGCAAATGTATGCGCTTTCGTGTACTGGGAATTCCCGCCGAAAGAAAGGATATATTCTTCCGGTCCCGGCAGAAAACCATACGTTTTTTCAAAAATTTCCGCCACATTGACGGACTCTTCCACCCATTCATTCACCGGAGTCGTCCGGTTACGCAAACAAATATAGTTCACCGTAACGATCCCTTTGGCATATAACACTTTTCCCGTATGCCCCACCGGCGTATCCGTTTCCCACCGGAAAGCAATGACTTTGCGGTTCAAAAGACCGCCGGAGCCCATGTATAACACCGCCGGCTGATCGTCCTTTTTCAAATCCCGCCCATCTGCATTGGGCGGCAAATTCCGCACACGCCAGCGCCAGCGCAAAACAGGATACTTCCGCAAATCCGTCCGGGGCATGGTCATCATGGAACCGGAAGAACGCTCTGCCTCCACCACCAATGCGCCATCTTTTACATAAAATTTGGTATTGGCAACAGCCAATTTCCCGCCGTCATAGCGCCAATCCCGGTTGGGCGGCATCTTTTTCCACCCGTCACCTTCAAAATCCACCCGCCAGCCGGGAGTCCCCGCACAGAAAAACAGCGCAAGAACAATGCCAAACACGCCTGTCATTTCTGCGCCTCCCGTTCTTTGCAATATTTTTCATACCGGGCAAGGATATCTGCCACATATTTCTTCGTACTCCGGATGGTGATCCGGGACAGAATATCCCCATCCTCCGGATCAGGCGGAGCCCATTTGGCAGCCCTGCGGTCCCCGGCATTGTACTGGCATAATGCCAATGCGATCTGCCCCTTGTATTTTGCCCATTTCCGCATACTGCGGGCAAGGAAAAAACAACCGATCTCCAGATTGACCCGAACATTCTCCAACGCTACACGATCCGGCACCGGACACTTATGGATCCGTGCCCACTCCGCTACTGCACCCCGTGGCAGGATCTGCATCAATCCGATCTCGCCAGCCCTGCCCTGCACTTCCGGATCAAAGCGGCTTTCCTGAAACACCACAGCCCGCACCAGTTCAGGCGGCAAATGGTGCTGCAATGCCGCTTCCCGGATCTCTTCGGCGTACAGCGTATCATCTACGAAAAAATTGCGGACATGCTCCCGGTGAAAAAAAGATATCAACCCCACACAGAAAAGAAGGACAATCGCCCCCGCCGCCCACAGTCGCAACCGGGGCTTTTTCCGCAAAAGAACCTTCATCGGGCCCCGGATTTCCCTTGAGAGGCAGGAAGCTGCTGCGATTGTCTGCGGCGTTCCTCCCGGCGGCGGGCCCGCTCTGCCCGGCGTTTGGCTTTTTTCTCCGCCTGATCGCTGAAATAGGTCACCAGACGCTCCACCAGATCGGGGGGAAGTTTGAATTGCGCCGTCACCGTGTCGCTCTCACGGGAAATTTTGATGCGGCTGATGACTTCCATCCCCAATTCGCCGTCATCTGCAAATGTCATCCCCAGCAGAATCATCATTCCCTGCCGGATCTGCTGTTCCGCATTCCGTGCCGTTTCCTCTCCGGCAAAGGATGCCCGGATATTCAAATCCAGCGAACCATCCGCAGGAAGTTTGCCCGTCACATCAAAATCCCGGATCGCCATTCCGGAAAGAGCATCCGCATCGCCCCCCGGGAAAGCCCGGAGAAAAATGTCTGCCCCGTCACGCTTCTGCAATTTCTGCAAAAGCGTCCCGGAAAGTTTCGGAGCGTTGAGGATCGATTCAGCCGCAGACTCCAGACAACCCATCATCACCCGGTTGGACAGCATGAGAAAACAACTGCGCCCTTGGGGTGTCGGCTTGGTCAGCACATAACCGTTTTTTCCGGCAATGGTGATTTTCTGATATTTATCCGACATGCCTTTTGCCGCCAGTCCGGCAGCCACCGTATCCGGATCATAAGGCTGGGAAAATTCCAGAAATACGGCTGCTCCGGAAGTCCCGGGAGTCGCCACGAATACAGCAGTATCCAGATCCCCCCGGTAATTCCCGATATGTTCCCGCCCTGCGTCCACATATTTCAGGAACCCCGGATTTTTCTGCATAAGACGGTTGAAAAGTGCCGAATTCCGGACGACCTTTCCGGAAATTTTGCCGTAAAACACTGCATCACCGGGAATCCATTTGGTCAACTCCCCTGCCGCCGCAGGAACCGTCCACAACAGCCCCAGACAACAAACAGCGGCGATCACAAGTGCTTTACAACAATATTTCATGGTCAATCCTCTTTCTTTTCCTGCGGCTTCTTGGGCAGGTTCAACTGCAAGTGAAGTTCACGCAGCTGCTTGATGGAAACTTCTGCCGGTGCATTCATCATCAGATCCTGCGCCTGCTGGTTGAACGGGAAGGCAATGACTTCACGGATATTCGGCTCATCAGCCAGCATCATCACCGTGCGGTCCACGCCCGGAGCGATACCGCCGTGCGGCGGCGCACCCAGTTTGAAAGCATTGATCATGCCGCTGAATTTGGAATCCACCGTGCTCTGCTCGTACCCGGCGATCTCAAATGCCTTGTACATGATTTCCGGACGGTGGTTGCGGATGGCACCGCTGGAAAGTTCGATGCCGTTGCACACAATATCGTACTGATACGCCAGAATATCCAGCGGATCCTTGTTCAACAGAGCATCCATCCCGCCCTGCGGCATAGAGAAGGGATTGTGGGAGAAGATGATCTCACCGGTTTCCTCATCCTGCTCGAACATGGGGAAGTCCACGATCCAGCAGAATTTGTAATCGTTGGGATCGATCAGACCAAGCTGACGGCCCAGTTCCGGGATCACCGCTCCGCCGATCTTCTGAACCAGCTTCACCTGATCCGCCAGGAAGAACAGCGCATCACCGGTTTCCACATTGCCGGCGGCCTTCAAGCCTGCAATGATTTCCGGCGTCAGGAACTTCACGATGGGGCTCTTTTCCCCTTCTTCCGTCCAGATGATGTACGCCATCCCCTTGGCACCGTTTTCCTGGGCGTACTTGATCATATCGTCAAAGAATTTGCGGGGCTTCCCGGCGACCTGCGGAGCCTTGATGGCACGGACCACGCCGCCATTTTCCACTGTGGAGGCAAAGGCCTTGAAGTCACAGCCGCGGAAAGATTCCGTAACATCGATCATATACAGGGGATTCCGCAGATCCGGCTTGTCACTGCCGTACTTTTCCATGGCTTCCCGGTAGGGAATGCGGGGGAACGGCGGCTTGGTGTAGGGCTTGGTGGTGAACTTGCTGAACACACTGTCAAACATGCCTTCCACCACCTTGAAAATATCGTCCTGCTCCACAAAGCTCATTTCAATATCCAGCTGATAGAATTCCCCGGGACTGCGGTCCGCACGGGCATCTTCATCACGGAAACAGGGAGCGATCTGGAAATAACGGTCAAAACCCGCCACCATCAACAGCTGTTTGAACTGCTGGGGAGCCTGGGGCAGAGCATAGAATTTGCCCGGATGCAGACGGCTGGGAACCAGATAGTCACGGGCACCCTCCGGACTGCTGGCAGTCAGGATCGGGGTCTGAAATTCGTTGAATCCGGCTTCGGTCATGTAACGGCGCATTTCGGCAATGACCTGACTGCGGAGCAGGATGTTGTTATGCAGTTTTTCCCGGCGCAAGTCCAGAAAACGGTATTTCAGACGGGTGGATTCCGGCGCACTGTCATCCTTGGCGATCTGGAACGGCAGAACCGCACTTTCACCCAGGATTTCCATGGTATCGGCGGAAATTTCGATTTCACCGGTGGCAAGTTTCGGGTTCACCGTGCCTTCACTGCGGGCAACGACTTTACCGCCGAACGCCACACAGGTTTCCACCCGCCAGCGGTCCAGATCCTGATAAAACGCCTTTTCAGGATTGATCACCACCTGCGTGATGCCGTAATGGTCACGCAAGTCAATGAAGATAACGCCGCCGTGGTCACGGACGCTGTGGATCCATCCGGCGATCCGGACATCGCTGCCGACATCTGCTTTCCGCAGTGCCCCGCAAGTATGAGTACGATACTGACCCATTATGAACATCTCCTTATGCTGTTTTACAGAAAAAATTCCTTAATCAAACATACTATAGCACAATTTCCGGAAATTGCACGGAATTTTTTTGTAAATCGCAGCGGGAAAAGAGGATTTTTATGACAAACCCTGCTATTCCCGGCTGCGGTGCTCTTTTTCTGCGGCCGCAAAAGCATCCCGGTCCGTCAGAGAAACGTGGCCCTCCACCATCCCGTTATCCAGCGGATTATCCACGCGATCCTTCAAATCCCGGAACATTTTCCGCAGATCCAGAATCCCGCCGACACCGAACCAGACCGTGGAAACCGCCGCCGCCATCCCCGGCACCAGCACAAATACCACCAGAAAATACCAGCTCCACCACTTGACCGGCCAGGGCGAAAATCTGTTCCAGATCAGTACCAGCACAAAGGCAAGGAAAAATTTGAACACAATGGAATAACAGAACACGCTCCAGGCAATCGCCCGGTCCCCTCTGGTATATTCCGGCGTGATACCGATGAGTTTGCTCCAGAGATTCTGCCACGTCCACGGACTTGCCGGGCGGGATTGCCCTTCCGCAGAATAGATCCCCCGGTGCAGCATCCGGTCCAGATTGAACGGCTCTTTGCAGGTCATGCAGGATACGGCAATATACAACCCCAGACAGACGATCATGGTAATGAAATAAATTTCATAAGAGTTGATGGGAAAATCCACCGGATCCATTTTCCACACCACCCACGGGTGGAACGGGCGGGAAACCGTTTCCAGAAAAGCCCCGACGGACTCCGTCCAACCCCGTTGTTTCAGCCACGGATATACATGATCCGGCCAGTTCCGCTGCAGCAGGATCCCGGCAAGGCTCATCAGCATCCCGGTAATGAGCGAAGTAAACGCTCCCGCCACCGTCCCGAACCGGCTGTAAAGCCCTCCGAGGATCACCGGGCCGCAGCCCCCCAGCCACATGGAACACATGATCGTAACAAACAACTGAATATAATCCAGCTGGGACATAAAGCAGGAACCGGCCAGAAAAATAAAACCGATCACTACGGAAACGATCCGGATGATGCGGATATGCACTTTGGGCGACAAATCCTCCCGGCAGAAAGGCAGCACACAATCCTGCGTAACTGTGATACAGGCACTGTAAATGCGGCTGTCATCCGATGAAACCATAAAAATCACCATCATCAGGCAGAAAAGCCCCACCAGACCATCCGGCAACATGTGCCGCATCCCCATAGGCAGCATCAGCTGATGAAAAAGCGTCCGGAACTGTTTCATCAGGGCATTGCCCTTTTCCATATCCTGAAACACCTTTCCGGCGGCTTCAAAATACGGCGTATCCGGATTGTTCTTCTGCGAATACGGCGCATCCATTCCGATCACATGATCCTTTACCGGCACAGCCCGGACAGCCGTCATTACAGCCGCCCCTTTTCCGGGATCATCCGGCAGGATCTGCTGAACGGTGCGTTGGGCAATATTCACCCGGACTTCACGGGCATCCCCGGCAAAATCCCGGTGGTGCATCAGGGTAATGATCCCCAGCCCCACGATCAGGAAAAAGACAATATTCACCGATCCCCGCCACGTGCCGAGGATTCCTGCCATTTTCTGTTCATGCGGGGTTTTGGCAGCAGAAGAATCACTGCCGCCGCCGATCCAGCTGCCCTTGTGCATGACCATGGCAATGAAGGTCACCAGCAGAAAGAATACATTGAAATCCCGCAGATTTTTTATATCATAGGGATTGACAAAACTTTCCCCTGCGATCCGGTCTTCCAATACGGGGATGATATGTCCGCCCCAGGAAAACTTCAGCAGAAAGAAAATAATGAAAACCACGATCATCGGGAAACAGAACATCCCCTGGATCACATCCGTCACAATGATCGAAAGCACCCCGCCCATGTAGATAATACTCAACGCCAGCGTAAGGCAGATGAAAATTACAGCAAAATACGTTGAAAACTCGATCCCGCAAAAGCTGAACCGGTCCGGCAATCCCAGAAAACTGATAAAAAACCGTGCCGCCACAGCAGGCATGATCATATTGGCAAGGATTTCCGAAACCGAACGCAGAGCCGCCGCAAAAATGCGGAAGGACCGGTTGTAACGCATTTCCAGAAACTGCCCCAGACTCATGGAGCGCGTTTCCCGGAAACGGTAAACGCAGAAACCGGTCAGACTCATGACGATCCCCAGCGGCAAAGATGCCGCCTGCCAGAAAGACAGGGCAAAGCCTGTCTTGTAATGGATCTCCACATAAGCGACCAGAGTAATGACTGCCAATGCGTTGGAAAGTTCCGAAACACCCAATACATACCGCCCGCAAATGCGCCCTGCCGCCAGATAATCCGATACTCCGCGGATATACCGCCGCACATAGTACGCAATATACAGAATGAAACAAACCGGTAATATTGTGATCAGCCAATCATACCAACTCATGACAGTCCATTCTCCTCACCGCAGACTTTAAAACTCCACCGGATTCCCGGTAAGATCAAAAACCCGCAGATCATAGGGTTTCATAGTAAATTTCAGAGGTTCTTTCACGCCGTCAATGGTCAGAACCACATTGCGTACAGAACCGCCGTCATTCAAAACCGTGAGATACTTTTTGCCGTACCGTTCCACCAGAACATCCCGGAAATTACTGCGGGCAAGAGTTTCCGGCTCCCATCCGGCTTCCGAAATTTTGATGGCAAGGGGCATATAACGCTTGAAAACCTCCCGATCCCGGTTATACGCGTCCGGCATACGGAAATAGTTCTTGCCGCGATCATTGAAAATGGTGGGCAGATAACCAAAGGAAATCATCCGCTTGAAATAAATTTCCACCTCGTTCACCGGGAAATCCGCCAGTTTGGTATTCAAATGAGGCGAATGGGGTTTGCCCTTGACCAGAGCCCGGTAAAAAATCAGTTCCTCTTTGGTCTGCGGCTTCCACTTGCCGCCCCGCCGCCAGTCGGTTTCGCTGACAAGAACATCATAATTCCGGGCGATAAATGCTGTCCTTACATTGTTCGCCAGAGTATAACGCCCCCGCGCATGAACTTTATCCGAACTCCACCGGGCATATTCCGCCTGCATCAGCAGCAAACTCAAAGCCGCTCGCCGGGTCACAAGATCATACACCAGGGGATACGATGCCGCCGCCATGGATTCGGGATTGAAATCCAGTACATCCCGCATGTAGCCGCCCATGGAGTCATATTCCTCCCCCGCAAAATTTTCGCCGATCTCGTTATTGTAGGTATCCAGTTTCTTATCGCTGACCAGATAATAGGAATCATACCGGGCAGGAGCATCCTGTTTGGGCAGCGTGGAGCAGCTCCACACACAGCCGTCATTCCAGGTCTGCCGGGAGAAAGAGACCATGAACTTGCCATCCGCTGTCATCATGGGTGCCTGCAGAATCGCCTGCGCCTTGGTATTGCCCCGGGCGGCGATCTCTTTAAGTTGTGCCATGGCCGCTTCATAAGTCCGGGGGGACCCCGGTTTCATGGCCATCCAGAAACTGCCGGGCTCGTGATACCGGAACACCATCACGCCAGCTTTCCGGTTGGAGGCAGTCATCTTCTGCCCCGGAATACGATTGGGCCATTCCATAGCACCCTTTTCCGCATTCCACACCGGTTCAAAAAAAGCACAGCGGAATTTGATATGGAAATCTTCCGGCTTCTGAATGGCAGAAGTATTGGCAAACGCTACACAAATACCGTGTTCTGTGATCCGCTGTTTCACACTTTCCGGGAAGATCTCATAGTATTTTGCCAATGCGGAACGGAAGCCCCAGTTGTTTTCAAACTCATACACGGCAAAACGGAACCGGATCTCTTTCTGCAAGGGCGTTGCGGCAAAATCAAAATGGATGTTGAACCGCTGATTTTCCGCATCGTATTCAATACGCTGCTTGATGGGCAGATCCGTATCCACAGCCAGTGCCAGACCTTTTTTGCCATGTGCAACGGCGTTCACAGGATAACGGGAGAAACACCCCTCCGGACCGCCGGTCACATTGTCATAAAAATTTTCGGCATAGATTTGTTCCCGGGTGATTTTTTCACTGACATAGGGATTCCGGAGAAACTCCGCACCTTTTCTGGAGAAAGGGATGCCTGCCGTAAAAATAATGCCCCGATCCTTTTTCACATCCACCTTTACGGCAACATCATACAAATCAGCTCCGGCACGGCTGGACTTTTTCCAATTCCAGCTGATCCCCTCCACCATCCTGCCGGGAGCGGCGGCAAGGCGGTCACGGGTGACCGCATCTCGCAATTCCATCTGCGGGACCGGTGCGGCAGAAGCCGTCCATGCCAGCATCATACCAACAAACAACAACATGATATATTTCATTATTCTATCCTCCCCACTCAATAGATCTCAATTTCCCGGATCCACAATTCATGCGTACTCTGAATACGCACGCCTTTGGTCACCGTACCGGCAGGGAACGGCAGCACGATCTTTTCCGCCTTCTTTTCAGCATCCGCAGCGGCATCCACCACCACAGCACCGGTTTCGGCGGCCACCCAATCCTGTCCGGAAGCCTTGCCCCCGGCATTTTTAGAAAAGACAGTGCTCCATTCCCCGACCTTATTCATGGTCTGGATGGCAACGTCTTTAGGGAGATCTTCCCACCAGATCACCATTTGCCGCACCGGCACTGCCGCCGGAAAAACAAACTGGGCAAAGCGCACTTTGTCCGCACTGTTGGACGCCCAGGATTCAAAGCACCAGTGGATCCGGCGGGATGTCTGACCATCCGTCAGTGGATACGCTTTATACATGGGGGCACATCCGGAAACAGACATTTCCGTTCCGGCGGCGGCGGCAAGATTGCCGGGCCGCAGGATGGGGAAAATCTTCCCCTGCGACGGCATTTCATCCACCCCGGCTTTGGTCCGGGCGGTAAAACGCACCCGGACACGCCCGACTTCTGCCGGGCGGATCTCTTTCAGAGGGAT
Source organism: Lentisphaeria bacterium (assembly GCA_017457105.1). Classification (GTDB taxonomy): domain Bacteria; phylum Verrucomicrobiota; class Lentisphaeria; order Victivallales; family Victivallaceae; genus UBA1776. The sequence goes on along the minus strand of JAFTIA010000056.1, from coordinate 15,723 downwards.
GCTCCACTCGCACTTGACTCCGGTACGGCGGTACTCTACTTTTTTCAAATGTTTCCACTTCCACTCCCGGGCGTGAGAACCCGTAAATTGAGCAAGTCCTGCATTTTCAAGCATAAAATCGGCTCCGTCACCGGAGTATCCGGCATTCGGCACGGTATCCAGCAAAATCCGCATGGTGCAGGGCATATCCTCCCGCAATACAGCCGTCAGCACAAGGTTGCCCTCCCGGATTTCCGCCGTCCCGGAAACAAGATCAGCACATCCGGAGGCTGGAATATCGTAGGCAAAGTCCGTAAAATCCAGCCGGGTATTGCTGATTTGCTCCAGAATGGTGGTTTCTTCCATATTCCAGTTGTATTCCCGCCCTTTTCTGCCGGAGATCCGCAAAGGAGAACCCACCGCATCCGGCAGAAGAGCGTTACTCCCGGTATAAGATACCGTTACATCCACAAAGTCATTCACTTTCGCCCCGGAAACCGTATCCGGCACAAAATATCCCCAATGCGTTTTCCCTTTCAGCACCGGAACAGCCGCCGTCTTTTTTCCGGCAACAGTCACCATGCCGTCTGACTCCAAAGTAAAAAGTTCTTTCCCGTTACGGTGTGCCCGGATCTTTGCAGCTCTGCCGTCCGTCCGGACCATAAAAGTATATCCGGCACCCCGGCGGTAAACCGCCAATTCCTGCGGCGCATCTTTGCCATCCCCCACTGCCCGGAAATCCCGGTCCAGCGCATAAAGTGTACCGGCCGCCAGCAATGCGGCCCCGACAACAAACCAATGCAGTTTCATATTCTCTTCATCCCTTCATAAAAAGGCACCTCGTCCCACTCAAACAACATTTTTCCGGTGGCGGCCGCCCATGCCGCACCACGGCCGGCGGCTTCACCCAACGATACCGCCGTACCGGTCATCCGGTAACTGGCGTGACTCTGAAAATCCCCGCCGATACAACGCCCGGCAAGAGCCAGATTATCACAATCAGCCGCAATTTGCGACTGCCACGGGATCGCCAGACAGGGCTTCAATTCCCGCACCTGTTTTTCGATCCCTCTGGTGATCCCGGGATCGGTCCCGTGCACATCCGGCAGTACGGAAGAAAGGCAAACGCTGACTCCCGGCTCGGCAGGTTTCCCGAAATCATCCAGCGAAATATTCCGCAAAGAATGGATCCGCCGTGCTTCCCGGATCCCCAGACAGGCTCCCGTTGTCACCAGTGCCAGATTCTTCCAGATCCCGCCGTGATTCCGCAACGCTCCGATCTGCCGTCGCAATTCCTGACGCCCCGCCACAGCGGCCGCAGTCACACTTGCCGCATCATCGGGCTTGACATGATACGCATGATGGGTCATCCACCCGAAGATCCCCTGTCCGAAATGAAAAATAGAAGGCATCCCGTAACTGGGGGGGCAACCCAGTTCCGTCAAAAGATCCCGCAGGGGGATCTTACCGTGTGGAACCAGAAACGGCGCAACCTCTTCCAGATCCAAACCGCAGACGAAGGCGTTCAAACTGGCTGGCTGGGGCGTACCGGAAGCATTGCCAAAATCAAATCCGCACCCCGCAAGTGCCGCCGTATCCCCGTCACCGGTGCAATCCACAAAAACTTTGCCTGCCCATGCCTGACGCCCGGATTTGGATTCCGTAATGACATGCGTGATTTGCCGCCCCTCTTTTTTCACAGCGGCGACCATGGTCCCGTACTGAAAGGAAACGCCTGCGGAAATCAACTGATCTTCCAGAAATCCTTTCACCGCTTCCGGAGGAACCCCCAAAGTTCCCCGGGGGGGATTGATGCGCCCGCCCATGTTCTGCAAAGCATCACGCCACGCCCCCATGAGGCCCGTTTTCCCCTGATGATCAATGATCCACGGCATACCGCCAGCCGTCCAGATCCCGCCCGGATACTGGTTACGCTCCAGCATCAATGTTTTTGCGCCTTCCTGTGCCGCTGCAACCGCCGCCGCACATCCGGCTGGACCGCCGCCGCATACTACAACATCAAATTCCCCGGCAACAGGTGTCTGCCGGGCAAGTTCCTGTATAAACATTCTGCGCTCCTTTTTAAATGTTTTCACCATCATACTATAACCTGTGAAACATTAAAAAAAATGGACAAAATCGCTCACTTTTATGGATATATTCGCTATTCACAGCGAATAATATCAAAAAAAACACTTCTCCGGGGGTAAAAAAAAGACAGCCTGTCAAGACTGTCTTCTTTTGCAGTAAATCCTGCCGCTTCCTGCCGGGGTCACGGCTCCCGGGCGGCTTCGTCAAATGCTTTGATCAAGGGATAGATCACATATTCAATGACCCGGCGGCGGCCGCACTTGATCTCACAGGAACCTTCCATCCCGGGGATCATCCGGAATTCACCCTGCAAAGCACGCAATTTTCCGCTGACAGTCAACCGGGCACGGTAATAGGTAAAACTTGCCCCCTGACCGTTTTTCTGCAATGTGTTTTCCGAAATATTCCGGACTACGCCATCCAGCGTGCCGTGTTTCTGGAACGGATACGCATTCAGTTTGATCCGTGCCGTACTGCCGGGATGGATCTTGCCGATATCCTGAGGGCGGATCTCCGCTTCCATTTCAATATCATCCACCAGCGGGATCAGGGTGATCAATGCTTCCGCTTCCTGCACTGCGGACCCGGGCGAAAATGCCGTGATCTCGTGGACAACCGCATCACAGGGCGCACGCAGATACACATATTCGATCAACTGGGCGACTTTGTCATAATCCTTGCGTGTAGCGGTCAGATTCCGGTCCGCAGAAACCATGTCTTCCACAATACTGTTCCGCCATTCCTGAATGAAGGAATTCTTTTCAGCCGTAGTGGTCCCCCGCCGGTGATCCAGTTCCAGAATATCGTTCTCCAACTGATCCACCGTGGCTTCCATCTCCATACGGGAAATGGATACTTCGATCAATTCCTTCAAAGAAACGGCCTTGCTTTCCCGCAAACTGCTGAACATTTTTTCCAGTTTGACCATGGCGGCAAGCCGCTCCCGCTGTTTGCGCAGACTGTCCTGCTTGCTCTTCTGGGAAGCCGCAATCTGGGACAAAGCTTCCGCAAAATAGTTCATCCGTTCCTGATAATAATTTCTGCGCTGCTTGAAAATCGCACTCTGCCACTGTGCAAACTGGTCTTTTGTCGGCACATAATCCGTCTGCTGAAATTCCGCCCGCAAACGGGCCACCTGCGCTTCCAGCAGTTTCAAGTCGTTTTTCAACCGCTCCGCTTCGGCAGTGTTGAATGCCGGATCAAAGGTAATAAGCACCTGATCCTTCTTCACCACATCCCCGATCTGCACATTGACCTTCTGGATCACGGAGCGTTCCAGAGGCTTCATGACAATGGTGGAAACATTGGTAACCAGTTTCCCCTGCCCCTGCACAACTACATCCATCTGCGCCAGACAGGCCCAGGTGATGGCCAGAACCACCAGCAAAAGCGGCATCCAAACGCAAAGCCGCACCGCCAGCGGCAATTTCTGATTCTTGATCTCCAGTGCGTCCGACTGGAAATCGATAATTTCATTGGGAGGTGTTTCTGCCATTTTCAATCCTCACCTTTCATCTGCTGATTCCAAAATTCACGATAGATCCCCGGCTGCGCAAGCAATTCCCTGTGCGTCCCGGCTGCACTCAATTCGCCGTGATCCAGCACAAGGATCCGATCCGCATGGCTGACAATACTCAAGCGGTGGGAAACGATCAACACCGTTCTGCCGCGGGCAATACTCTTCAAATTACGCCGGATCACCTCTTCACTTTCCGGGTCCAGCGCACTGGTGGCCTCGTCAAAAATCAGAATGGGCGGATTGGTCAGCAGGGCCCGGGCAATGGCCAAACGCTGTTTCTGCCCGCCGGAAAGATCTGCGGCATTTTCCTCCAATTTGGTATCATAACCTCGGGGAAGTTTCTGCACAAACTCATCCGCCCCGGCAAGTTTGGCGGCGTAAATGATTTCTTCCAGCGTGGCATTCTGTTTGGGAAGAGCGATGTTCTCCCGGACCGTGCCGCTGAAAAAATAGTTTTCCTGAAGCACCACACCGATGTTGCGCCGCAGATGGGTCTTGTCGATTTCCCGGATATCGATCCCGTCAATTTTGATCACCCCCTGCGTAACAGGATACAAGCCCTGCAGAAGCCGGGTCAGCGTAGTCTTCCCGGAGCCGGAACGGCCCACAAAACCAATGGTGGAGCCGGCAGGAATGTCCTGCGAGAAACGCTTGATCGCTTCCGGAAGATCCGGACGGTAACGGAAAGTGATATTATCAAACTCGATCCCGCCCTTCAAGGGATTCCGCACGCCTCCGCCTGCCGGTTCCGCAGGCGTATTCATCACCACACCGAGCATACGGACGGAGAGTGCAATCTGCTGATATTCATGGATCAACCCCACCAGTTTGACCAGAGGAGAAGTTACCCGGTTCGCCAACATCTGAAAGGCGATCAATGCCCCGATGGTAATTACATGGTTGAACACCAGATGAGCCCCCACACCGATCACGCAGATGGTCATAAACATTTCCAACATCTGACTGATGCTCTGGGCTGTCATGGAGATCTTCCCCACCCGGAAATAAGACTTGATGGCGTAAGCTGTGGAATCATCCCAAATTTTCCGTTCCACCGGTTCCAGTGCCAGAGATTTTACCGTTTTGATCCCGTGGATGGTTTCCACCAGCATACTCTGGCGTTTGCCTTCAGCCTGATACAGTTCATCCAGCCGCCGCTGGAAAGGCTTGATCAGACAGGCAATGACCAGTGCCATCACTGCCGACACCCCCAGCACGATCAATGTCAGCGTAACACTGTAAAACAACAGGAACGGAATGAAAATACACAGAGCCAGAACATCCAATACCGTAAAGAAAAGATTGCCGGAAAGGAAGCCCCGGATCTTTTCCGTCTGCTGCATGTGTTTCAGCAGTACGCCGGAGGGGACCCGCTCAAAAAAGTCCACCGGAAGACGCATCAAATGCGTAAAGGTTTTGGTGGCCGTGGAAATATCGATCTTATTGGTGGCAAAAAGCAGAAGATAACTGCGGATAAAGTTCACCAGCGCATTGAACGCAACCACCACAAGCATCCCCACCCAGAGGACATTCAGCGTATTGTACGCCTGATTGACCAATACTTTATCCACCACGATCTGGAAAAACAGCGGGATCACCAGAGAAAACACGGTCAGCAATGCGACCATAAGTGCGATCTCTCCGAAAATCGCCCGGTTTTTGATGAATTCCGGAATAAACCACCGCAGACTGAACGGCTGCTGTTCATCAGAGAGAGAGTAGATCTTCTTCAGCAGAATGAACTGTCCGGTAAAATTCTTTTCAAACTCTTCCCGGGAAAGAAAGTCAAAGTGTTCCGGAGTATTGTAGCGTTCCGACACCGGATCCACGATCACGGCCTCCACCTCCGGACTTTCCCTGTCTTTTTTCCGGAACCCGCAAAGGACCGCATACTTGCCATCCTGCTTTACCGCTACACAGGGGAACACAGAAGAACTGGAGTTCAATTTCTCCCAGGACAAACGGACTTTTCTGGTTTTAAAGTGATTATCGCTTGCGATCTGCCGGAAAAGAGGTTCCCGGACTTCTTCATCCCCCACGGCATATTCGTGCATGATTTCCCGGATATCCACGGAACTGTTATGATGGTGCGCCACCGCCACAAAAGCCGTCAGCCGGGAATGTTTGGCCGCATCGATCTGTGCAAGGTTGTGAAAAATGATACTTTCCCCGGAAAGACGCTCCTTCAACTGGGCAGAAGGAACCGCAATGGCACTTTTCCCCTGTGCGGGGTCAAAAATCGGCACACCGTCCTCCTTATTCAACTGGCGGCTGTTCAACAACAAAATCCACCGGTCATTTTTCAACCGGCACAATGCCGGGCCGCTGTACGAAAGCAAAGACTCTTCCCCAGTAATCTTTTCCGGGCGTAACTGTTGAGCCTGTGCCAGATTCATCAGCACAGTGACCGGCTCCTGCAAATATTGCTCCTGTACTTTTTGCGGCACCAGAGCAGAAAAATTCACACCCCGGCGTACCCGCGAAAAAAGCACCTGCAAACACTGCAATCCGCTGTAATTGACTTGACTCATGTTTTACCTGTTCTGCCGCAAGCTCAATAATCTTCTCCGGATTCCCCGGCGGCAAACGGGAAATCTTTTACATACGCACTTTTAATGTAGCACGAGTGCAATATTTTACAATAATATCACGACTGTTTGCAAATATTTATTTCACGCAGTTGACCCAGCCGCTCCAGATGGCAAAACACCAGCCGCCGGCAAGGATCAGCCAGAGGATGATCCCGTGGATCACCGGTTTGATCCCCAGTTCCTTGAGTTTGCTCCGGCTCAAATTGGCGCCGATCAGGAACAAGGTGGTGATCATGAGAAACTTGGAAATATCCTTGATCACACTGCCGACTGCCGCCGTTGCCGGGATCCATGTAACGATCGCCGCCGCCACAATGAACCACGGAATGAACCACGGCACTTTAAAGCGGAACTTGCGCCCTTCCCCCGGCTCCCGTTCCGCCACAAACATGGAAAGAAACATGGTTACCGGCACGATCCACAAAGCACGGGCAAGTTTTACAGTTGTACCAACTTCCAAAGCCGTTTCCCCATACGCAAGCCCGGCCCCCACGACAGAACTGGTGTCATGGATCCCCAGAGCCGCCCAGTAGCCGAACTGTTCCTGCGTAAACCCGAGGACATGCCCCACTTTCGGGAAAACAAGAAGTGCAATGGCGTTCAGCACAAAAACCGTTGCCGAAGCCAAGGCTATATCGTGCGGCTTGGCTTTCAAAACAGGCGCCGCCGCCGCAATGGCACTGCCGCCGCAAATACTGGTCCCTACGCTCACAAGATACATGGATTCCCGGCTCAATCCCAGCCGTTTCCCCACAAAAACCCCCAAGCCGATCCCGGCAGAGATCCCGATTGCCGTATAAAGAAAGCCGTTTGCCCCGGCACGGAGAACTTCAATAAGATTCATGCCGCACCCCATCCCCACAATGGTGGCACCCAGCATTTGAGAAGTCATTTTACCGGTATATTTCTGCAGAGGGTTCCCCAGCGTGACGGAAAAAAGCACCCCCGCCACCACTGCCAGCCCCGGCGCATAATTCCGGGCCTCTTTACAACACCACGGCACAATAAAAAATGCCGCCGCCAACAAAACAAAAAAAACAGTCTTGACCATTTCCACAGGTTTCATAAATACACCTCTCTCCTCTGATAAAATTCAGTTATAATATACAGCAGAATGGAGAAGTTGCAAGAGATCACGCACCGTAAAATGCGTGCAATGCCCCGGAAACAGCTTCCTGTTCCGCCAGAGTCAGCGTGTTGTAACAGGGCAGCCGCAACAGACGGTCTGCCATCTTTTCCGTGACCGGCAGCGCCAACTCCCCGGCAAATCCCCTGCCTTTGGGGGAATTGTGCAGCGGTACATAGTGGAACACCGCCTGTATTCCCCGTTCACGCAGAAAATCAATGAGCCGGGAGCGTTCTTCCAAACCGGAAGTCAGAATATAATACATGTGCCCATTGTGTTCACACTCCTCCGGGATCACCGGGCGGCGAATCCTGCCGGAACATTCCAGATCTTCCAGCAGAGCATGGTAATTCTGCCATACCGCCAACCTTTTCTGCAAAATCGTATCTGCTTTTTCCAGCTGCCCATAGAGAAATGCCGCCACCAGTTCCCCGGGCAGATAACTGGACCCGGTATCCACCCAGGTATATTTATCCACCATGCCCCGGAAAAAGGCGGAACGGTTCGTCCCCTTCTCCCGCAGGATCTCCGCACGGTCACGGAACGCCGGGAAGTTCACCGCCAATGCTCCGCCTTCGCCGGAAATGATATTTTTCGTTTCATGGAAACTGTAACACCCCAGGTGCCCGATGGTCCCAAGTGCTTTGCCTTTATATTTGGCCCCCACGCCCTGTGCGGCATCTTCCACCACCAGCAATCCGTGGCGTTCCGCAATGGCATTTAATACATCCATATTGCACCCCACCCCGGCGTAATGCACCGGCACGATGGCTTTGGTACGGGGGGTGATCAAACTTTCCACCAGAGATTCATCCATATTCAATGTATCCTGCCGGATATCTGCAAAAACCGGCACGCCGCCACGTAGAACAAAAGCATTGACCGTGGAAACAAAGGTGTAACTGGGTACGATCACTTCATCTCCGGGCTGAATATCGCACAGCAGGGCCGCCATTTCCAATGCGGCGGTGCAGGAATGGGTCAGCAGGATCTTTTCCGCCCCCAGACAGGTTTCCAGCAGACGGCTGCATCTGGCAGTAAAAGGCCCGTCACCGGAAAGCTGGCAATTCTCCACCGCCTGAACGATGTATTCCAGTTCCCGGCCCGCAATGCACGGTTTGTTGAACCCTATTTCCATTTTGATCCCTTCAAGTAAACACCTTATAAAATAGCATCTCCCCGGGGCTTTTTCAACTTCCGGAACAGCCGCCGTGCCGAAAGAGCTTTCACTTTTACAAGATTTGTGTTTATTATGAATGAGTTAAACAATAAAAACACCTGTTTTCAGCAAAATAAAAAATAATTTTCTTTCCGAACTGCCGCAAAATTTTCTTCTCCGGCATTGCCCCGGCAGAAAAAAACAGTTATTCTTAAAACAAGCAAAAAAAATCAATCTTTGAAAGGAAACATTGCAAATGGATTTCAAAAAAATCGTTTTATCACAGGCGGCGCAGGCAAAGTTGAATGATTTTTCCTTGTGGCTGGGCAGCGAATGGAAACTTGCTGTTGAAACAGCTGTCACCCCGGAAGCCGATGCACTGAATATCGGCGGTGCAGAATTTTTGCCGGAAAATTCTTCCATACCCGATGATGCTCCGTGGAAAGGTATTTTCCCGGCAGGCAAGGGCTGCACCGTCTGCGGGTATGAACCTGTTGACATTGTAAATGCCGCGTTGGAACTCAAGGACTGCATGGACTGGAAAACGGCTGTTCCCACCGGTATCCGCAAAGCGTTTCTTGCCAAATTTGATAATGTTTTTGACGATTATGCTCTTGGCTTCAACCGTACCGCCGACAATTTTGATCTGGAAACCCATATCCGGGATACCGCCCGTACCGGGATCCGCACCTTTGAAGTCAACCGTTTGTTTGAAGCCATTCCCATTCAGGTAAAGACCCGGCGGGCGTGGCGGGATAAATACCAGTGGTGGTGTTTTTACTCCGCCGCCCTTGACATGTTTGTGGAATCCGATCTGATCCGGGGAAGTTACCCCGATGAAATGCTCCGGGACAACCTGAAGGAACTCAAAAAATGTGTCAGGCTTGTCCGTAAGTACGGCATGAAACCCATCATTCAAGTCTTTGAACCCCGTGTCGTTCCGGAAACACTGTTTGACAAGATCCCGGAAATCCGCGGTTCCCGCTGCGATCTGGCGAGCTATTCCGGGGAAGCCGAATACGCGCTGGACCCCAATCATCCGCTGGTTCAAAAACACTACGAACAGCTGGCGGAAAATCTGCTGAAAGAGGTGCCGGATCTGGAATTGATCGATGTCTGGACCAACGATTCCTGCGCCGCCATGCCGTGGAGCAACCGGAACTACATGGGCCCCAACGGGCCGATCTTCGGCCGCCGTCAAAGTGTCAGCACCAGTGTCAACGCCCTGCTGGGCGCCATCCGCAGGGGGGCAGCAAAAGTCAATCCGGCCTGCCGTGTCAATGTTTGTCTGAACTGGTATTTCTACGGACATATCAAGCCGGAAGATGATCCGCTGGGCGAAGCCAAAGATATTCTCCGGGGACTGCCCGCAGAGTACGAGGCAAACTACACCACCCCCTACCTTGCGGAGGAAAAACGGCCGGATACCGAATTGCAGGACTGGGCAAAAAAGGAGCTGAACCGGCAAGTCACCTTGCAGATGGAAAATATCAGCAATCCGTGGAAACCTCTCGGGCCCTTTCAGGGGATGCCCTTCCCCCGCCGCTGTGCGGAAATGCTGGAAAGCCTCACCAAAATCGGCGTCCGTTCCTTCTCCAACCGGGGCGGCCTTACCACGGCGACATTTGTGCCCAACTTCATCAACAACGAAGTCATCCGGGAGTGGCAGTACAACGATGGCAGAATCGATCTGGAAAAACTCCTTGCCGACCGTGCCGCAGCGTGGACCGACACCCCGGAACAGGCAAAACTTCTCCTGAAAGTCTGGGATGCCTGCGATCAGATCCGCTGCCATTACAACAATGCCGGAACCAACTGGACGACCCACTTCTTTGTTTCCGGAAGAACCCTTTTCCGCCATCTGGTAAGTCCCCAGGTGCCGAATCCTTACACGCTGGAATATGAAGATACCGCATGGTACCGCCCCATTGAATTCCATGCAGGAGAAACGGATCCCTCTTTCTATGACATCTCCTATTACGGATTTGAGCAGAGGGTGACGGATGAAAGCATGGTACGCCTTGCGGCGGGCGGGCTGGAACTTTGTAAAGAAGTGGATGCTTTGCTTGAAATGATTGCAGCAGTGAAAGATCCGGGGCAAGCCGTGGCGGATATCGCCGCCCGTATGCGGGTCTTCAAGTGCATGATCATGACGGATGTCAACGGGTTCCGCAATCAGGAAGCCATCCACCGTTATGTAAAAACCGGCGATCAGGCGGTACGGGAGGAGATCCGGCAATACCAGCTGGAAGAAATGGAAAATGTCAAAAATTTCATCGACGCCTTGAATGCTTATGATGGCGTCATTATTCCGGAAACCAGCGGGGAAGATAATGTTTATGTGATCCGCGCCCCCATCACCCACCAGCTGAAGTTGAAGCTGAAAGTGATGAAAAAACATCTGGACGATGAACCCGGCCCGGTCATTGAAGGCAATTTTGTCAAGCAGGCGACCCGCTGATTTTTTTTTAACGGAGGATTTTTATGACGCTGTATCAACCGGAAGACAAGCCTGAACGCATCGTTGTCGCCGTAACAAACGGGAACTCCAACACTGTGACGGACGGCGACATCGCCGGGTACTGGAAAAATAAAATCGATAAAATGCTGCCGGACAAGCCGGACCTGATCGTCCTCCCGGAAGCCGCCAATCAGATCCGCGGCACGAAAAACGGGTTCGATCCCCGGGTTCGGGAATACATGACTCAAACTGCCCGGGAAAATGGCTGTATCATTGCCTTCCCCTGTCTGCGGGATCTGGGGGGTGGCAAATTTGCCAACTCCATGGAGCTGATCGGGCGCAACGGGGAAACACTGGGAATGTATGACAAAACATTTGTCACCATCCCGGAAATCCACAGCGGGCGGATCGCAGGAGAGCCCAAAGTCATCCAAACCGACATCGGAAAAATCGTCCCCCTGCTCTGCTGGGACCTCAATTTCTACAAGGAAATGCCCCTTTGTTTCAGAGAACGGCCGCAGCTGACGGTTTTCGGCAGCCGTTACCACGGGGGGATGATCCAGAATTTCTGGGCGTATGAAAGCCGCAGTTATTTCATCGGGGCATTTGCCTTCGGGCAGTGTACCGTCATCAATCCGGTGGGCGAAGTCATCGCTCAAACCACCAATTACACGGATACGGTCACAGCCGCCCTCAATCTGGATTATCAGGTGGTGCATATCGGGGACAACAATGCTCCCAAACTTTTGAAATTGAAAGCAAAATACGGCAGAGGTGTCACCATTTCCGATCCCGGTCATCTGGGGCCGGCACTGGTCACCAGCGAGCTGAAAAGCGTTTCCAGTAAACAGATGATCGAAGAATTCGGCATTTCCACCTGGGATGAGTATTATCAGCGTTGCGTGGATGCCATTCAGGAGAAGAACAGAAAAAAATGAAAATTCCGTTTCTTTTTGCCATTGTCCTTGTGTCAGCGATCACCTCACCAGCAGAAAATCTGCTGATCAACCCGGATTTTCAAGGGGCGGACAAGGGAACTCCCGCCGGGTGGAAACGCTATTCCACAGGACTTGCCGCCCCGCAGACAGTCACGCTTGACGATGGGAAAAAGGCTCTCAAACTGGAAGACGATTCCAGCGACAAAGGCTCCGGCTATCTGCAGATCCTCCCCGGAGAACCGGGGGCAAAATATGAGCTTTCCTGCGACGCGGTTGCAATCGACGGCAAAAAGACCGGCTCTGCGGCTATTCAAATCTCCGGCAGAAACCTCCCATTGCTTCCCGGGAAAAACATTCTCGGCGTGGAATGGAAGCCGGATCAGAAAAAAATGCTGATTTTTGTCTGGACACCCCAAAAAGGGACCGGACACGCCCTTGTGCGTAATTTGAAGTTGCGGAAAGTGGAAAATTTCAGTCCGGAAACCTGTATCAACGGCATACGCCCCGCCGCATTGCCGAAGAAAAAAACGACTCCGGCGGCAAGATCCGCCTCCCGCCCCGCCAGTGATGAAATCGTGGCTCTCACAGACGGAAAACAAGCAGAATTTACCCTGCCTTATGATGGTTTGTGGCAGATCGATGCCGTGATAACCAGCCCGCGGCATCCCCGGTTCGGCGCATCCGTCCGGGTCTCCATGGATGGCGGCCCGTGGTGCAGCTCCATGATCCGCAACTACAACCCCATGGACCGCACCCTCTCTCCCATGATGCTTTTATGGCATTACAAAAAGGGAAAACATGTTCTCCGGTACGACACGTATGACTCCGTATTGAAAGATCAGGTCAGGATCCACGAGTTCCGCATCCACCCCTTCCGGAATGTAAAAGTTCCGGCGACGGCAAAAAATTACAAACCTGTTATCGTGCCGCCGGAAAGCCGCCCCCGGGTGCTGATCACAGCGGAAACCCTGCCCCGTGTACGGGAAAACCTGAAACGGGAACCCAATAAAACCCTTTGGGAAAAACTGCTTCAGGATGCCGATAAAGAATATCAAATCAATGTCAAGCCGGACGAAGCACTGGGCTACAACGCCACCGTCTGCAAACTTGTCCGAGCCAAATTTTTTGCCTTCCTGATCACGCAGGAAGAAAAGTATTTCCAGTCCGGACGCAAACTTCTGATCGACTACCTCAAGCGGCTCAACTTTGTCAAAGCCGCCTTTTATTATTACAATCACGGAGAAATGCTTTACTCCACCGCCCTGGCATACGACTGGGCGTATGACCGTTTTACCGATGCAGAGAAAAAACTGATGCAAGATCGTATGGATTTCTTTGCCCATACCATGCAAACCGGGTATCCCCCCTTTGCCCAGCACATCACTTACGGCCACGGCAACGGCGCCCAGAGCCACAGTTATCTGCCGGCATGGGCCATTGCCATTTACGATGAAGACCCTGTACCGTACCGTTACTGCGCTTACCGGGTCCTGGAACAGCTTGTCCCCCAGCGGCTCATGGAATTTTCCTCCGGCCGCCATGCGGAAGGGGCGGCTTACGCCGTGGGGAGATTCAAGGGAGATCTCTTCAGTGCGCTCCATTACAAAATGTTCAACGCCGGAAAACCGGTGTTCCATCCCGGCATTGATGATGTATATATGCACTTTATTTACAATACCCTGCCGGACGGCTCCCATTTCAACAACGGGGACAACTGGACAGACCGGGGCAACAGTGCCTTTTGCGCCGCACTTGCGGCCGCCCACAGCGGAAACCCGTATTATGTCCGGCACATGCTGGATGTGGCAAAAACCAGAGGCTATGAAGCTACGCCGGAACAGATCCTTGCCTGGTTTGATCCTCATGTAAAACCGGCGGAAAGTTATCAAAAACTGCCTCTTACGCGGTATCAGAAAGGCGTTTTTTCCTCCATGAATATGCGTACCGGCTGGAATACAGCTTTTGCCGCCAATGATGCGGTTCTGGAGTTCAATGCCAAAGAGTTCAATCTGGCGGGTCATGCCCACCGGGATACAGGGACATTTCAAATCTGGTACCGGGGCTTGCTGGCTGGCGACATCGGCCAATACAAAATTTTCGGAGTCCCCTACGATGCGGGGTTCGGGAAACGCACCGTTGCCCACTCTGCCATGCTGGTGCATGACCCTAAAGAAATCACACCCGGCGGCAATGACGGCGGTCAGCGGCAGGGCCGGGCGATCATCACAGCAGCAGGGTTTCATCAAAAAGGAAACCGTTTCGCCGACACGCTGGCGGCAGACTTCGGCCCGGTGGCGGAACGCCCGCTTTATACGCTCCTGAAAACAGATATGACAGCCTCTTACCCCAAAGGGCGGCTGGAAAAACATATCCGGAGTTTCTATTTCCTGAACTTCAACGATCCGGAATTTCCCGGAGCGGTGATCGTGGCGGACAGGGTGGAATCTGTGTTTACCAAATATTTTCAGGTCAATACCCCCTGTAAGGTTTTGAAAACTCCCGGAGGAGTACAGCTTGCAAGTGATCATATTCCGGGACTGCCGGGGTACTTGTCTGTAACAATGCTCCGCCCGCAAGTCACGCCGGAAATCCTTTCCGGGAAACAGGCGACCAATGTTTTCGGGAAACAGTACATGCCGCCCTACCCGGAACGCCCCGCAAGCAGGATCCTCTTCCCGGCACGCAAAGGAGAAAAAGATTTTACCTGCATCATGCAGATTTCATCGGGGAAACAGTACCCGGTGCAAACATCGGTTTCCGGCGAAGCGTACACCGTCCGGATCAAAGACTGGCTTCTTGCCATGGCGGATAATGGCGGGCTGATCAGCCATCCCTTCTCTTTTGAAGCGGCGGGCTGTGTTCTCCTGGCAGACCTTGCGCCGGGGAACTGGACCATTGAGGGCGTGGGATACGCAACTGTTCAACCGGGAAAACACACCTTTTTTGCCAAACTTCCTGCGGGGCAATACACCATCCGCCCCGGGAGATCCGGGAAAAAGATCGCCCCCTGTACCGATCAGGCGATCCCCACACCGGAACTGCGAAACAAAGTCATTCTGAACAACAAAAGAGTTCCGGGCATCACGCCGGTGGAAAGGTCCGGCAAACTCTATGTGGACAGTATGGCAGTCATGGCATGCATGGGGAAAAAGGTACATATCACCCCAAGCGGCATCCGTCTTGCGGGGCGGGAGATCCCGCTGGATCATATTCAGCAACAGGGAAAAATCCTGACGGAAGCGGAAAATCTCGGCAGTGTACTGGGGCTGAATACCCACAGTGATCCGGCAAAAAAACTGGTGACTTACGGGGGGAACAGTACCATGGATTGTTTCCATGTGACAAGTTCCAACGGCCAATCGGCACTGGGGCTGTTTACCGGGAAATCCCGCTGGATACACAATTCCCCAAACGCATTTTTCACGGTGCGTTTTCTGGAACCGAAACAGTTGCGGGGCATGGATCTTTATGCAGTATCCATGCAGGTCCCCTTTGTGGTGGAAAAATCTGATGACGGCAAAAACTGGCAAATCATTGCCGGGGGCGAAACCGATCCGGTTTCCGGCATGCTGACCCCCATCCGTTTTGCCGCCCCGCAAAAGGTGGATTTTCTCCGGTTCCGATTCAAAGGCTCCAAGACCCACCCCCACTGGAACACGCTGGATAAAATACAACTTCTTCATTGTCAAAACTGATGTCCTGCTTTTTCATTTGGCTCTGTACTAAACAATGACTGATTTTTCTATATAGCAATTTATTTGCTGTGCACTTGGTCTCTGCGAGGCTGGGTTCAGCGCACTTCTTACGCTGAACCGTAAGGCCCCGGAAAAAATCGCAAGCTGATTGCTTGCTGATTTTT
>JAFTIA010000055.1 GCA_017457105.1 Lentisphaeria bacterium | reverse complement strand
GCAGCCCCCAATATTTTGGGGGCTGTCGCTGCACCGCTGTGCAGCGATTCCCTCCCTAGGCCCCTGCGCGCTCGGCACCGAAGGGCCTCGCCCCGTGTGTTAGAGAATGCACAGGGATGTTCTGCCCTACTGCTGCGCTATGTGCTTTGGAAATTCCGGGGAACATGGCACACTCTGCACCAAGTGCCAATCGTCCGACAAGTCCGACAAGTCCGACAAGTCCGACAAGTCCGACATTCTTTGCCGCAGTATCGGCATTGCATTATTGGAGGCTCGAGAGGGCGCAAGCCCGACAGCCGACCACATGCCAGCGGGTGCTACCCGCCGAAGGGAGTTCATTTTTTGGGAAAAAAAATTGGTACCAGCGGTGGGAGTCGAACCCACAAGGTTGTTACCGGTTGATTTTGAGTCAACTGCGTCTGCCATTCCGCCACGCTGGCACTTGAGTGTGTTGCACAAAAATGCTTGAGAATAACTATACAATACACGAATTTTATGATTTGTCAAATGGGGAATGTAAAAAAGTGCATATCTAATTTGCGAAAGAGGTCAATATGCTGTATATTACGCCTGAAAAAGAACATTTTTGCAGGAAAGGGACCGGAGCGTAAATGACCCCGGAAGAAATATATGCCGGATTGAATCCGGAACAGGCAGATGCCGCCTCCACTATTGAGGGACCGGTGCTGGTGCTTGCCGGAGCCGGAACCGGTAAAACCCGTGTGATCACCTTCCGTATTGCGGGGATGCTGGCGCGGGGAATCCCGGCGGAAAACATTCTGGGGCTGACCTTTACCAACAAGGCGGCACGGGAAATGCGGGAACGCCTTGCCCAACTGGTGGATCCGGAACAGGCAAAAGCAGTTACACTGGGCACATTTCACAGTTTTTGTGTCCGTCTTTTGCGGCGGGAAGCGGGACTTCTGGGGTATCTGCCGGGCTTTACCATTGCGGACGATTCGGATCAGCAGGGATTGGTAAAACAGGCTGGCGCCAGTCTGGGGCTGCTTCCGGGGACATTCAGTGTACCGGAAACCATTGCCATGATCAGCGGCTGGAAAAATCAACTGCTGACGCCGCGGCAGGCACGGAACCGGGCCGCAACGGATCATGAAGTCATTATCGGCAGTATTTACGAAGAGTACCAGAAACTGCTGGAAATGCAGAACATGATCGACTTTGACGATATGCTGATGCTTGTCTGGCGGCTTTTTACGGAATTTCCGGAAGCGTTGAAGAAGTGTCAGGAGCGTTACCGTTATCTTCTGGTGGACGAGTATCAGGACACCAGCGCGGCGCAGTTTGAAGTGGTCCGTCTGCTGGCGGGGGAAGCGCATAATCTCTGTGCAGTGGGCGATGATGACCAGAGCATTTACTCCTGGCGTGGTGCGGATATTGGAAACATTCTGGCGTTTCCGGAACAGTTTCCCGGGGCCAAAGTCATCAAACTGGAACAGAATTACCGCTCCACCTCCCGTATTTTGAGTGCCGCCAATGCGGTGCTGGCGGGAAATACCCGGAGGCATACCAAAAAATTGTGGTCCGATCTGGGCGAAGGGGATCTGCTGGATATCGTAACAACGCCCTCTGCCGAAGAGGAGGCCCGTTTTGTGGCGAACTGCATTCTTCAGATGCGGAACGAAGATATGACGCGGAATTTCAGTGATTTTGCCATTCTTTACCGCTCCAACCATCTTTCCCGGGAATTTGAAATGCAGCTCCGGGGAGCGGGGATCCCCTACCGGCTGGTGGGCGGGCAGGAGTTTTATAAACGCAAAGAGATCAAAGATGCCATTGCCTATCTGAAACTTCTGATCAATCCCCGGGATGACCAGAGTTTGCTGCGTATTCTTGCCTGTCCTCCCCGGGGGTTGGCGGACAAAGCCGTCAACCTCCTGAAAAAAGGCAGCATTGCCCATCATACCCCCATGGTCCACCAGCTTGGCAGTGAGGAATTTCAAAGGGCACTGGGGGGCAAAGGTGCGGTTCAGGCGGCGGCACTGGCGGAAATTTTCACCCGTTACCGTGCGTTGTTCAAAGAACCCGGTTCACTGGCAGTGCGGGTGGAATCTTTTCTGCGGGAAACCGGGTATCTGGACGGTCTGCAAAGAATGTATAAAGATATCAAAGACGCCACCAAACGCCGGGAAAATGTGGATGAATTTATTACGGCAGTGGCACAATTTGAACAGCGTTCAGCAGAACCGGCATTGCTGGAAGATTATCTGGAAAGTTTTGCATTGCTGGAGGAAACGGACCGTACCGAAGAGGAAACCGGGGATGCGGTCACGCTTTCCACGGTGCATGCCTCCAAGGGGTTGGAATATCCGGTGGTTTTCGTTGTGGGGATGGAGCATGGCCTGTTCCCGCACGAGCGGTCTGTGGAAGAGGGTTCGGAAGACGAGGAAGTGCGGCTTTTTTATGTGGCGATCACCCGGGCAAGAAAAAAATTGGTGCTTTCCCGGGCAAAGACCCGCATGACCCGGGGCGTGACCCACATGCCGAGAGGTTCGGAATTTCTGGAACTTCTGCCGGAGGAACTGGCAGAACGGCATACGCCGGAAACACTGTTGAAGGCCCCGGATCCCGGACAGATGAAACAGGTTTTTGCGGATATTTTCCGGATGCTGGATGAGGAGGATTAAGATCGTGGACAACCGGATCCTGCTTCATTGCTGTTGTGCCGTATGCGCTTCCAGCTGTATTGAGCGACTGGTCAATGCCGGGGAAAAGGTGGTGCTGTTCTTTTCCAACTGCAACATCGCACCGGAAGAAGAGTATTTGCGGCGGCTGGATGCCATGCGTAAATTGGCGGCGATCTGCCAGTTGGAATTGATCGAGGATGAATACGATCACCCGGCGTGGCAGGCGGCAGTTTCGGGGCTGGAAAAAGAACCGGAACGGGGAGCCCGCTGTCCGGTCTGTTTCGGGTTCTCGCTGGAACGGGCGGCACGCAAAGCTTCAGAGTTGGGGATCAGCCGATTTGCCACATCTCTTACGGTGAGTCCGCTGAAAAATTCGAGAACGATCTTTGAAGCCGGAGCAAAATTTCCCGGTTTTGAAGCCATTGATTTCAAAAAGAAAGACGGGTATTTACGGTCCGGTATTCTTGCCGCTGAATACGGACTTTACCGGCAGAACTATTGCGGCTGTGAATTTTCGATCCGATCATAAAGGAGGTATTGCATGATTTCAGGAAGTCCCGATTTCTCCATTGTTCTTGCCGCAGGCAAAGGGACCCGCATGGGCTCTGCAGATTGCCCGAAAGTGTGTTTCCCGGTCAATGGCACGCCTGCCATTCTCCGGGCGTTGAATACCTATCAGGCGTGCGGGATCCCGCAGCACATTGTGGTGGTGGGGTCTCTGGCGGAAAAAGTGATGAGTACAGTCGCTCCGCAGTTCCCCAACAGTGTTTTTGCGTTTCAGCCGGAACAGCTGGGGACCGCCAATGCGCTGCGCTATGCATTGGACGCCATGCCGGGGATCCCGGATGATGCGGATATTCTGATCACCGCCGGAGACCGGATCATTGACCGGAGCGTGCTGGACCGTTTGTTTGATGTATATACATCAAGTTCAGCCTCGCTGGCACTGGTATCGCTGGAATGCGGGGCATCTTCCGGTCAGGGGCGCATCCCCTGCGATCCGGCAGGGCATCCGGTGGCAGTCATTGAGCGGGCGGACATTTTAAAAGCGGCGGTGTGCCGGCATTTCCGGACACTGCCGGAGGGGGAATACAGCGGAGCGGAATTGTTCCGGGAACTCTGCCGGATCTTTTTCGGGGAACAGGCGGATATCAAGCCTGCCAAGGGGGAAAAGGCTTTCGGGGATCTGTGGCAGGATCTGCAGGAAAAAGATGCCGTCTTTACCGCCGCATCTTTGCGGGATAGACTTCCGGAAACCATGGCGGAATTCCGTTTTGCCACTGCGGATGGAGAATGGGTGCTGACGCCGGAAGAAGCACTCCATATCTGCCGGGGAAATACCTCCATTTATCTTGTGAAAGCCGGACTTTTGCGGGGGGCTCTGGCGGGGCTGAACCGGAACAACGCCCAGCAGGAGGAATATCTCTCGGATCTGGTAAATTATGTGTACCGGCAGAATTTGCCGGTGCGTGTGCTGGAAGTCACGGATCCAGCCAAGGTGCTGGGCTTTAACAACCCCGCAGAACTGCTTCAGGTGGAACATCTTTTGCGGAATGCTGAAACAACGGATTTCCGGGATCAGCCGCTGCCGGAAGGGGTCTTTGTTTCTTTGAAACGCTGGCAGGATCTGGTGAAGAGTGAACGATTTTCCGGAGTGCTGGAAAATATTTACGGCAGTAATCCTCCGGTGATGGATCAGCAGAAAGAGTTGTACCGGGAGATCCTTTCCTGCGCCGGGAATGCTCTTGACGCAGATGCGCCGGTGGCGATCTTCCGCTCTCCCGGGCGGCTGAATGTCATGGGCCGCCATGTGGATCATCAGGGCGGCAACTGCAATCTTATGACCATCAGTTATGAAACACTTCTTCTGGCACATCCCCGGAATGATGACCGTGTAGTGATTTGCCACACCGATCCGGAACGCTTCAACCCCTGTGAATTCAGCATCGCCGAACTGGTGGCAGATATGCCGTGGGATGACTGGAATACGCTGGTGAACAGTCCCAAACTGGCAAGTTTGATCCGGGAATACGGCGTGGACTGGACAAGTTACATCAAGGCAGCCATTCTCCGGCTTCAGAAAAAATTTGTTTCCCGCCCCCTGCGGGGCATGGATCTTTTTGTCAGCGGCAATGTTCCCATGGCGGCTGGGTTGAGTTCCTCCTCCAGCCTGGTGGTGGGGGCGGCGGAAGCCACGGTGGCTGTCAGCGGGCTGGACACCTTCCCTGCACAGCTTATCACCCTGTGCGGGGAAAGTGAATGGTTCGTGGGGACCCGGGGCGGCAGTGCCGACCATGCGGCAGTCAAAATGGGCAGTTGCGGCAATGTGGTAAAAGTCCGGTTCTTTGACTTCGGCGTGGAAGATACGGTCCCCTTTCCGGAAGGTTATAACATGGTGGTCTGCGATTCCGGCATCAAAGCCCGCAAGTCCGCCAATGCCAAAGATCAGTTCAACCACCGGATCAGCTGTTACCGTGCCGGATTTGAATTGATCCGCCGTCTTTGTCCGCAGTACAGCAGCGTATTGAAACACCTGCGGGATGTGAATGTGCGGAATCTGCAAGTTCCGCTGGCACAGATCTACCGGATTTTGCTGATGCTGCCGGAAACGGCAACGCGGGAACAACTTGCTTCCATGCTGCCGGAAACGGATTTGGATCAACTGTTTGCCTCCCACCAGCCTCCGGCGGACGGGTTGTATCCTGTACGGGGCGTGGTGCTGTTCGGGCTGGCAGAGTGTGAACGCTCCGCCGCTTACGCTGATGCCCTCAAAAAGGGCGATATCCGGCTCATCGGGGAGTTGATGAAGATCTCCCACGATGGGGACCGGGTGGTTTCCTTTGATGAAAACTGGTCGCCCAAACGCTATGTTTCCCCGGTGGACAATGCCACACTGCTGGGGCTGTTGAGCGATCTGGAAAGCGGGGATCCGGAACGGGTCATCCGTGCCCAGCTGATCCGTCAGCCCGGCAGTTATGCCTGCAGTATTCCGGAAATCGACCTGATGGCGGACATTGCCAACCGGACCCCCGGCGTAGCAGGGGCCCAGCTTGCCGGTGCCGGTCTGGGCGGCTGTATGATGGTGCTGGCCAAACAGGATGCCGTACCGCTGCTGACGGAAAATCTGCGGAACGGGTATTACCGTCCCCGGAATATCCGGGAAAACATTCTTGTGTGCAGTCCCATTGCCGGTGCGGGGCCGGTGCGTTTCCCGGAAGCGTAATTTTCTTAAAAAGAGGTATCTATGTCCGAAATCCATGAAGTTCATGCCCGGTTGATCGCTGATTTTAACGGGGATCCTGCGGTGGAAGCGGAAGTCGTTCTCCGGAGCGGTATTGTGGGCAGGGCTTCCGTTGCCGGAAAAGATGTTTCCATGCAGGATGTCCGGATCATTTCGGAGGCGGTTTCGCCGGAACTGGAGGGACTGGATGTGATCGACCAGATGGAACTGGATCTGGCCATCAGCGAAGCCGCAGGAACGGCGGCCAGGAGTGCGGTATTGACAGTTTCTCTTGCCTGTGCCCGGGCGGCGGCGGAATTTCTGGAATTGCCGCTGTTCCGGTATCTGGGCGGGGTTCGTTCATGTGTTTTGCCGGAATTGCTGTATTTTCTTGACGGGCAATCGCTTTTTTCCCCCAAAGAAGCGGAGTCTTTCCCTGAAGCGTTCCGGAAGTGTTTAAAAATAGCCCCGGCGTATCTGAAAACGCCGGAAGATTTCCGGAATGACATCACATTGATTCCGGACACGCCGGAAACACTGCCCGGTACGGCGCTCGATCCAAGCGATCACCAAACGGTCAGCGGAACTCTTGCCGCCGCAGAAAAAATACACCGTTCCGGGAAAAAAGTTGTTTTGCGGCAAACGGGTTGTACCGGCGATGACGGTCTTGCCGATCTTGCAGTGGCACTCAACGCCGGATTTATTGCCCCCGGCCGGGAAGCCGGGATCTGCGTGGGCAACCGCCTTTTGCGTATCGGAGAAATGCTGGGGGATCTGGCGGAGTACGGCGTATGACTTGCCTTCCTGCCGCATGGAGCCGCGCCCTTGCCGGGGAATCGGCAAAATTGCAGGAAGTCCTGCAATTCGTTCAGGAAGAACGGGAGAAATACACTGTTTTTCCCCCGCAGGATCAGATTTTTGCCGCGCTGGAAATGACGCCGCCGGAAGATATCCGGGTGGTGATCGTGGGGCAGGATCCCTATCATGATGACCATCAGGCGCACGGATTGAGTTTTTCCGTGCCTGCGGGCGTGAAACTCCCCCCCAGTCTCCGCAATATATTTAAAGAAATGGCATCGGATTTGCAGATCTCACCGCCGGAAAGCGGCGACCTGTCTTACTGGGCAAAGCAGGGCGTGCTTCTTTTGAACAGCACATTGACCGTTCGTGCCCATACCGCCGGTTCCCACCGGGGACACGGGTGGGAAGAGATCACCGATGCCATTCTGTGCGCCGTGAGCCGTTTATCTCCCCCCAGTGTTTTTATTTTGTGGGGGAGCGATGCCCTGAAGAAACGCCCGCTGATCGACGAAACCCGTCACCGGGTGATTACAGGAGTACACCCGTCCCCCCTGTCTGCTTACCGGGGATTTTTCGGCAGCCGGCCATTTTCCAAAGCCAATGTGCTTCTTCAGAAATTGGGCCGCCCGCCTGTTTTGTGGGCTCCCGGAAATAATCCGGACAGCCTGTTTTAAGGACGGCAAATCCAGACCGTTTACAATGTTACGCCGTCCTTGAAGATGGCGATTTCCCGGTAGCCGTACTTTTCGCTTTGGGTTTCTTCGCCGCTGGCAATGCGGATGACCTGCCGGAAAAGCCGTTCTGCGGCAGAATCCATGGATTCGCCTTCCACCAGTGTTCCGGCGTTAAAGTCGATCCAGTTGGCTTTGAACTCTGCCAGAGCCGTATTGGTGGCGATCTTTACGGTGGGAGCCGGAGCCCCGAGGGGCGTTCCCCTGCCGGTGGTAAAGAGGATGAGATGCGCTCCGGCGGCGGTCAACGCTGTCACCGCAACCATGTCATTGCCGGGCCCGGCAGTCAGATTCAACCCCTTTTTGGATAATCTGCCAGTATATTTCTGCACATCCGTCACCACAGAAGTACCGCCTTTCTGGGTACAGCCGAGGGATTTTTCCTCCAACGTGGAAATGTCGCCGGCCTTGTTGCCCGGGGAGGGATTTTCATAAACCACCTGCCCGTGACTGATGAAATAATCTTTGAATCCGTTGACCATTTCCACACAGCGGTCGAAAACATTCTGATCGATACAGCGTTCCATCAGGAGCGTTTCGGCTCCGAACATTTCCGGGACCTCTGTAAGGACGGATGTTCCGCCGCAGGCAATGAGTTTATCGGAAAACGCCCCCACCAGCGGATTGGCGGTAATACCGGAAAGACCGTCGCTTCCGCCGCACTTGAGCCCTACACGCAATTCCGAAACCGGGATGGGTTCCCGCTGATACCGGGCAGCATTTTTTTCCAGTTCCGCCAGAAGTTCCAGTCCTCTGGCGACCTCGTCCGATTCCTGCTGGACCGTCATATAACGGACTTTGTCCGGATCGATATGGCCGATCTCCTTTTTGAAATCGTCCAGTGTATTGTTTTCGCAGCCCAGAGCCACCACCAGCACACCGGCGGCATTGGGGTGATGCACCAGATTGGCAAGGATGGCACGGGTGCAGGCATGATCTTCCCCCAGCTGGGAACAGCCGTAAGGATGGGTGAAAGCGTAGGCCCCGGTGACATTGGGAGCCGTGACTTGAAAACGCTTTGCCAGCAGTTCCGCCGTTTTATTGACACACCCCACGGTGGGGATGATCCAGAGTTCGTTGCGGATCCCCACACTGCCGTCTGCCCGCCGGAATCCCATGAAGTCGGGAATCGCCGCGGCCTTTGCCGTGGCGGGGAATTTGGGTGTATAAGCGTATTCTTCTGCGCCGGTAAGGTTGGTTTTCAGGTTATGGGTATGCACCCATTCCCCGGCAGAAATATCTTGCGTGGCGTGGCCGATGGGGGCACCGTATTTCATGACCATTTCCCCTTGAGCAATGTCTGCAATGGCAAACTTATGCCCCCGCTTGACGGGTTCCTTCAACACCGTTGCTCCGGCGGCAAAACCGGCTTCCAAATCCGCCAGAGCCACTGCCACATTGTCCCGGGGATGGATCTGCAGAAACAACGTCTTTTCCATAAAAGTCACGCTCCCCGGGATTTATTGCAGAAGTTCCTGAACCGTGGCACGGGTGCCGCTGAACAGAATGGACTGCAGCTGTGCCGTGACAAAATCGGTCATACCGGGGATCAGCGTCAAATCTTCGCCCCACAAGGCTTCGTTGGCAAGAATGGTTCCCACCAGCACCCGCAGATCGTGGTTATGACGGAATGCGTGCCAGCGTTTTTCAAAGAAAGCCAGTTCATCCATGCCGTCTTTGATGGAATAGGATTTGCCGTTGCGGGTCCCCCGCAGTTCCGGTTCGGCGGCGCCCACGCCATTATAGAAAGCGATCAATGCTGCCAGACTGTAAGTAAGGATCGGCGGCAAGGCTTCCCTGCGAGCCACATAATCTTTCAGCGAGGGGAGAACACGCACTTTCCACTTGGAAACAGAGTTGAGGGAAATGGAAATCAATTCGTGCCGGATATGGGGATTGCTGAACCGGTCCAGAATACTCAAGGCAAACTTTTCGTTGGACACAGGGTCGCCGGGCACATTGGGCAGGATCTCGTCCAGAAGCACATGGCGGACAGATTTGGCAAAGACCTCATCGCTCATCATGCCGCCCACGGTGTCCAGCCCGGAGAGGAACGCCCCCAGCGAACAGGAGGTATGGGCCCCGTTGAGCATCCGGACTTTCCGGGTGCGGTAGGGGGTCATATCATCCGTCCAGATCACGTTCAAGCCCAGTTTGTGGAAGGGGAGTTCCTCTGCCAGATGTGCGGGACCTTCCACCACCCAGAGGTGGAAAAGTTCACAGGTATCCAGCAGTTGATCATTATAGCCCAGTTCCTTGCAGATCTCTCCGGCATTTTCTCTGGGATACCCGGGAACGATGCGGTCCACCAGCGTATTGACAAAGAAGCAGCTGTTATCCAGCCATGCAAAAAATTCAGGTTTGAGTTCCCACTGTCTGGCAAGTTTGACCACGATCTTTTTGAGGGTGGCGGCATTTTTATCGATCAATTCACAGCAGAGAATGACCATGCCTTTATCGTGGGCACCGTTAAAGTGCTTGAACCGTTCATAGAGGAACGCACAGACTTTGGCGGGAAAACTTGCGGGACACTCCGTACGGGGACGGGCTTCATCCAGATATGCGATCCCGGCTTCGGTAGTGTTGGAGAACATGTAACGCATTTCCGGATTGCGGGCACATTCCAGCAAAGCATCCCACTGGCTGTAAGGATCGATGCCCCGGCTGACACAGGTGATGATCTCCCGGTATTCCTTTTCCACGCCGTCTTCCAGCCCCCGCATCATCAGGGTATAAAGACCGTCCTGATCGTTGATGAGTTTGGCAAGGCCCACTTTCAAAGGCTGGGCAATGACCACACGGCCGTTGAACATCTCTTTGGCGTTCAACGCATTCACCATCCACGTCACAAAAGCGCGCAGGAAATTTCCTTCGCCGAACTGGATGACTTTTTCCGGCATATCAGTACGCAGACTGCCGACTTTGACGTTGGAAGGAATGGCAGGATCGGATGCCAGAAATTTACGGGAAAGATTTTCCATTTTGCGTTATCCTCATCAAAAATTAAACAATAAACCGTTCTATAAAATATAGCGCAGAAAAACAGATTTTCCACCCGGAAAAAGACTTTGTTTGGGATATGAAAAACGGGAGCTGCCGGTTTGGCAGGGCACTTTGCGCAATGCACAGGGTGGGAGCAAAGAATAAGGACAAGGAGGGACACCAGGGACGGGAAGGACTGAGCACTTGGCGGAGTGAGAGCCATGTCCCGCGGAATATCCAAAGTACATGGATCTCACGCATTCTTGCGCCCTGTCCATTTCGTCCATTTTCCATTGCCGGCATTATGCGACCTTTCTCTTTGAAATTTCTCCTAAAGAGAGTATATTGTAGAAACATGATTTTGCACACAGGAGAAACATTGTATGAAAATCTATTGCATCAACCTTGCCGGACCTCTCGGGAAAGCACTGCATACAAGCGTGAATGCCCGGTTGAAAACGGTGGATTATCGGCTTCTGGTCGATCCTTTCCGTTACCGGAACGAAGAAGATAACGCATGGCGTTGCGAATTCTGGGGCAAAATCGTCCGTTCTGCCATTTTGAGCAATGTTTATGTTCAAGATCCGGAATTGACACAGACCATCCGTGATACTGTTCAGGACATTCTCTCCACCCAGACGCCGGATGGCTGTATTTCCTCTTATCCGGCGGAAAAACAACTTCAGGGCTGGGATATCTGGGGAAGAAAATATGTGCTGCTGGGGTTGGTGCGTTATTATGAAATGATCTTCCCCGATCCGGCAGTGAAAACGGCGTGCATCCGGCTTCTGGATCACCTGATTTCTCAAGTGGGCGGCGACGGCAGAAAAATGAAAACCTACGGCTGGCATGATGGTCTTGCCGCCAGCAGTATTTGCGATGCGGTTGTGGGCGTTTACCGTATTTCCGGCGAAAAACGGTTTCTCCAATTTGCCAAAGAGATCATTGCCGGCGGCGCATCCCTTAAACACAATGTTTTTGATGCTGCGGCAGCGGGTACGGCTCCGGAAAATATCGGCAACGGTAAGGCTTATGAATTGACCAGTTGTTTTCAGGGACTTGCTGAACTCTGCATTCTCGGGGAACTGCCGGATTTTCGTTATGTTTGCCGGAAATATTACGAAGCCATCCGGGATCAGGAAATTTTTATCACCGGCGTGGGTGGCGGCAAGGATGAACACGGCGAATACTGGTGTTCCGGTGCACTGGAACAAACCGCTCCACGCCCCGATTCCGCCCTCGGAGAAACCTGCGTTACCGCTACCTGGCTCCATTATTGCGACTGCATCCTGCGCCTGACTGGCGACCCCTCCGTTGCAGATCAGACAGAGATCGCTCTTTATAACGGCGTGCTGGGTGCCATGACTCAGAATGGCAGCAACTGGCTCCACCGCAACCCCACGCCTCTGACCGGCGGCGGCAGAAAGATCTCTGCCGACGACCAGATCGGCAGAGGGTTCGGCACGCCTTTCGGCGGCAATGACTGCTGCCGTGCCCAGGGGCCGGAAGCATTGGCATTTGCGCCGGTTTTTGCGGCACAGGCAAAGGAAGACGGAGTGGCACTGAATTTTTATGAAGATATGACACTGGAATTTTCCGGCGGGAAACTTGCCGTTTCCGGCGGCTATCCCTATCAGGGAAAAGTTCAAATACGCATGGAAACAGGTGCGGAAACCGCCCTCTATCTGCGTACGCCCTCTTTCCTGAAAAAGGTGATATTGAACGGGGAATCGCTGGAGTTCGGGACTGGATCGCTTGCCATCCGCCGGAAGTGGGATCCGTCGGACGATCTGCAGTTGGAATTCGATCTAGCTTGCCGGCAAGTCCCTGCCCCCGGCAACCGCCCCTTTGCGGCATACATGCGGGGGCCCATCGTCCTGGCGGAGGATGCCCGGGGCGAAGTTCCGGCGGCTGTGATCGAAAAAACAGCTGGACATATCCTTTGCGATTACGCCGCCGCAGGGATGCCCGCCGATGAGGGACATCCGCTTCAAGTGTGGTTTCCCGTGAATAACAAAAAAATGAACCAATTTTAAAATTCAGGAGGATAAAATGGGGCTTTACCGTATGGATACCCTGCTCCGGCAGGCTCGTTCTCAAAAGATCGCACTGGGTGCATTTGAATGCTGGGACAGCATCAATATTCAGGGCATTGCCAAGGCTTCCGCCGCCTGCAAAACCCCGGTGATTTTTCAGGCGACCCCCATGGAATACGAACCCATGGGCGGCCCGGCGGCATTGACCAATATGGTCCAATTTTATGTGGAAAAATACGGCATTGATGCGGCTCTGCATCTGGATCACGGCGGCACGCTGGAACAGGTGGAAGATTGCGCCCGCAACGGTTTTACATCCGTCATGCTGGATGCTTCCGCCGCCTGTTTTGAAGAAAATGTGCGGCTCTCCGCCGCTGCGGCGGAAATCGCTCATGCGGCAAATATTTCTCTGGAGGCCGAACTGGGCCATGTCACCGGCGGGGATGGCGGGGAAGATGCGGACAGCGCACTGACTGTTCCTGCGGAAGTGGTGGAATTTGTCCGGCGAACCAAGGTGGACTGTCTGGCCGTTTCCATCGGCACCGTCCACGGGGAATACCGGGGCAAGCCGGAACTGCATCTGGATCTGCTGGCGGAAATTGCAAGTCTGGTGGATACGCCGCTGGTGCTGCACGGCGGTTCCGGAACGCCCATCGATCAACTGCACAAAGCCATCAAACTGGGGATCACCAAAATCAATATCTGTACGGATATCCACAAAGCATTTCTGGCGGGGATCGCCGAAGCGCAGGCCACGCTGACACCCTCGCTGGCAGGAAATTTCTATCGCCCCGCCGCCGCTAAAATGACGGCAAAAACAGAAGAAATGATCCGACTTTTTTCTACGGAAGTAAAGTAAGTTGAGTTGCACGGGGGGAATACTCTCCCCCCCGATTGCTGTACTTAATGGCAGCGCAGAGTCAGATCTGCCAGCACCAATGAAGCCATAGCTTCCACCACCGGCACGATGCGGGGGCAGATACAGGGATCATGCCGCCCCTGCACGGTCACGGTGCGCGGGTTGTTTTCCTGATCCACCGTCTGCTGCTCCTGACGGATACTGGGGGTGGGCTTGACCGCAATGCGGAAGGTGATGGGCGCCCCCGTGGAGATCCCGCCTAAAATCCCTCCGGCATGGTTGGAGAGGAAGCCCTCCGGCGACATCTTGTCGTTATTCACGCTTCCACGCAGTCCGGCGGCGGCAAAACCATCCCCGAATTCAATGCCTTTCACGGCTCCCAGAGAAAGCATGGCGTGTGCCAGAAGCGCATCCAGTTTATCAAAAACAGGTTCGCCCAATCCGGCGGGAACGCCTTCGATCACGCAGGAAACGATGCCTCCCACGCTGTCAAGTTCTGCAATGGCGTTCCGTACGGCTTCTTCCATGGCCGGATACCTATCCGGATCTGCCGCCCGGAGAGCGTTTTTTTCAATAAAATCAAAGTCTGTCTTTTCCCCGCTGATCCCGGCAACTGCCTCTGTCCATGCCCGGATAACGATGCCGTACTTTTCCTGCAGATATTTTGCGGCAATAGCACCTGCCGCCACCCGTGCCGCTGTTTCACGGCCGGAGGAACGGCCGCCCCCGCGGTAATCCCGGATCCCGTATTTTCTGAAAAATCCATAATCCGCATGTCCGGGGCGGAAAACCTCTGCAAGGTCCCCGTAATCCCGGCTGCGCTGATCCTGATTGCGGATCAGGAGAGCCACGGGAGTCCCCGTTGTACGGCCCTCAAACACGCCGGAAAGGATCTCCACGGCATCCGCTTCTTTGCGGGGCGTGGTGAAAACGGACTGGCCGGGTTTCCGGCGGTCCAGTGCTTTCTGGATATACGCTTCATCCAGCTCCAATCCGGCAGGGACGCCGTCAACGATCGCTCCCAGTGCGGGGCCGTGAGATTCGCCGAAGGTCGTTACCCGGAATTGTTCCCCGAAAGAATTATTCATATTCACGCCTCCTCTATGGCACGGATCAATTTATCAAACACGGCTTCTTTGCTGTCTTCCGGGTTCAGTGCAACCGTACATTCGGAAAAGTGCCGGTAAAAGACAAGACGCTTGAAGTACAACAGTGAAAACGCTTTCCGCGGATCTTCCTCTTTTTCCAGAAAAGGCGGCAAGCCCCCTTTGGCAACCCGGTCAAATGCCGCATTTTCATCCAGTTCCAGAAAGACGAAAAAGCCCAGCTTCTGCAAGTGGTCTTCCGGAATAAAAGTATTGGCAGGCACACCGCCTCCCAGAGCGATCACCCGGCCTTCCGGCTGTTCGGCAGCGGCAAGATGGGCGATCACTTCGGCTTCACATTTCCGGAAATATTCCTCTCCTTCCTCCCGGAAGATCTCCCGGCAGGTGCGCCTTTTGCCGGTTGCCTGAAAACAGGCTTCTTCCAGCAAACTGTCCGTATCAAAAAAAGGGACTTGCCAGAAATCGGCAAGTCTCTTTCCCTGGGTGGATTTTCCGCAATGCTTCATCCCCCCGATCACAACATGACGGGTGATCATTTTTACATTTCCGAATCCGGCCGGACGATCTGGGTCCCGATACCGTTATCCGTAAAAATTTCCAGAAGAAGCGTATGGCGCACCCGGCCGTCGATCATGTGGACCTTGTTGATGCCGGATTCCAGCGCATGGACACAGCTGGCGATCTTGGGCAGCATACCGCCGGACAAAACTTTGTCCCGGATCAAACCATCGATCTGACTGGTGCAGATGGTGGGGATCACGCTGGATTCGTCCGCAGGATCACGCATGATCCCCGGGACATCGCTCAAAAAGACCAGTTTTCGGGTCCGCAGTGCTTCTGCCGTACGGCAGGCGGCAATATCTGCATTGATGTTGTAAATCTGCCCGTCACGGCCTTTGGCAAGCGGGGTGATCACCGGGATCATCCCGGCATCCAGTGCCGCCCGGATGGGTTTGGGATCCACTTCCACGATATCCCCCACAAACCCCACATCCTGTTCTTCGCCGGTGGCGGGGTCTTTGGAGAGAATGCGTTCCGCCGTAAAAATATCTTTCCCGGAAATGGCAGCCATGCGCCCTCCGGCATTTTCACCCAGACGGATCAATTCCTTATTGACCGTATTGTGCAGTACTTCATCCACAATGCCGATGGTATCCGCATCGGTGTAACGCAGACCGTTGACGAACTTTACCGGAATATTCCGGCGTTTGAGTTCCGCAGAAATCGCTTTGCCGCCGCCGTGAACCACGATGGGCTTGAAGCCGATACATTCCAGAAGAACGATGTCCCGCATGGTATTTTCCACCAACGCCGGATCTTCCATGGAACTGCCGCCGAATTTCACCGTCATCAGGGCGTTCCGGAATTTCTGGATATAAGGCAGTGCCTCTACCAGAATATCTGCTTTTTCAATGGTCGATTTCATATTTCCATCCCTCGTTGTCATAGAATTTATTACCAGCAGATCAGCATGGCACCCCAGGTGAGGCCGCCGCCGAATGCCGTGATCAGCACACGATCCCCGGAAGAGAGTTTTCCTGCTTCCGCCAGTTCATCCAGACAGATCCCGATACTGGCGGCAGAGGTATTGCCCATCCGGTCGATATTGGTATAAACCTGTTCCGCCGTGGCCCCCAGACGCTGGCTTACCGCATCAATGATACGGATATTCGCCTGATGGGGGATCACCCAGCGGACATCTTCCACTTTTACCCCCGCCCGTTCCAGAGCGGCACGGCTGCTGTTGACCATGCCAGCCACAGCGTTTTTAAAGACTTCCCGGCCTTCCATGTGGATATAGTGCATTTTATTGGCCACGGTTTCTGCCGTGGCAGGTGCGCGGCTCCCGCCGGCAGGAAGTTTTAATAGATCGCAGAGCGTCCCATCCGTATGCAGGTCGGAGGCCACCAGAAAGTCCGGACCGTTATCCGCTTCATCCAGCCCCAGAATCACCGCACCGGCACCGTCACCGAAGAGAACACAGGTATTGCGGTTGGTCCAGTCCACCATGCGGGTGGGCATTTCCACCCCGATCACCAGAACTCGGCGGTAAATGGAGGGCGTGGCCTTGATAAGAGAATACCCCGTCTGCAGGGCGTAGATCAAGCCGGAACATGCCGCTGCCATGTCAAAACAAAACGCTCCGGCGGCACCGATATTTTTCTGGACCAGACAGGCCGTGGAGGGGAACGCATGGTCCGGCGTAATGGTTGCCACCAGAATGGCATCCAGATCTTTGCCGGTCAATCCGGCTTTCTGCAAAGCCCGTTCCGCGGCGATGGTTGCCAAATCACTGGACGCCTGTTCCGGAGCCCCCAGATGGCGGGACTGGATCCCGGTTCGGGTACGGATCCATTCATCGCTGGTATCGACCATCTTTTCCAGGTCGGCATTGCTCAAAATGCGTTCGGGGACATAAGACCCGGTTGCTAAAATTCGGATGCTCACAGCTGTTCTCCTGATAGGTCAAAAATATGTAAACGAACCTTGGAGAAATCACGCATCGCGGCGTTCGATCTCTGCAAGTTCCGCAGTAGTACAATGTGCGTTCTGCAGGCTTTCAACAATCTGTTCATTCAAACGGAACTTGATACATTCGCCGCAGACCCGGATCGCATTCCGTACCGAAAGCGGCGTGGAGCCGCCATGGCCGATGATGCAGATCCCGTTGATCCCCAGAAGCGGCGCGCCGCCGATCACTTCCGACGATCCGTAATTTTTCAGTTCACGGAAGGCATTGGTGAGCATTTTTGCGCCGGTCATGCGGAGGGGGTTCTTCAGCATGACCTCTTTGAGCCAGTAAATCGTGGATTTTGCCAGCCCTTCGCTGGCTTTCAAAAAGACGTTGCCGGAAAAACCATCGCTGACCAAAACGTCTGCCGCCCCTTCAAACACGGTGTCCGCTTCCACATTGCCGACAAAGTTCGGGACCCGTTCATCCAGCACGGGAAAGACCTTCTTGGTAAGATCATTGCCCTTCACATCTTCCCCGCCGACGCTCAACAGACCCACACGGGGATGATCCTTCTTGTAAAGGAACCGTGCATAAATCTCCCCCATCAGTGCAAACTGTACAAGGTTGGTGGGGGTGCAATCCGTATTGGCACCGGCATCCACCACCAGAAAACGGCCGCCCTGCGCAGGCATACTCGCCGCCAATGCAGGCCGGTCCACCCCGGGCAGGGTACGCACCAGAACTTTGGTCGCCGCCACCGTGGCACCGGTATGTCCGGCGGTGACCATGCCGTCCACTTCTTTGGACTTCAAAAGTCTGGCACACTCCGTCAGCGAAGAATGTTTCTTGCTCCGCAGACTGGTGGAGGATAATTCCCGCATCTCCACCACTTCCGGGGCGTGATGCAGCGTGATCCGCGGATGCCCCGCAATGCCGTATTTTTCCAGATAAAATTTCAATTTGGCGGTATGACCGACCAGAACGATCTCATAATCCGGAAAATCAGCAAGGGCTTGTGCGGTACCTTCCATCGCAACTCCGGGGGCAAAGTCGCCACCCATGGCATCCACTGCGATCTTCATTTTTTTACCTCGTTTGCGTAATAAAAACGCAGAACTGCTTATTCAGCAGCAGTAGCAACGACCTGCTTCTGGCCATACATGCCGCAGGACGGGCAAACGCGATGGGGCACCGCCGGAGCACCGCACTGGGTGCAGAAGGTCGCCTGAACGCCCTTGTAACGGTTCGCCGCCTTGCGCTGATTCTTCTTCATCCGGGACTGTTTTCTCTTCGGAACTGCCATTTTTCAACTCCTTCCTTATACTTAAAAAAACAAAATATTCAACCGATTCGCACACTCGATCATTCAATCAAGCCCTTTAATATAGCACAACTTTGAAAAATTTCAAATCGTTTCGCTCAACACCTTTTGCCAGCGGGCGATCTGGCTTGCCACCTGGGCGTAACCGGTGCCGCCGGGGATATCCCGTTTGGCAACACTCTTTTCCGGAGAGAAGAGTTCCAGAAAGACCGGCGTGGCTTCCGGAATGGTCAGCTGCATTTCTTCCAGCGGAACCTGATCCAGTGCCACATTTTTGTCTTTGCAATACTTTACAAATGCACCGACTCTGTGGTGAGCATCCCGGAACGGAACGCCCAGTTTCACCAGTTCTTCGGCAAGATCGGTAGCCATCAGTGCCGGATCCGCCGCCGCTTCCCGCATCCGGTCCGCACGGATCTCCATGGAGCCGATCATGGGGGGATAGACTTTCAAAATCAGTTCTGCTGTATCCAGTGCATCAAAAATCTGCTCCTTGTCTTCCTGCAGATCCCGGTTGTAGGTCAGGGGCAGGCCCTTGCACAGCGTGAGGAGCGACATCAAATCGCCGCACAGCCGGGCGCATTTGCCCCGGGAAAGTTCCGCCACGTCCGGATTTTTCTTCTGCGGCATCAGACTGGAACCGGTGCAGAAGGCATCGCCCAATTCAATAAAGCCGAATTCCTGGGAACTCCACAGCACGATATCTTCCGACAACCGCGAAACATGCACCCCGAAAATCGCCAGCGCACTCAGGAGTTCAATGGCAAAATCCCGGTCTGCCACCGCATCCATGCTGTTGCGGGTGATCCGGTCGAACTGCAATTCATCGCATACCGCCTGACGGTCGATGGGCAGGGTGGAACCTGCCAGTGCCCCGGAACCCAGCGGCATCACATTCAAACGCTTCCGGCAATCTGCCAGACGCTCCGCATCCCGGTCAAACATTTCCACATACGCCAGCAGATGATGGGCAAAAAGCACCACCTGTGCATGCTGGAGATGGGTGAACCCGGGCAGGATCGCTTCCGGATCCGCCGCGGCACGGTCCACCAGTGCCTTTTGAAATTCCCGCAGACCGGCAATCAGTCCATCCACCGCATCCCGCAGATAAAGACGGATATCCAGCGCCACCTGATCGTTGCGGCTGCGGGCGGAGTGTACCCGCGCCCCTTCCGCACCCAGTTTGCCGATCAGGGCGCTTTCGATATGCATGTGGATGTCTTCCATGGCAATATCGTACTTGAAATCACCGGCTTCGATGCGTTTGCAGATCTCATCGAGTTCCGCACGGATCGCCAGTGCCGTCGCTTCCGGAATGATCCCCTGTTTGGCGAGCATGGCCACATGGGCCTTGCTCCCCATGATGTCATGCCGGTACAACCTTTTGTCAAAAGAAATGGATTCCGACAGACGGGCCACATCCGCCTGCGGATCCTGACTGAATCTACCACCCCACAATGCCATATCAAACAATGCTCCTGTGTGTATATTATATTTTTTCCCGGGAACGGCTTATTTTGCCAACCCCAGATGTTTCAGAACAAATGCATTCTGTTCCCGGCCGAATTCCCGGGTGCTGCCGTGACCCATTTCCGGCATGTGGACCATCTTTTTGGGCGACTGGATCTGATTGTACGCCGCGTAGATGGAAGCCGGATGGCAGGTCGTATCAATGAAGCCGCAGCTGATCAGAGCCGGGACTTTGATAAATTTGGCAAAGTTGGCTGCATCAAAATACGGCGCCCACTGATCTGCATCCTTGAACCCGTGCAGCATGGGCCAGCCGGATTTACGGCCGACTTTGTACCCGCCGTGGTCGCACAGTGCCGGAACGTTGCCGGCCAGTGCGGTGATGTTCTTGTTCAGCCCCGCCAGGATAATGGCAGAACCGCCGCCCTGACTGGAACCGGAAGTGACCATGTGTTTCTTATCCCATTCCGGCATGGCGGCAACATAGTTGATGGCACGGTCCACACCGGTGTAAACTGCACGGTAGAAATAGGTGTCCCGGCTGCCAGCCCCGGCTCTGGGATAGTTCCCGGCAAATTTTTTGTGCCGTTCCGCCTGTTCCGTCCAGTTATCGGCAGAGGCGTAACGGTGAACGTTGATGACCAGCGTGATCGCTTCTTTGGCGTACTGTGCCACAGGCCCCACAGCCCCCGGCCCGGCGGGCGGGACCTGCACAAAGGCAGGGAACGGTCCTTTGCCGGTGGGAACAGAGAGCCAGCCATGGAGGGTGTGGCCGTTCAGAGATTCGATCGTCACCTTCCAGACTTTGTAATCCTTATTGCTCCGGGGATCTTCCGTCAGCTGGACGGGAGTATCGGCCAGTGCCTTGCGGTTTGCCTTCCAGAAATCCATGAAATCAGCGGGGCAATCGTAAACCATTTTGATCTTTTCCGGCTCGAAACCGGCACCGGCAGAGAGCTGGGAGGTGCCGCGCTTGACGGGGTCCGGAATGCGTTTTTTATTGGCATCATTGGCCAGAACCAGAATGAAGCCCGGTTCTTTCAGCGTGGCGGTAAATTTCACCGGATTGGCTTTGGCAAGATCCGCTTCCACAATATCCAGCACCTTCAAGCCGCCATTGGTGATGTTCAGGAAATATTTGCCTTCATTGACAAGCTCGCCATCCTGCTTCACCTCAAAAATAAATTCCGCCTTTTCGCCGCACTTGTAAACCGGCATGGCATCTTTTGTCTTCAAACTGTACTGTAAATCTGCGGCAAACATCATGGCCGCTGCAAAAAGCACACTGCAGAAAAGAAAAAGTTTTTTCATGATCGTTCCTCTGTAAAAAATAGTTTCCCGGCCGGAATTTTCCAGCCGGGATACGGATTTTATCAACGGTAAACCTTACTCGGTCAGCCCCAGATGCTTTGCCACAAAGTCATTGCGGATCGCAACATAAGCCTTGGAAACCGTGTGGCCTTCCAGCGGCACGTGGACCATCTGCTTATCCCCCTTGAGCTGATTGTAGGCAGCGTACACGGAAGAGGGGGAGCAGGTGGTGTCAATAAATCCGCAGCTCACCAGTGCCGGAACTTTGATGAATCTGGCAAAGTTGGCGGCATCGAAGTAGGGCGCGAAAGCATCGGCATTCTTCTGCCGGTCCAGCCGGGGCCAGCCGGAGGAACGGCCGGTCTTGACACCGCCGTGGTCGCAGAGAGCCGGAACGTTTGCGGCAAGAGCCGTGATGTTTTTGTTCAGCCCGGAAAGGATCAATGCAGAGCCGCCGCCCTGGCTGGAACCGTCAATGACCATGTGTTTCCTGTCCCATTCCGGCATGGCGGCAACATAGTTGATCACATGGTTGATCCCCACATAAACACTGCGGAAGAAATAGGTATCCCGGTTTCCGGCACCGCGGGCGGGATAGTGCGGCTTGATCTTCTGGCTTTCAGCGTAACGGGCTCTCTGCTCCGCGGCATTGTCCGCTGTGGGGAACTTGTGAACGTTCATCGTAAGGGTGATCACATTTTTACCAGCCCACTGCGAAGCAGGACCCACAAAACCGGGACCGGCACCGGGAACGGTGATATAGGCAGGATATTTCCCCTTGGCCTTGGGAACAGAAAGATACCCGGTCAGGGTTTCGTTGTTGAGGGTATTGATCGTGACATAATAGGTGGTGAAACTGCCCTTGCTGTATTTTTCCACCTTTTCCAGCTTGACTTTTTCGCCGGCGATCTGTTTATTCCCGGCTTCCCAGAAAGCCATGAAATCTTTGGGAAGATCATACCCCATCTTGATTTTTTCCGGGTCAAAAGCTGCACCGGCGAGGGCGGGAACTTTTTTCCCTTTGGCCCCGGGCGTCATCGCCGGTTTCCCGGCAGAATTCAGAACGCGCGCCAGCACAAAACCCGGCTCGTCCAGCGTAACGGAAACCGTCGCCGGATTCCCCTTGGCAAGATCCACTTCCTGACTGTCGAGAGTTTTATTGCCGTCCAG
This sequence comes from Lentisphaeria bacterium, assembly GCA_017457105.1. Taxonomy (GTDB): domain Bacteria; phylum Verrucomicrobiota; class Lentisphaeria; order Victivallales; family Victivallaceae; genus UBA1776. The sequence goes on along the minus strand of JAFTIA010000055.1, from coordinate 12,058 downwards.
CGTGTAAACAACGGTGTACTTGCCATTGGTCACAGCCTTGCCGTTGTCAAAAACGGACAGGATGAATTTGGCTTTTTCGCCGCATGTGTAAACCGGCAGCTTGGCTTCCGGCGTAAAAGTCAGCACTTCTGCGGCGGCAAGGCTCACTGCAAAAACAGTTGCCATCACTGCGAAACACAACTTTTTCATCGTGAAAACTCCTATGATTGGGTTGTTTTGAAATTTTAAAAACAGAACTCTGGTATATACTATATACCCGCAAAAGGATTCCGGCAAATTTTTTTGAAAAATACCGTCAGTTTTTTTGCAGGATCAAAATCCCAGTTGTTCAAGAATAAATTTGTCGCGGGCTTTGGCAAATTTTTTGGAAACCGTATGCCCCTCCCGGGGAAGACAGATCATCCGCTTTTCCCCACGGAGCTGATTGTAAACCGCATAGATGGATGAGGGCGAACAGGTTCGATCCAAAAATCCGCAGCTCACCAGTGCCGGGACCCGGATATATCCGGCAAAATTCCCGGCATCAAAATAGGGGGTATAGGCGGCAGGATCTTTGGTCTTGCTCAAGCGTGGGCCGCCGGAGGAACGGCCCAGAAGAAATCCGCCGTGGTCGCACAAAGAAGGAACATTGGCGGCGAGAGCCGTAATGTTCCGGTTGTATCCGGCCAGCAGCAAAGCGGCACCGCCGCCCTGACTGGAACCGTCAATGACCATGTGTTTTTTATCCCATTCCGGCATGGCGGCAATGTAGTTGATCACCCGGTCGATCCCCACATAAACACTGCGGAAAAAATAGGTGTCCCGGTTGCCCGCACCCCAGGTCGCATACGGGGGACGGCCTTTGGTAGCGGCAGTATAACGGGCTTTCTGTTCTGCGGCATTATCCGCCGTGGGGAATTTGTGAACATTCATGGCAAGGGTGATGATATTTTTATGGGCCAGATGGGCGGGCCCGCTGACCCCGGGACCTGCACCCGGAACGGTGATATAAGCCGGGAACGGGCCCTTGCCTGCAGGAATGGTCAAATATCCGGTCAGCGTTTCGTTGTTGAGACTGTCCACTGTAACATACCAGGTGGTATAATTTTTCTTGCTGTATTTTTCCACCTTTTCCAGTTTCACGGGATTGGCGGCGATCATTTTGCGGCCGTCTTCCCAGAATTTCATAAAATCTTCCGGCATCCCGTAGCCCATCCGGATTTTTTCCGGGTCAAAACCGGCACCGGCAAGGACCGGTACAGTTTTACCTTTGGCGTTCTTCATCAGGACCGGGCGGCCTTTTTCATTGAAAAGCTGTGCCAGCAGAAAGCCCGGATCTCGCATGGTAAAGGAAACTTTTGCCGGATTGCCCTTTGCCAGATCCACCGTTTGGCGGCCCAGTTTCCGGTTGGAATCCATAGAAAATACAATGGTATATTTCCCCTGTTTGACCGCCGTACCGTTTTCTGTTACGGACAACTGGAACTCTGCTTTTTCTCCGCATTTATAAACGGGCATGGCATCCAGGGCTTCAAATGTGATCACTTCAGCGGCGGCAAGACCGGCAGCCAATACCCCGGTCAACAGGATGAAAAAACTTTTTTTCATTTTGAAAACCTCTTTAAATCCATGGGATAAACCGATAACACTTTAAAATGATTCGTCCGGCGGCAGATAAGAAAAGACTTTTTCCACATCCCCTGCGCCCAGCACCGCCAGCACCGCGGGACGGGGGAGATTCTGAAGCGACTGTCCGGCGATCTCCTCCCAGCCCGCCTCCACAGCCCGGGCTTTGGGCCCGATGGCGTTTGCCAGTTCCGCACTGCCAAGACTGCCCGTTTCCGTCCACGCCGCAAAAACCGGGGCCACTGTAACGGAATCTCCTTTCCGCAATTCTCCGGCAAAACGGTCAAAATACTGCGCCAGCCGTGCGTAACGGTGAGGCTGAAAAAGTAAATGGAGATGCTGTCCGGGATATTGTTCCCGGAGCAATGTCACCGCCGCCGCAACCTCCGTAGGATGGTGGGCGTAATCTTCCACAATGGTCAAGCCGTCCTTCTGATAATGGATGGTCATGCGCCGCTGAACCCCGGGGAAATCCGCCAGTGCCGCAAAGGCATCCTCCCGGCAGATCCCCAATGTTTCCGCTCCGGCTGCCGCCAGCAGAGCATCTGCCTTCTGAAATCCGCAGAACCCGGCGGGTCCCGGCACATTCAGATCCATTCCGGCAGTATGGAAGAAACTTTCCGCTGTTTCCTGCGGCACGATCACCTTCCGGCAATTCCCGGCAAACGCACGGAAGTTTTGAAAAAGCTGTTCCCGCCCGCCTACGCTCCATGCGTGGTCGTCTTCTATATTGGGAATGATCCCCACGGTGGGGTGGAGCAGTGTATGCGTTCCGTCACTTTCATCGGCTTCGGTTACAAAAACAGTGCCGTCCCCGGCATCTCCGGGGGAAAGATGATCCACAGAACCCCCTATCAGATATCCGGGGTGTCTGCCGTTTTTCTGCAGGATCCAAACCAGCATGGCTGTAATGGAAGTTTTTCCGTGAGAGCCGGATACGGCGATGGAAAAAGGATAATCTTTGGCGATTTCCGCAAGAAATGCCCCACGGCGCATTTCCGGAATGCCCCGTTGACGGGCGGCAATGCGTTCCGGATTATCTTCCGGAATGGCAGAGGAAAAGACAAGAAGATCACAATCTTCAGGAAGGCGGGCCGCATCATGTCCTGCGTGGACAACGGCCCCCAGACGGCTCAATTCCGCCGTTTTGCTGTTCAGTTCTTTATCGGAACCGGCGACCCGGTATCCCCGGGCCAATGCGATCCGGGCCAGCGGGGCCATACCCGCTCCGCCGATCCCGGAAAAATAGAGGCTTTTCACCTTGACGGCAATCAATTATGGCCGGAGTAGTTGGGCGCATCCTTCAGCATGGTCACATCGTGGGGATGTGCTTCACGCAGACCGGAGGCGGAAACACGGATCACTTCCGCAAACTGATGGAGCTCATCAATGTTGCGGGTGCCGCAGTACCCGAAGGAGTAACGCACACCGCCCACATACTGGCGGATCACATTCTGTACCGGACCGCGGAAGGGAACCAACCCTTCGATGCCCTGCGGAACCAGCTTGCTGTCATCATCCACATCCGCCTGACCGTAACGCTCACGGCTGCCCTTGCCGGTCTTCATGGCTTCCAGACTGCCCATGCCGCGATAGACCACGCAGCTGCGGCCCTGATGCAGAACCACTTCGCCGGTGCTTTCGCTGGTCCCCGCCAGTGCGGAACCCATCATGACAGAAGACGCCCCCACGGCAAGAGCCTTCACCACGTCCCCGGACTGCTTGATGCCGCCATCGGCAATGATCGGCAGATCGGAGGGAACACTTTTTGCCGCCTGATACACAGCAGTGACCTGCGGGATCCCCACACCGGCAACCACCCGGGTGGTGCAGATGGATCCGGGGCCGATACCGACTTTGATCCCGTCCGCACCGGCATCCGCCAGCACTTTGGCAGCTTCGCCGGTAGCGATATTGCCGCCCACCACGTCTACACGGTCGCCGTAGGTCTTTTTGATTTCACGGACAGTATCGATCACGCCCTTGGAGTGACCGTGTGCGGTATCCACCACCAGCACATCCACCCCGGCGTCCACCAGTTTGGAGATGCGGTTGAAATCGTAGGGCCCCACCGCTGCGGCGGCACGGAGCTGATGACGGTCATCCCGGTTGTAATCGGGTTCTTCGTTGGCGATCAGGGTTTTCACATCATGGAAGCTGTAAAGACCGTGGAGTTTGCCGTCCTTGTCCACCAGCGGGAGTTTGCCGACCTTGTTTTCCATCATAATGCTGTAAGCCTGCTGCATATTGGTCCCAGCATCGGCAGAGATGGGGTTGGCAGTCATGACATCACTGATCTTCACATTGTAATCGGTGAGGAACTTGATATCCCGGGCCGTGACCATGCCGACCAGACGGCCCTGATCATCCACAATGGGGAAGCCGGAGAAATTGTACTTCCGGGCTTTCTTTTCGTAAAGCATTTCCTCAACGGTCTGCTCCGGATGGAACACTGCAGGAGTATTGATGATGCCGTTCAGGTAATTTTTGACCTTGCGGACCTCTTCCACCTGCCGTTCGGGGGAGAGGTTCTTGTGGATCACACCGATCCCGCCCAGACGGGCCATGGCAATGGCCATTTTGCTTTCGGTCACAGTATCCATTGCCGCGCTGGCAAAGGGAATATTCAGTTTGACATGCCGGGAGAAACGGGTGGAAATATCCGCTTCATCGGGCAGAAAATCCGCATAGCGGGTAATGAGGGAAATGTCATCAAACGTCAGACCTTCCTGCGGGAAAGCCTCCATAAACTTGTCAATGGGTCTGGTCATTGCGTTTACCTCCTTGCAACTTTCCCACTTAATATACATCTTTCCGGAGGATTTTTCAAGAAAAAACAAGGATTTTTTCCGGAAAATCCGTGATATGTGCGTGAAAAGCAGAAGCAGAACTTGGCGGCGGCACAGGGCTTGCCAGCCGCCCACCCCCTGTGCTTTGCACACTGCTCCCCGGGAAAACTTACTCCAGATATTCCACTTGCGGGACGGCGTTCAACCCGTAAGGCACGGTTTCCCGTTCCGGAGCATCGTACCGCCGGAAATACCACGGTCCGGCAATTGCCTGCTCGATCCGGCAGTAAAAGGGCCCCATCAGGTTGCGCCGGGTGGAAAATACCCGGATTCTCAAAACATTTTTCCCCGGCTTCACCGGTCCTGCGATCTCTGCCGGAAAGGGTTCTGCACAGGGGATGATCTCCGGACCGTCATTGAGTTTGTACGACACCGCAAATGCCGAAGCATCCACTTCCCCGATCCGTATCCCGGATGCGGCTTTCTCTGCCGTAAACTCGAAGGTGTAAACCATACTTCCCGAATAATAGGGCAAGCCCTGATTTCTCCAGTCCCCCAACATTGTTTTTCCGGACATTTCCGTTAATTCATCACGGCCGTTGACGGCAAAATCCCCCAATAGATACATGGCTTCAAACATGCCGTCCGCCGGATCATACACCCCTTTTACCGTAATGAAATTTTCGCCCTGCCGGAGGAGCGCCGGATCGATCGCCAGATATTGCAGACCATGCCCGGGGAAGGCGGCGGGTGCTTTCCGGGTGAGTTTCACATTATTGCAGAAAAGTTCGTGATCTTCCGGAAATTCATGGGCAAGAACAATTTCTTTTTCCGGCACATCGGCGGTCCGGAAGGGATAATGCAATTCAAAGGCTTTGCTCCGGGCAGGTTTGGGGACAAGATAGGGCTGTACCACCCGCCAGTTGTACGCTCCCAGCCCGCAGGTTTTCCGGAATTCCGTATCCAGCTCCAGAATAAACCGGGGTTTCTCCGGCGCAATGCCGGAAGCCGGCAGCAAAGCGTGATCCAGCACCAATGCGTTGCTCTCTTCCGGACGGGCGTTTACAAACTGGATGTCCACCCTTTTTGCATTTCTTTTTCCGGTACCGTTTTCCGCCGGGAAAGGCGTGTCTGTCAGGAAAAAGAGATGGGATTCCAGTTTCCCGAAGGAACAGGGAAGCACAACTGCACCGTCTTCATATTCAAAGGGATATTCCGTCAATTTCCCCGTAACGGGGTCGGCATGGTAAACATGTTTGACCGGTTCCCCCGGAATGCGGATCTTTGCCTTCGGGCTGACAAGCAGCCGCTTTTCCGCCACCGGGACACGGAAGTGATCGGTAATACCCGCCAGCCCGGTATTGCAGGCAAAGAAGATCCGTTTTTTGCCGTCTTTCCGCAAATGGCCCAGAATGTGCGGCAGTTCCACGCCGTCCGCCCCGGCGATGGAAAAGGTGCGTACCAGAGGCGAAAGGTGTTCCTGCAAATTTTCCCGGGAGATTTTCACGACATTCTTCCAGACCGCCCCCAGCGAGAAAACCTTGCCCCCGGCAGACTGGAATTCCTGCAAAATTTTCCGGGTACTTTCCCGTAAATGGGTCATTTCCGGGATCAATACCGCCTGATAAGCGGCTTTTCCGGCAAAGAGCTGCCCCTTTTTCACCCTGCCGTCCGCTGCCAGCAGATCTTCACAGCCGAAATCAAAATCAAGATGCTGTTCAAGAAGCTGCTGGACCAGTGCGGCAAAAACTTTATCTTCTGCGGAATCCGGAGCGGCGTAACTTACGATAGCCTCCCCGTAATATCCCCGCCAGAAATCTTCCATGGGGTGGATCACCAGAAGTTTGCAGCATTCCTCCCCCTGCGTCAGAGCCACGCCCAGCCGGGCAAAGTACTCTTCCAGCGCAGCAAAAGCCTCCCGGTTGCCGGAGAAACTGCCGAAATCCAGCGGGAAATCCCGTTTGCGCTCCCCTTTGACCGAATACCACCCCAAATGCAGACAGCGGCGGTTGATCCCCAGTGCATACTGCCAGTCCCCGATGGCTTTCATGGCGGTCAAAGACAGGTCCCAGCCGCCGCCGCCATACATTTCCGAGATCCGGAATTTTCTTCCATACTGGTGCGCCGCAGAACTGCACTGTTTGGCAGTAAGATAATACTGGGCGTGATTGGTCAAAATGTCGATCCCCGGCTCCTGCATGTATTTGTAGTGGCGCATCACTTCGCCGGAACGGGCGGTCTGCCCGGCAAGGTTGTCTTCCCCGAGGATGTGACCGGTAAAGGCGATATGGTGTTTTCTGCACCATTCGCCGATGGGTTTGAAGTAATGCTCCGAAAGAAGATGGGCGGCAGTATCAAAAAAATCCCGCCGCACCTGACCGGCATCTTTGCGGGAACGGGGCAGCCACAATTCCGGCAGCCGGTCGATCAGGCTGTAGTGGTGACGCCGGGAAAAATGCCATGCAAAACGCTCCGTCCACGGCAGCGGCTGCCCGGCATAACCGGGTTCATCGGAATTCATCACGCCGTTGACATAAAGATAGGTCGGTTCATCGGTAAAGATCCCCGTCACGGTTTTGCCGAATTCTGCCTGACAATGTTTGTTGTAAGCCTCGTGGGTCAATTCCAGAAAACGCATGGTCGCCTGTTTGTTCATCAGATCCGGCGGGGGCTGACCATTGAACCAGGAAATGGGTTCTGCGATCCGCCGGACAAAGAGAAGTTCCCGTTCTCCGGCCCGGAGTTTGCCGGAAGGGGAAAGTTTGCGGTACCCATGATTCTTTCTGACGGCGAACCGGGCAAGGATCTTATCCCGTTCCGGGTCGATGCGGGGATTCCTGTCGGCATAGGCGGCGCAGAGAAAACGCATCTGAAAATCCTGATTTGCCGCCACCTGTCCCCCGCAGCTGCCGGAGGGCCAGCGGTCTTCATCGTACAATTCGGCATTCATGTTCCGTTTGCGGGCTTCGTCGATGCAAACTTGAACCATGCGGAACCATTCTTCGGAAAGGTAAGGCGTTTCCAGCCCGATGCGGCTGTGCATGAAGAAGCCTCCCATGCCTGCAGTTTGCATATCACCGATCTGGCGGCGCAGTTCAGATTCTTCAAGAAGGCTGTTCCACGACCAGAAAAGGCGGCTCCGGTATGCCGCAGAAGGGGACCCCCACAAATCAAAAAAACTTTTGTTCATCGGTATGGCAAGATTGGTTGAAATAAATCGTTTACGGACGGGTAACGTAAAAGAAATTACCTTCCGGATCTTCGCCGCGGAAATAGTATCCGGAATCCCGGGATTCTTCACGCATTTCCACATTGTATCCGGCATTGGCAAGTTCGTCAAAAAGCGTCTGCGGATCTTCACATTCCAGAATCCAGCTTGCGGCACTGGACGCATGCTCCAGAGAGGGCGAATGATTCTGCTCCAGCCGCAGGACCATTTGATCCGACAAGGCGAACTCCACCGTGAAGGCACTGTCCAGTACCGGATCTCCCAAATGAAGCATATCCCGGTAGAAACTCCGGCATACCGGGAGGTCATTCACGCGGATCAAAAGACCAAATCTTGAGAATTTCATCAAAAAACTCCTTGCTAAAAACACGTTTGCATATACATTATAGCCGTAATCCGTAAGTTTGCAAATCAAAAAACAAAGGAATTATCATGGATCATACCGTTTACAACTCCCCGTTGACCGGGCGTTATGCCAGCAAAGAGATGAGTTATCTCTGGAGCCCCCAGTTCAAACACTCCACCTGGCGCAAACTCTGGCTTGCCCTCGCCACCGAAGAAAAAGCTCTGGGGCTGGATATTACCGATACCCAGATCGAACAGATGGCCGCCCATCTGGAAGATATCGACTTTGCCGCCGTGGAGGCCAAGGAAAAAGAACTGCGGCACGATGTGATGAGCCATATCCATGTTTTCGGCACCCAGTGCCCGGATGCCATGCCGGTGATCCATCTGGGCGCAACCAGCTGCTATGTAACGGACAATTCTGAACTTATCCAGATGAAGAACGGTTTGAAACTCATTCAGGCAAAACTCCTGAAACTGATGGATCAGATGCGGAAGTTCTGCCGGAACTATGCGGATATGCCCACGCTGGGTTTCACCCATTATCAGGTGGCACAGCTGACCACTGTCGGCAAACGGTTTTCTCTGTATCTGCAGGATTTCCTGATGGACTATGAACAGCTGGCGTTCCAGCTGGAAAATCTGCCTTTCCGCAGTGTCAAGGGGACCACCGGGACACAGGCAAGTTTCCTTGCCCTTTTTGACGGCGACCATGAAAAAGTCAAAGAGTTGGAACGGCGTGTAGCCAAACGCATGGGTTTCGATAAGATCGTAGCGGTTTCCGGCCAGACTTACACCCGCAAGGTGGATTACTATGTGGTCGCCGCCCTTGCCGGGCTCGCCGGGTCCGCCGCCAAAATGGCAAACGATATCCGCCTTCTCGCCAATTTGCGGGAAATGGAAGAACCTTTCGGCAAAAAACAGATCGGCTCCAGTGCCATGGCGTACAAACGCAACCCCATGCGCTGTGAACGGGTCTGCTCCCTTGCCCGTTATCTGATGACTCTGCCCAACAACCCCATCAACACCCATGCGGTGCAGTGGTTCGAGCGCACGCTTGACGACTCTGCCAACCGCCGTCTGGTGCTGCCGGAAGCCTTTATGACGGCGGATGTGATCCTCTCCATTCTGCTGGATGTGACCAATGGCTTGCAGGTGTGGCCCAATGTGATCGCCCGTCATGTGCGGGAAGAGCTGCCCTTTATGGCTACGGAAAATATTCTGATGGCGGCAGTGCGTGCAGGCGGGGACCGTCAGGCACTCCATGAAGTCATCCGGGTCCACTCCATGGATGCGGCAAAGAAGATCAAGGAGGAAGGCGGTGCCAACGACTTGCTGGAACGCCTTGCGGCGGATCCTGCCTTTGCCTCGATCCGGGATCGTTTTGATGAGCTGGTCAATCCCCGTGACTTTATCGGCCGTGCGCCGGAACAGACCGAGGAATTCATTGCCTCCTGCATCGATCCCCTGCTGGAAGCCCACGCTTCCGAATGGCAGGATGTGCAGGCGGATGCGCTGAACGTCTAACCGGGAACAACAGGAGTTTATCATGGCATTTCTGGATGAAAATTATTTGATCACCAACGAAGCGGGCAAGCGGATCTTCAAGCGGATCACTTCTCTTCCGGTGTATGATGCACACAACCATGCAAATGTGGCGGAAATTGCCGCCAACAAGCCTTACCGGGATCTTTGGCAGCTTCTGGCGGCCACGGATCACTATGTGTGGGAAGTCATGCGGAAATGCGGCGTAGCGGAGGAATATATCACCGGCTCCCGCACGCCCCGGGAAAAGTTCGGCGAACTGGCGCGCATCATGCCGCTGGCGGTGGGGAATCCGGTGTACGAATGGATCCATCTGGACTTGCGCCGCTGTTTCGGCATAGAGGATCTCCTTTGCGAAGCCAATGCGGAAAAAATCTGGCAGGCTGGGCTGACGGAACTGGCGAAACCGGAAAATCTGCCGCTGGCACTGCTGACGGGGAAACTCAATATCGGCATCATGTGTTCCACGGATGACCCGGTGGATCTGCTTACGGAACACGATCAGGTCAACGCTGCGGCGGGACGGATCCTTGTGCGCCCCACCTGGCGGCCGGATAAAGCCATGAATATTCAGGCTCCCGCATGGAATGCGTACATCGACAAACTGGAAGAGCGTTTCGGGAAGCCCGTCCGGACCTATGATGATATGATTACAATACTGCGTCTTTCCCACCAGTATTTTGCGGAACACGGCTGCCGTGCCAGCGACCACGGTGTGACCGTACCTCCCGCCATGGCGGCACAGCCTGCACTGGCGGCACAGCTTTTCCGCCGTGCCCGTGACGGGGAAACGCTGACGGCGGAGGAGGTAGCCGCTTATCAGGGGAGTTTCCTGCTGGATGTGGCGGGAATGGATGCGGATGCGGACTGGGTTTTCCAGTATCATGCCGGTGCGGTGCGGGATGTGCGGCACTCGCTTTATGAAGCTCTGGGGCCGGATGTCGGCGGGGATGTCTGCAATGCGGCACAGGATTTCCTGCCCGGTCTGGTGCAGATGCTCAATTTGTACGACAACCGCTTGAAAGTGGTTCTTTACACTCTTGACCCTGTGCAGATGCCCACTCTTGCCACGCTGGCGCGGGCGTTTGGTGCCAATGTGCGTCTGGGGTCGGCATGGTGGCTGTATGATACGCCCGTCGGGATGCGCCGCCAGCTGGAATATATTGGATCGGTGGATCTGCTTTACACCTTTGCGGGCATGGTTTCCGACTCCCGGAAGCTCACCAGTTACGGATCCCGTTTTGAAATGTTCCGCCGGGTACTGGCGGATGTGCTGGGGGATCTGGCGGAACGGGGACAGGCTCCGGAAGAATTGCTGACGGATATTGCTGTACGCATTTGCAGCAACGGCCCGCAGGAATTTTTCAATCTCTGAAAAGGGAAGAAAAAGATGAGCCGGTATGTTTTCGGGCCCATTGCCTCCCGGCGGCTGGGGGCTTCTCTGGGGGTGGATCTGGTGCGTGCCAAAACCTGTTCGCTGGACTGTGTCTATTGCGAAGCGGGAGCCACCACCTGTCACACATTGGAGCGGACCGAAGCTGTCCCGGTGGATGCGGTGATTTCCGAACTCCGGCAGGTTTTACAGACTGCGCCGGAATTGGATTTTATCACCTTTTCCGGCGCGGGGGAGCCTACGCTCAATTCCCGCATCGGGGATGTGATCAGGTTTCTCAAAAAAGAATTTCCGCAATATAAGGTCTGTTTACTGACCAATGCCTGCGGATTGTACGATCCGGCATTGCGCCGGGAACTGACGGGGCTGGATGTGGTGATCCCGTCGCTGGATGCCTCCAACGAAGCAGAATTTCAAAAGATCAACCGTCCGGCGCCGGGGCTGACATTTGAAATGCTTATGGCGGGCTTGCGGGCGTTCTGTCAGGAAAGTACCGCCCGGATCTTACTGGAACTTTTTATTGTGCCGGGAGTGAACGATTCCCCGGAGTCGGTGGAGCGTTTTGCAAGTTTGATCAAAGATTTGCGGGTGGAACGGATACAGTTGAATATGCTGGACCGCCCCGGCGTGGCGGGCTGGGTGATCCCGGCACCGCCGGAAACGGTGGAGCACTTCCGGAAGGTGCTGGAAAAAATCGTGCCGGTGGATTGCGCCGCTCCCCGCAAAGAGGAAAACGCCGCCGATGCCGTGCGCCGTACCGAAATGGTGTGCCGCATTCTGGAATTGACTGCCAGAGAGGCCTGTGCCGCCGCCAGTCTTGCCGAAGCCGTCCAAGTGGAACTTCCTGTTGTGGAAGCCAATCTGAAACGCCTGATTTCCGCCGGACTTCTGCAGAAATTGCCGGACGGCAAAGTAATTGCAAAGCAGCCCGCCGGATAGCAGGGCGGGTGGCGCAATGTGCTCTGCCAGCCATGTGCTTTGGAAATTCCGTGGCGCATGGCTGTGTGCCGCTGCCAGCCAACAGAACACACAGCCCTGTGCTATCGAAATTCCAAAGCGCATGGCACACAGGCTGCCATAGACCATTTACAGTATTCCCGGTATTCGCAGTATTCATGGTTTCTTTGCTCCCACCCTGTGCATTGCGCAATG
>JAFTIA010000054.1 GCA_017457105.1 Lentisphaeria bacterium | reverse complement strand
AGATAGATGGTGAAGTTGCGCCGTCCCGGTTTGATTTTGTATTCTTCCCGGGTGTCCGGGCCGCAGGATGCTGTGCCAACACCCCGCTGACGCAGGTCCAGACGGACATAAATTTTGCCCGTGTCTTTGAGTTCACAGGTGTGCATGGCATCGTACAACGCATATTCCGAATAGGGCGTGGCTCCAAATTCCATTCCGCAGGGAGCAAGGATCCGGAGGCCGGTCTTGCCGTTGTGGAATTCCGCCTTGACTACACCGGTGCGGTTGCCGCTGCTCTGGGGCATGATGTACGGCGTGTACATTTCTTCCGGAGTCGTGGTGTAACAGCCGAATTTGGATGCCGCATCCCGGTCAATGTAGTTTTCAAAGGGGCCGTTCCCCCAATACGTGATGTTCCGGAATTCTTTCGGCAATTCCATGGTCAGCCCCAGCCGGGGCAGGTCTTCCCAGCTTTCCGGGACAACAAAGGTGTTGACGATTTCCAGTTTGCCGTCCGGCAGCATACGGAAAATTTGCTGAAATTCCATATTCTGCTCCAGTTCACGGGATTCCAGCATCTGGTGCAGGGTGGCTGTTGCTCCTGACGCACCGAATTGATCCGTCCGGCGGCGGACTTTGTTATACCCGTTTTTCAGCCATTTGCTCAACGCTCTGTATGAGGAATCTCGCCACATTTTGATCCCGTCATTGTCCAGCGGTGCCCGCCAGATCTCCGCCCGGGGCCCCTGATCCATCAGCTCTGCACCGTTGAACCGGAAATTCATCAGACCGGATGCGGTCACTTCCGCTTCAGCAGTTCCGGCGGTGAAAATGGCTAAATCACTGCGGAACGCTGTTTTGACTTCGTTCTGCGGTGCCGCCGGTGCCGCCGGAAGAATGGTGTCTGCCGGAACATCCAACGCTTCCCAGCCTGCTACATCCCCGGCTTTGGCAAAGCGGGTATCATTTTTGTAAACCAGTTCCAGTTTCAACACAGCCCGGCTGGTTGCCTGCATGGGCGGTACGGTGTAATCCAGCGTGATTTCGCCAACCGTTTGCGGCGGGATGGCAGGGAGATCACTTTCTCCGGATACCACGGGACGCCCGTCGATTTCCAGTTTCCAGAGGATCCGGAAATCATCCTTCAAATCCCGGAAATACTGCCGGTTCAGCACGCTGATCCTGCCCGCTGCGGCATCACACCAGGTGAATTCTGCCGGTTGTGCCAGATATTTGCACTCATTCATGGCAGGATGCGGCGTCCGGTCCGGCCAGACCAACCCGTCACAGACAAAGTTGGAATCGTGCGGCACATCGCCAAAGTCGCCGCCGTATGCCCAGTAGTCTTTGCCGTCTGCGCTTTTCTGTTTGATCCCGTGATCCAGCCATTCCCAGATGAAGCCGCCCTGCAGACCGTGGTAATTGCGGAAGGCATGGAAATAATCTTTCAGTGAACCGTTGCTGTTGCCCATGGCGTGGGAAAATTCGCACATGATAATGGGCCGCTGGTCTTCCGGATTCTTTTCCAGATAGCCTTTCAAGCCTTCCGGCGTGATATACATGGGGCACTGGAAATCGCTGATTTCCAGATTCAATTCCTTGCCGCCGAAGCGGAACCGGGGCGATGTTGCCCCCTGGTAATGCAGAAGCCGGGAGGGATCACGGAAACGGATGTAACCGGCCATTGCCGCATGATTGGGGCCCACGCCGGATTCATTGCCCAGACTCCATGCGTAAACGCAGGCGTGGTTTTTATCCCGCTCAAAATTGCGGACAATGCGGTCGATGTAGCCTGTTGCCCAGCGGGGATCGTTGGTCAGGTCATCATAATAGGCGTGGGTTTCCAGATTGGTTTCGTCAATAACATACAATCCGTATTCATCGCACAAATCATAAAATTCCGGTGCAGAAGGATAGTGGCTGGTCCGGACTGCGTTGAAATTGAATCGTTTGATCAGTTCCACATCCAGTTTCGCCGTTTCATAGGGGACGGCTTTGCCCTTTGTTTCGTGATGTTCGTGGCGGTTGACGCCGAAGATCAGGACTTTCTTGCCGTTGACCAGAAATTCCCGGTTGCGGATCTCGTAACGGCGGAAGCCCACCCGGAAGCCGGTGGCTTCATGAACGGTGCCATCCCTGGAAACCAGTTCCACCGTGACCGTATAAAGATCCGGCGTTTCCGCACTCCACTGGCGGACTTCCGGGAGCTCCACATCGATTTCCGTAAAGATGCGGTAAGGATTTACGGTGGCAATGATACCCCGTTCAAAACATTTTTCCGGATGCCATTTCCGGTTCAATTCAGCAATCTCCGGCTTCTCCCAGACGGCGTTGCCTTTCGGATCAAAAAGCCGCACCTGCAAAGTCCATCCTTCTTCCGGGGGGAGAACATATCCATTGAATGTCGGCAGCGTTGCCGGACCGGAGGGGGTCAATCCGGCAAACATTTCCACTTTCAGACGGCCGGTTTTATAATCGGCATTGATTGTGGAACGGGCAAAAACATCTGCAATATAATGTTTGGCAGTGGAATAAATATAGACACTGCGGGAAAGCCCCGGCAGATACCACTGATCCTGATCTTCCAGATAGGTTCCGTCGCACCACTTGGTTACAAGGACGGTCAATTCATTTTTTCCAGCGTTGGCAATATCGGTAACATCAAATTCCGTAGCCCCCCGGGAGTCTTTACTCATGCCGATGAATTTCCCGTTCAGCCATGCAAAAAAGCAGCTGTCCGCCCCGTCAAAATGGAGGACCTTCCGGCGGCCGTTCCACGCTTCCGGGATCTGCACTTCCCGGCGGTAGATGCCGGACGGGTTTTCTGCGGGGATCTCCGGCGGCAGTTCGGGGAAGGGCATTTCCATATTGGTATAATGGGGGACTCCATGACCGCGCATGACCCAGCAATCCGGGACTTCCGTATCTTCATAGTCTGTCATCGGGGCTGTGGGTTGAAAATCCGATTCAGTCAAACTTTCCGGATCCGTCAAATAACGGAATTTCCATGTCCCGTTCAGGTCGATCACATAGGGGGATGCCGTTTTCCGGAACGCCTTTGCCGATTCAAAATCGGGGAAGGGGAAAAGGTTTGCCCGGGAAGAAAGACGGTTCAGCCCGCAGGCTTCCGGCGACCGGAGAAGTGAATGCAAAAAGTCCATAAATACAACTCTCCTTTGTTTGTTGTTTGTATTTTTATGGAGTGTAATGTATTGCCGCCTGTAAAAAAAACAACCCCGGCAATCCCTTTTTGATAAAAAAATATCAGCTTTTAATAAAAAATGCCCGGAATTTTTCATCCGGGCATCATTTCAGGGGGAGGGGTTATGATTTCACGCACATGACCTGATATTCGCCGTCGATCACTTCCACCCCTTCGGTATCGTGTTCAAATCCCGGGAAGTTGCGGTCGTAATCGTTGAGGGCTTTCAGGTATTCGATCTGCGGACTTTCCGCATCGCCGAAGTTTTCGCCGGACATCAGAAGCGGGATCCCCGGAGGGTAGGGGATCAGGGAATTGGCCGCCACCCGTCCGGCAAGGCTGGACAGGGGGACATTTTCCACATCGCCCGTAACGATCCGGGTAAAGGCTTCCCGGGGCGTCAGAACCTGTTCCGGGAGTTTACTGAAGGCTTTGTTCAGCTTGCTCCCCGGATTTTTCCTGCGCAGATAATCAAACATTCTGTCACCCAGATCATGCAGGCCGATCCTGCCGTACACTTCAGGATATGCCTCCGCCAGTTCCGGCAATGCCTGTTTGACAGGGGTGTTGGCGTCGTAGAGGCGTTTGAAATTCAGCAGAGCATTGAGCAATGTTCCCCATTTGCCTTTGGTGATCCCCATGGAAAAGAGGAACATCAGCTGGAAATCCGTTGTCCTTGTAGGCACGATCCCTTCATAATAAATATAGTTGGAAACCAGTGCCGCCGGGACTCCGTGATCCTGCATCACTCCGTCTTCACTCATGCCCGGCCCCAGAATACTGACTTTGATGGGGTCCAGCATGGCCCATTCGTCCGGCAGATCGTCAAAGCCGTGCCAGCGTTCTCCGGGGGAAAGTTTCCAGCAATTCTGCTGCTGGATCAGCAATTCCCGGGGCGCATCGGCAAATTGGTAACTTTTCCCGCTGCGGTGGTCAGTCACCCGGTCATTGTTCCAAGGGCGGAAGAACCATGTACCCTGTCTGCCAAAATCCCGGTACAGCCGGGCCAGTGCCTGACGGAAATCCACTGCTTCTGCAATGACTTCGTTGATCAAAGATTCCCCGCTGTCATACATCATTGCCGCCGCAATATCGTTGGAGGCGCAAATGGCGTACAGTGGCGAGGTGGTGGCGTGCATCATATACGCCTGATTGAAACGGGTAAAACTGATGGGATCTTTGCCGTTGCGCACATGGATGTAAGACGCCTGGGACAGCGCATTAAGAAGTTTGTGGGTGGAATGGGTGGCAAACACCGTCGGACCGCGGTGGTCGGCTGGATTGCCCCGCATGGCATAGTGATCCTTATACACCGGGTGGAACCGGGCGTATCCGTACCACGCTTCATCAAAATGGATCCGTTTGGCACTTTGGGCAAGAAGGACTTCCGCCTTCAGCGCATTATAACAGATCCCATCATATGTACAGTTGGTGACGACCGCATAGGATGGGTGTCTATCCGGATCCGGGTACAGCGGGGAACTGCGGATCTTTGCTTGAATTGATTGCGGGGTCATTTCCGTCGGCGGCACGGGGCCGATGATGCCGTAGCAATTTCTTGTGGGCAAAAGATAGACCGGCTTTGCCCCCGTGAGGATCAAACCCTGCTCAATGGATTTGTGGCAATTCCGGTCGCAGACAGCCGTTTCACCTTCTGCAAGACAGATTTGCATAATGGTTCTGTTGGATCCGGATGTTCCCGCAACCACCGAAAAAGAACGGTCCGCCCCGAATGTCCGGGCGGCAAGTTCCTCGCTGGCGGCAAAGGCTCCCGAGTGATCCAGCAATGAGCCGATACTGGTGCGCTCGATCCCCGTATCGGTACGGAAGAGATTTTCACCGTAAAAGTCATAAAATTTCTTCCCCACCGGATTTTTGGTAAACCCCACTCCGCCCTGATGACCGGGTGCCGCCCAACTGTATTCGTGATGCGTTTCGTTATATTCGCAAATGGCGGACATGAGAGGCGGCAGCAGGTGTTTGCGGAAACGGCTGATGGCTCCTGCAATGCGGCCTGCTATAAATTCCGGACTGTCTTCCAAAATCCAGATGAATTCTGCCGCAAGTTTCATCAGGTCTGTGGAGATCGCCTGAATGGTTTTTGCTCGATCCGCCATCAAAAAGACCGGAACATTCCCCTGTCTTGCCTTCATGTGAATGATCCACTGGGTTTCCGCACAGGCGTCTTCTGAATTACTGCAGACGAGGAAACAATCAATATCCATATTGCTGTCCGCCAGCAGTCTGGCTTCTTCATAACTTGCAGCTGTTTCCGAGTCGATGAACTGGTCAGCCAACGCTTCCTGCAGCCGGGCGATGGCTGACTGCAGAACATGGTTCTCCTTGCTGGTCTGGTCAAAAACGATCAGAGCTTTGCGGTGAGTCATAAAGTCATTCAGCATGTTGTACCCCCTCTCTTCAAAATGTTGCAACAACTATTGGACTTCGTGGACAACTTCTATTGCCCACTTGTGAACATGTTTTTCCACATCCGGTGTCCGGACGATCATGACGATCACTGCCGCCAGTGCCGCAAGGATCAGCAGAATGGCACAACGGCGTTCCACTGTAGTGAAAACTTCACCGGTAAGACCGTTTTGGCAGATCTCTTCCTGTCTTGCTTTTACAAATACCGGAATGCCAATTGCAAGAAAAATGGTGGCACTCAAGAGATAAGACAATCCCGCCGCATAAATCATCCATACGGCATAGACCGTTCCCAAAATACCGCAAAGCAGGGCAAAGGGCGGTTTGACCGGCATGTTGGCAGGGTAACTGCCGCTCTGACAGAGTTTCCAGAGAAAGGCTGTGCTGGCAAGATACGGCGGCAAAATCATCACTGCGGTGACAGACAGCATGGTGTTCCAGGCGTTGTTGGCAAAATAGACAAAAATCATGGCGATTTGCATCATGCCGCTTGTGACCCACAATGCCACATCTGGCGAACCGTGCTTGTTTTCTCTGCGGAAAATCGCCGGGAATGTGCCGTCAAGTGCCGCTGTATAAGGGATTTGTGCCACCATAATGGTAAAGGCAAGCCAGCTTGTCATGAGGGCGATGATCACCCCGAGATTCATCAGCCAGCCGCCCCAGACGCCTACCACTTTCTGCAGCAATGGCGCCGCGGACGGATTGGCAAGTCCGGAAAGCTGATGCTGTGTCATCTGTCCGAACGGCAGAATGGAAAGCAACGCATAAATGGCAAGACATGCAAAGAACCCCAGAACCGTGGCTTTGCCCACAGCTTTGACATTTTCCGCCCTGCCGGAAAGAACCACAGCCCCTTCAATACCGATAAATGCCCACAATGTGACCGGCATGGTGGATTTGATCTGATCCCACAAACTTCCCAGGGGCTTGATGCCTTCCTGCGGCAAGTTCAGCTGTCCCGTCACATTTTCCGAGAAAAGACTCCAGCGGCAGACAAAAAGCATCACCAGAATAAAGATGGCAATGGGGATCAATTTGCAGACGGTCCCGAAAGTATTCACCCCGGCGGCCTGTGTTACGCCCCGCAGAACGGCAAAGTTCATCGTCCAGATCACGATGGAGCCGCCGACAATGCTCCATAGATTATTGCCGCCGGTAAAGACTCCGGGGAAAAAGTAATCCAGCGCATCCATCAGAAGTACGGCATAGCCCACATTGCCGAAGATGTTGCTCAACCAGTACGCCCATGCCATCTGGAAGCCGGCAAATCTGCCGAATCCCATCCGGGCATAAGTGTAGATCCCGGCTCCGCCGTCCGGGCAGACATTGGCAAGTGTCCGGAATGTGTTTGCCAGAAAAAACATTCCTGTCCCGGTGATGATCCACGCTCCGATCACCGCCGCCAGTGCTGCATTTTGTGCCATGTTTTGCGGCAGACTGAAGATCCCTCCGCCGATCATGGCACTGACTACCAATGCCGCCAATGCGGCTGTACCAAGTTTTTTTTCATTGGTTCCTGACATAATTCCCTCCCCAAAGTTATTTTTCACCGGAGAAAAATCCCCCGTATTTCCCGGCAGGCACAACAATACCCCGGAGGCGTGGAAATGTCAAAAGAGAAGAAAAAAATAGAATTGATTCCGTTTTTTACGGCAGAAGTTTCCGAAAGGCAGTGGGCAGGGGAAGCGAACCCTGTTCCGCCCAGACATATTCGGGGGATTCCGCTTTTACATCGATCACATAAACAAGCATTTCCCACTCAACATGGGTAAAGATATGTTTCCCCTGTTTGACGGCATGGATTTTTCCGTATTCAGCGGCATGTTCCCGTGTTTTTCTGCCGGGTTCATTGGGGAGTTCCCACAAACCTGCCAGCAACCCCGTTTCCGGACGGCGGCGATGGGCGATTTTTCCATTGTGGCGCAAAATATAGACTGTTTGAATCTCTTTTTTGCGGGGCTTTTTTTCCGGTTTGACGGGCCAGTTCTGCCAGCCGTCATCTGCTGAAGCGCAAATGTCCCGGACGGGACAATCGGTACAACGCGGTGCCCCGTTTGGGAGGCAGACCGTTGCCCCCAGTTCCATCAGGCTTTCCGTAAAGTCACTGCATCGGCCTTCCGGGTATTGCTTTTGCAAGGCATCTCCGGCAGAGTCCGTATCCCAGTTGGAGGCTGTGATCCGGGAAAGCACCCGCAAAACATTGCCGTCCACCGCCGGGGCAGGGCGGCCGAATGCGATGGAGGAAATGGCTCCCGCCGTATATGCTCCCACGCCCGGAAGTTTCAAAAGCTCCCTTGCTTCCGAGGGAAATATTCCATTGAAATCAGATACGATCATCTGTGCGGCTTTTTGCAGATTACGGACTCTCCTGTAATAGCCGAGTCCTTCCCATAACTGCAGGAGTTTTTCTTCCGGTGCATCGGCAAGATCTTGAACATTCGGCAGTTCTGTCATAAAACGGTTGAAATAGTCTATGACGGTATCCACCCGGGTTTGCTGGAGCATGATTTCGGAAACCAGTACAGCGTACGGGGTGCGTTTTTTCCGCCACGGGAGATCCCGGGCGTTTTTTTCAAAGAACGGCAGAAGCCGATCCGGAAGAAATGGTAACTTTTTCATGAGAGATAATGTACAGCAATATGGTTGATTTTGCAAATTTTTCCTGACCGGTATATATTATTCAGGAAAACAGGAGGTTTTTATGTGCAATATGGCGGCGTATGCCGGGAAAGGACAGGCGGCACCGGTCCTGCTCCGGATGCTGGAAAAACAGGAAGGCTTATGGGGCGGGCATTTTACCGGGATCTCCACCATCCACGAGGGGAAAGTCCATACCCTCCGGGTGTGCGGGGATGTGGCGGAATTGCTCCGGAAAACCGATGCTGAACATCTGCCCGGACAGGTGGGGATCGCCCATTCCCGTTCCATGGGAAATATTCCTCTGGAAACATGGGCTCACCCGTTTCCGGTGGGCGATGGGGAAGTAGCTTATTGCGGCAATGGCGTTGCCGGGATTTTTGCTGAAAAACAGAATTATAACGCATTGGCGGCGGAACTTGCCGGGGCGGGTGCTGAATTTCTCTCCGCGAATGAGCAGCCGTCCCCCCCCATGCCGGTTTTGCCGGACGGGAGAACGGTGCATTGTTCGGAAGTGAATGCACACCTTCTTTACCGGGCGCATGTTGCCGGTGCAATGGATTTACAATCAGCATTGCAGCAGATGTTCCGGGAGGTGTCTTCGGAAATCACCGCTCTGGCATTGAGCAGCCGTGAACCTGAACAGGTTTCTGCACTCCGGTTCAATCAGCCTTTGATGTGGGCATGTACAAGTGATGCCATGCTGCTTGCCTCTTCTGCCATGGCTTTCCCGGAAAATATTTTTACGCCTCCGGCAGTTGTGCCTGCCTGCAGTACGCTTGTCATGACGGCAGCCGGTATTTCCTGCAGGCCCATGACGGAATTCGGTTCCCTGATGCACCATGATGAAGGGGCGTATCGGGTAAGCGTTTTGCTGGATGAGTTGCTGGCAGGCGGTAAATCATTTACTGCTGTGGAATTGAGTCTTGCCGCACGGAAGTTGTGGCCGCCGGAAAAAGCGTGCTGTTACACACATTTGGTTTACAGTTATTTGCGTGAAAATCTGATGAATGGAAATCTTGTGCAGCTCAATGAAACAGGGAATGCCTCTCTGCCCGGAGCTGCTGTTCCTGAATGGCGTTTTCAAAAAATCAATAAAAGGTAAAAAAAAGATATTTTCTTGTTGCAAAAACTTGTATAATGGAAAATTTCATCTATATTACCGTTTGGAGTGGCGACTCGGGCAGTCGCTCCGGTTTTTACCGGAGAGGAAAGTCCGGACTGCACAGGGCAGGGAGTCCTTTTGAAAAGAAGGATGCGGCGGACAATATTCCGCTGAAAGGATAGCGCAACAGAAAGATACCGCCGGAACTCCGGTTCCGGTAAGGGTGAAATGGCGGGGTAAGAGCCCGCCGGGTGCCGGTGAGAACCGCACCGCATGGCAAGCCCCTCCCGCAGCAAGACCAAATAGGGGACCAGCCGTGGCCCGCGGCATGATGAGTCCCGGGTTCTGGTCGCATAGACAGATGATTGCCGCTTTCTGCAAAGAAAGGCACAGAATCCGGCTTACAGAGCCGCCGCCCGCTTTTGAGGAACTTTTATTTAATGCAATTGGGGAATCCAGATGCCGAAATATGCGATATTGAGTGACATTCATGCCAATTTGGAGGCATTGACTGTTGTGTTGGAAAAATGCCGTGCGATCGATCCGGAAATGAAATATGTCTGTCTGGGGGATGTAGTTGGTTATAATGCCAATCCGCACGAATGTCTGGAAATGATCCGGAGTCTTGATTGCGTGGGGATCGTTATGGGGAACCACGATCAGTATATCAGCCGCAATGATCCGGAAATGGAAGGCTTCAATATCAGTGCAAAGGCGGCGGTATTGTGGACCCGTGAACAGTTGTCGGAAGAAGAACGGGCGTTTTTAGGGAAAGCCCGTTTCCGGGAAGGTGTTCAGGGGGCCAATATGACATTGGTTCATGCTACACTGGATTCCCCGGATCAGTGGGGATATATTTTTGACCTGCACCATGCGGAATGCAGTTTCTCCTATCAGTTTACGCAGTTGTGTTTCTGCGGGCACAGCCATGTACCGGTGGCTTTCCGGAAAAAACCGATTTCCATGGGAAATGACCGGATGCTCGAACCTATTGACGAGTGGAAAATGGAAGTGGATGCAGAAGAACATCCGGAACTCTTTCTGCTGGAAAATTCTGTTTCGGTAAAATTGGAAGCCGGCCATAAATATCTTTTCAATATCGGCAGTATCGGGCAGCCCCGCAATCATGATCCGCGGGCAAGTTTTGCGATTTATGATTCTTCGGCAATGACCGTGACCCGTTATTGTCTGCCTTACGATATTGAAACTTCTCAGGCAAAGATCCGGGCTGCCGGATTGCCGGAAAGACTTGCTGCCCGTCTGGCGTTTGGCATTTGATGCAGTACGGCGGGGACCTTGCTATGAAGATCCTGATCGTCAAGCCCAGCAGTCTCGGGGATATCATTCATGTTTTTCCCGCAGTGGAATTGTTGCGCCGCCGTTATCCGGATGCGGAGTATGATTGGCTGGTGCATCCTGCGTTTGCAGACATGCTTGAATACAGTCCGGTTCCGGTTCGCCGCAAGATTCTTTTTGACCGGAAAAAACTGGGCGCATTGCGTACATTCCCGGGGGCATTTTCCCGTTTGTTGAAGGAACTCCGGCGGGAATCCTATGATCTTGTTTTTGATTTTCAGGGATTGCTCCGGAGTGGTTTTCTGGCGTTTGCTTCCAAACGCAGTGGCCCGGTTGTGGGCTTTGCAAATCCCAGAGAGCGCATTTGCCGGATTTTTTACGGGAAGCGTTTCCCGGTGCCTTACTCCATGCATGCAGTGGAGCGCAATGTTGCGCTTGTAAATGCTTTTCTTGGAACGGCTGATGCGGTTCCTCAATATGTGCTGCCGCCCTGTGGCGCACAGGATACCCTGGGCGAAGCGGCCACCGGTAAGACGGTGATCGGCATTATTCCCGGAGCCCGTTGGGTCAGCAAGCAGTTTCCGGCGGAACTTTTTGCGGATGTGATCCGGGAATTGCGCCGCCGTGTGCCTGAAAATCCGGTGTTCTGGATCATCGGTTCTCCCGGGGAAAAAGAGCAGGAGAAGTTGATTCTTGAGTTAGCCGGAAACGAAAAGAATGACATTCTGCCCCTTGCCGGAAAAACCTCTTTGCCGGGTATGACGGAGGCTTTGCGCCATTGCAGTGCCGTGTTGTGCAACGACAGCGGGCCCATGCATGCCGCGGCATCTTTGCAAATTCCCGTGGCGGCTTTTTTTGGACCTACCCGCCCGGATCTTACCGGGCCATACGGGGAAAAATGCAGGGTGATCCGGCGGGATGGATTGGCGTGTCTGGGCTGTATGGACCGGACATGCCGCAAAGCAGATGGGCTGGTGCCTTGTCAGAAGATCGATGCCGGCGAAGTGGCCGGAGTGATTTTGGAGCTGCTGTCCGGGAAATAATTTTATGCCGTTTGCTGTAAAAGGAAATCGGAGGATGAACAGATGATACATTGCAGAGTTTTATGGTTGGCTGGGTTGATGCTGGTCTGTGCCTTGCCGGTTACGGCACAGGTATCTGTGGAGCTGGTGATGAATCAGGAAAAATATATGCAGTACGAGCCGATTTATGCCAGAGTCCGGCTTCGTAATTACAGCGGTCAGCCTCTTGTTTTCGGGAAAGATGAAAAGTTGAAAGGTGCTTTGCAGCTGGAAATCGTGCAGAACCGGCGTTTTGTTAAACCACTGAAGCAGGAGGACTTTTCTCTGGTTGGGACGGTGCTTCTTCCGGGGCAGAGTGAAGAATTTGTGTTCCGGGTGGACAGATACTACAAATTGACCAGAAAAGGACACTATACGATACACGCTTTTGTCCGTCATGCAAAATTGAAGGATGTATTCCGTTCTGCGGACCGTTCGATCGAAGTTACGCCCGGAGTGGAAGTTTGGCGGAGGACGGTGGGGGTACCGGATGTTCTGGCTGGAAGCCGTGCTGTTTCCCAAAGAGGGGATCGGCTTCAGATGCGTTCTTTTTCTTTGCGGGTTCTGGAGGAGCGGGCCGTCCGGCACAACTATGTTGTGGTGGAAGATGCCAAACGGGTATATGGCGTTATTTGTATCGGGAAAGAAGTTTCTTCGGCTCCCCGGTCGCAGGAAATCGATATGTTGAACCGCCTTCATGTGATTTCGCCGGTGGCATCCCGGTTGTTCCGGTATCTTGTCATCAATCTGGACGGCAGGATCGAACATCAGGAAATGCTCAAACGGGATCGGACAGTGCCTGTCCTTGTGCGGGATGGTAAGACCGGGCAGGTCAGCCGTGTGGGCGGCATAGAGGCCGTGGCCGGTGTGGACTATAAATTGCCGGAGAATGCCAAAACGGGGGCGTTATGATCGACGCGGTCCGTTGGTTGCGAAATGATCAGAAAATCATTTGTTCGCCGGACCCGGAGTCGGTTCGGATGCCCGGCTGTTTGCGGCTTCTGGATCAAACCCGGCTGCCGGGGGAAGTTCTTTATTTTACTGTAAACAGTTTGCCGGTATTGGTTGATGCCATCAAGCGTCTGGCTGTCCGGGGGGCTCCTGCCATCGGTTGCGGGGCTGCATTGGGAATGGCGGCGATCGCCGAATCTTATCCGGAAAATATGGCGGAGTTTTCGGCGGCATTGTTCCGGGATGCGGAACCTCTGGCTTCCGCCAGACCTACCGCAGTAAATCTTCGCTGGGCTGTGGAGCGGATGTTGCGGATTTTCCGGGAGGCGGCTCCGGTAAATGTGCTTGATGCCCGGCAGATTTTGCGGAAAGCCGCGTTGGAAATTCTGGCTGAAGATATTGCTCTCTGCCGTTCCATCGGGCAGGCGGGGCTGCCGCTTTTGCCGGACGGGGCGACGGTTTTGACCCACTGCAATGCGGGGGCTCTGGCCACCGGAGATTTTGGAACGGCTCTGGCTCCTGTGTATGCTGCCATGGAGGCAGGGCGGAAAGTTTGTGTTTATTCGGATGAAACCCGTCCTCTGCTGCAGGGCTCCCGGTTGACCGCATGGGAATTGCACTGCGCCGGGGTGGAGGTATGGACTATTTGCGACAATATGGCGGCGCAGGTCATGAGGGAAGGTCGTATCGACCTTGTGATCGTGGGGGCGGACCGTATCGCTGCCAATGGCGACACTGCCAACAAGATCGGTACTTACGGAGTGGCTGTGCTGGCCAAACACCATCGTATTCCCTTTTATGTAGCGGCCCCCTATTCCACTTTTGATCTTGATACGCCGGACGGCAATGCCATTCAGATCGAGGAACGGGATCCGGAGGAGATCGCCTGCGGATTCGGTAAAAGGACTGCGCCGGAAGGGGTCCGGTTTTACAATCCGGCTTTTGATGTCACCCCGGCAGAATTGATTACGGGATTTATTACAGAGCGGGGCATTCTGCGCCCGCCGTTTTTGAGAGAAGGAGCATGAAAATATGCATTATTCTATTGTTATTCCCACGCTGAATGAGCGTGAAAATATGGCTCCGCTGTTGAGCCGGATCGATCAATGCGGATTGAAAGATTACGAGATCATTGTGGTGGATGACCATTCGCCGGATCATACACTTGAGGCGGTTGCCGCTTATGCGGGGGAGCGGAAGGATATTATCGGCATGTTTAATGAAGGTATTAAAGGCTTGAGTCCCAGTATCGTACAGGGATTCAGCCGGGCCAATGGCGAGATCCTCTGCTGTATGGACGGGGATCTGCAGCACGATGTAAAGGATTTGAAAGGCCTGCTGGACGCGGCTGATCAGGCGGATTTTGTAATTGGATCCCGTTACACTGCTGGCGGCGGTTTTGCGGAACGCTGGAATCCCATCCGGGTGCTGATCAGCCGTACTGCCACCTTGATGGCACGGGTGATCCTCGGTGTCCAAGCCAGTGATCCCATGTCCGGTTTTTTTGCCATCCGCAAAAGCGCATTTCTGGCGGTTCGGGATCATTTGAGTCCCCGTGGTTTTAAAATCATGCTGGAACTGTTGTTTCTGCTGAAGAAAGAGCATTCTTTCCGGATAACAGAATACGGGATCACATTCGGGAAGCGTCTGCACGGAAAAAGCAAACTTTCCATGCGGGTGATTCGGGAATATCTGGCGATGCTGATCCGTTTGCGGATGAGTCACCGGAAGAAGAAGGGCTGATCATGCACACAAGGGAGTCATTGCAGCAGGATCTGCGGAAGATGCAGATTTTCCCGGAAGATACGCTTCTGGTCCATTCCTCTTTAAAGTCCATCGGGGAAGTGGAAGGTCGGGGCGAGGGTGTGGTCCGGGCTTTGATGGATTACTTTGCAAACTCCGGGCTGTTGGTGATGCCGGTTTTGACCTATGACCGCCGTGCGGCGGATGATCCGGTGTTTGATGTATTGAATACTCCAAGCATTGTGGGGACGCTCGGGAATCTTTTTTTGGCCCAGCCGGGGGTGATCCGTTCCTGGCATCCCACCCATAGCGTAGCGGCTTTCGGGCGGGAGGCAGAAGCCTTTACTGCCGGACACGAAAAATTTGATACTCCGGCGGCACGCCAATCGCCGTGGGGGAGATTGATCGACCGCAAGGCGAAGATCCTTTTTATCGGCTGTTCCATTTCCCACAATACTTTTTTGCATGGTGTTGAGGAACAGAATCATGTGCCGCAGGTGGTGACCGATGATCCGGAAATCCTCTATGTCATTACGCCGGACGGGCGGAAATTGACCGTTCCGTCCCGCCGTCATCAGGATAATCACTCCCGTTTTTATGCAAAAATGGGACCGGTCTTTCAGCAGTGCGGCTTGATGAAAGATGGATATTTCGGGGATGCGGAATGTCATTTACTGGATGCCGCCGGTACCGCAGAATTGACGGGGAATTTTTTGCGGCAGGATCCGTATTTATTCCGGCATGACCGTGCGCCGGAAACTTATTTGAAGATCATGCGTTGAAGCACAGGATCGTTTTGGGGACAACATGTTGAATGATTTGAAATTAAAACATTTTTTAAAAGAGGACCTGCCGTTTCCCCGGCGGGCCGCATTGTTTTTGAGCGGGCAGGGGAGTAATGCCGAAGCTGTGTTGAACGATTTGGCTGAATCTCCTGCTGACTATGTGATTTCTGTTCTTGTAACGGATAATCCGGAGCGAAGCCGCGCCCGGGAATTGTCCGAAAAATTCGGTGTCCCCTTGATCGGGCATGATTTGAAAAAGTTTTATGCGGATCATGGGGCGGCATCCACCAGCCTTGCCACGGAGGCGGGCCGCCGTTTGCGTGCGTTATGGACAGATGACTTGCGGAAGAAACTGGCTGAATATCCGGTGGATTTCGGGATCCTTGCCGGATTTATGACATTGTGCAATATTGCAGAGGATTTTCCCTGTTTGAATGTGCATCCCGGTGATCTTACGGTGACGGATGCTGCCGGTCGCCGGATTCTGGCAGGGCTTCATTCCGGCCCGGTGGAAGAAGTCTTGTGTTCGCCGGAATTGAATTCATTCCGTAGCAGTGTCATTGTTGTCCGGCCTTTTTCCGGGGATGGTGCGGAGGATATGGATACCGGGTTTATTCTGGGAGTCTCCGGGGCGGTCCCGGCATATCGGGCAGGGCGGACGGCAGAAGATTGGCAACTTGTCCGCCGGAACCGGGTTCCCGGGGGGCGGGTGAAGGACTCGTTGCGTTCTCTCGCTCTGGAAAATATTGAAAATTTGAAGGTCCTCGGGGATCATGTTGTATTGCCCGCTGTTTTGCGGCAGTTCGCTTCAGGCAATTATGCACATAAAGATGGCCAGTTGTTCTGCAAAGATGTTCATGGGAATTGGGCAGCTGTTCAAACGGTTTGTTATTCTTCATCTTCGGAAATGGTATTATGGAAATAAAACGGATATTGTTTGTGGCTCTGGCGGCTGTACTGCTCCAGCTTTTGCCCGGATGCGGTGACGATACGGCATCAGCTTCATCGGTGTGGGGTGGATCGGTGAAGGTTTCTGCTGACCGTGCTGAACTGCGTAATATCCGTTGGGAAAAAATTCCGGGGTGGGATGAGTGGGCCGCTTTGCCGCAGAAAAACCGGATAACAATACAGGGAGAGTGGAAAATTGCCGGATCCGCTGATTCAGTGAGATTTCAATGTCGTCTTACCCGGCAGAGCGGATCCTTGTATAAGGTGAGTTTCAATACGGAAAATGCGGGAAAGGTGTTTTCTGTTGCCGGAGATTTGGATTGGGTACAGCGTTCGGCGGCATTGGATTTTCACGGCAGGTTTTCGCCGGAACAGTACCGGACATATTTGGGGCGGGTGCCGGAGTTGAAACAAGGTTTTGCAGATGTCAGCGGAAGTGTATTGCAGAGTGACGGCAAAACATCCTTTCCTGTATTGACTGTTGTTCCTGAAAAAAACAGTATTTTGCAATTCGGCAGTCTGCCGATGAAGGGCGGCAGGATGGATTGCCGGGAAACCTTCAGCGGTAAACTGGAATTTACTTTTTCCGGTGTGACGATTCAGGCTGGTGGTATAACACTTTATCCGGGGGAATTGACGATCGATCAGGAGCACGCTGTATTTAAGACAGCGGTGGAGCCTGATATGCCGTGGCAGGCATCTGTGCCTTTGCAGGGGGAGGGGCGGTGTTCTCTGGCGAAGAATGGAGAATGGTCGCTTGTGGCTGAATTACCGGAGGCGGGAGTGTTTCGCAAGGGGGATTTGATTTTGCCGTTGCGCAGTTGCCGTATCCGGGGAACCGGCAATGCCGAAGGGGGGAAATGGACTTTTCGCGGGGAAGGGGCTTCCGGATCGCTGTTGCAGAAATCCGGCACGGTTACGGCAGCCAATGTACAGATAAATGGTGAAAAAATGTTCCGTTTTCAGGACGGAAATGCGGCTTTTATTCCGGAAAGCCTGACCGTGGAATGCGGCAATCTGGAAATCCCTTGCCGGTATGGTCGGGTGGCAATATCGCGGTACAAAGGGGAGTGCCGTTTGTTGCCTTCAGGAGGATGGCTGTATTCAGGAAGTGCCGGGGTTGCCGCATTGATGCGTAAAGGCGGCGGCGGGTTGCGGCTGGAGGAACCTGTGTGGAAAATGCCGTTATGGATTGCCGGAGACCGTATTTTTTCTGCGGAGCCGGGGAGTTTCCGGGCCGGGAAGCTTTTGTTAACCGGAGAGCAGGGGCAAATAGCTGCTGTGACGGTAAAAAGTTCCATTACATTGAAGGAACATTCCTGGGAAATGGGGATGTTTGCAGAGGAAATGAAAATTGTTTCCGGAAAAATAACGGGGGCTTTGGGCGAAGCGGATCTGACAATATCCGGCAGTCGTGACGGTGCAGGTTGGATTGAGATTGCAGGGCAGGGGAAAACGGCGAATATACAAACTGTTTTTTTGACGGGCGATTGCAGGTCGTGGGAACTTCACCTGGGGTTAAGTCCTGATTTTGCCAAGAGCAACCTTCTTTCATGGTCCGGCAAAAACTGGAAGGGTAAGTTGGGATCATCCGGTGCATGGAATGCCGGAAATTTTTCCATACAGGCAGATCGGTCAACGAAAAATCTCTGGAGGGGGAGCGTTTCCCTGAAAAAGGCAGAATGGATCCTGCCGGATTGGGAAGTGCGAGGTGTTTCTTTGCAGTTGCCCTTTGGCGGCGCCGAAGTGGAAAAGAGTAAAATCTTTGCCGAAAGGATCCGTTATAAAGCCATGACTGTTTCCGGAGTGTCTGTTGATTTGAAGAATACTGCTGACGGAGTAAGTTTGCGGGGACGCGGCCGGTCAGAGTTGACCGGCGGAGCCTGTTTTATTACAGGAGATGTCCGTAAAGATCTTCAGTATGGCATTGTAGAATATTCCATGCCTTCCGCAACGCTGGAAAAGGAATTGAAGATTGCGGACCTTCTTCCCCTTTCCGGCGGTTGGATTTTTTCCGGAAAAATGGGCAGTTCCGGCAAGATCCTCTGGGAAAATTCGGTGCCCCGCTGGCAGGGAAAATATAACTTTTCCGGGTTCGCCCGCAATGCAGACTGTATGGTGGAGGAGCTTT
>JAFTIA010000003.1 GCA_017457105.1 Lentisphaeria bacterium | reverse complement strand
TGCTGATTTTTTATTGGAGCGGGGGGCCGGGGCTTGCTATTTAAGGGCTTCTCGCCCTTAAAAATCCCCGCAAGGGGCGGTTGCCCCTTGACCCGTCGCTTGACGATTAAAAATCGTCTGCGCTCCATAATATCAGTCTATATTTAGTACAGAGCTTTTTATTTTATTTTTTCAACTCTTGAACACACCTACCCGCTGGTATCAAAAATCACCCGGTTGCTCCAACCCTGCCCGTCCGGAGAACGGGGGAAGGTCTGCATTTTCAACGATTCCAGCAGCCGTTTCACGGCGTGATCCATCGCCGGATTGCCGCTGGGTTTTTCTATCCGCGCCTGCAGGAGTTTGCCGTCACCGGAAATGGAAATAAAAACCACCACTTCCGGCTTGTCATCCCCCAGTTGGGCACGGGCAGGCACAAAAGGCGTCCAGCGCATCTTCAAATACGCGCCCAGAAGAGCGGCGTAGCGGGCATTGTTCCGGCGGCCGCCATTGGGCGTATTGGAAAATCTTTCCCCATACCGCTGGGCGGCATCTTTTTTGCCGATGGCAATATCTTTATTGGTCTGACTGCCGGTACGGACACCCACTTTCCGGGTGTTCCGCAACGTGCGGTCCGTTTCCGGCGGAACGGAAGGTTTCTTCTTCGTTTTGACCACTTTCGGCAATTTCAATTTGGGCTCCGGCGGAGCTTTAGGCAGTTTCGGAACAGGCGGCAGAGGCAAGTCTGCCAATACCGGTTCCGGGGGAGCGGGTACCGGCGGAACATCCGTCAATTCCGGCTCCGGCGGCGCAGGCGCAGGCGGGACCGGCGGGGGATTCACATTCTCCTCCGGCTTCGGAGCAGGGGGCAAACGGGTGGTTTCGGCGGCGACCACCGGCCCGGTGGAAGGTTCATCCACCAGATTGACAGTCAACTCCTCCAGCGGGTCCGGGGCAAAAAGTTTTGCTGCCAGCATCAGAAGAAGCGGCACAAAAAGAAGTGCAGTATGCACCCCCAGCGAAACGTAAAACACCTTTCGGGTGCGTTCCGCCGGCTGCAGCATGCTTTGAGACTCCCGGATGTTCACGCCTGACCGCTACTTTCTTTCTGCCTGTGTGACCAGACTTATTTTGGTAAAACCGGAATTTTTGATATCCCGCATAAGACCGATGACTTCCCCGTATTCCCGGGTACTGTCACAACGGAGCAGCACCACCGTTTCCGGCTCGCTGGCTTTCAAATCCCGCAAACGGGCAAGCAATTCCTCCCGGGTGACGGATTCTTTCTGATAAGAAAGGGAACCATCCGCCCCGATGGTCACGCTTTTAAACTGTTTATCGGGCAGTTTTTTGGCGTTCATTTCCGGCGGGGTCACGCTGGTACCGTATTCCATGAGCGGCATGGTCAGCATAAAAGCGATCAAAAGAAGAAAAGTCAGGTCCAGAAGAGGCGTCACATTGATCTGGTCAAAAGAGGCCATGGGCTGACGGTGTTTGCGGCGTTTCATATCCGGAACGCCTCCTTACCGGTCCGATCCTGCCGGGGCACTGCCGACCTGTTCCAGTTTCAGCCTTGCCATAAAGCCTTCGGCAAAATTATCCATATCAGTGGTCATTTCCCGGATGGAACTGTTCAGCATATTGTACCCTACCAGAGAGGGGATCGCCACCACCAGCCCGGCGACCGTCGTCAGAAGTGCCCCCGCCACACCGGGAGCCAGTGCCGTAAAATCCGATTTCCCGGCAATGGCGATCCCGCTGAACGCCATCATCACCCCCCAGACAGTCCCGAACAGCCCCAGGAACGGACTCAAACTCACCATCGTCGCCAGAAAACCGATCCGGGTTTCCGCCGCACGGATCTGGTTGGAAACGGCACTTTCCAGCACGGCTTCCACAGCATTGATCTGCGCTTCGGTCAATTTTACCGGGGCAACAGCTCTGCCGCCGGACTGGACCGCCATTCTTGCGGCAAGCGCGGTACTGCCCGGCGCACTTTCTTCATAAAAGCGCAAAAGACAATCCACTCCGGCTTCGTAAACACAGGCGATGGGCGAGGGATTCTCCTTGCTTTCCCATGCCATGGAAATCAGCAATTTGGAGGAATTCTGCTGAAAAAGAGCAAGAAAACGCTCGGAAAGACGCCGGGCGCGCCAGAGAGCCATTCCCTTGTCGATCATCACTGTCCAAGTGAAAACGGAACTCAAAAGCAGCAGAATAACAATGGCTTTGCCCACGCCGTCACTGTTGGAAAAAACATAATACACACTGGGCGTTGCCGCCGCTGCCGCCGCTTCTGTTCCCATCATAAAAAACTCCTGTCTTTGATCTTTGCCGGGGAATAAATCTACTCTGGGAAACTATATAGAATTTTTCCGATTTTGCAAGTGGATTTTGAAAATTTTTTGAGGGGAAAACGGCAGGCGTCAAACGTGCCGCCCGGCAGCATGTCAGCGGAAATGCACTTTGTTTTTTGGCGAAAGCCATGCACAAAGAACCCTGGGGGAAATCTCCTTTTTCCCTGTGTGTCAGAGTTGCCCGGGGGGTGTTCAGTCTGCAAAAAGCCAGCTGGAGAGATATCTTTCGCCAGAATCCGGCAGCAGGACCACGATCCGTTTGCCCGCCATTTCCGGGCGTTTGCTCCACTGCAATGCCGCAAAAAGTGCCGCTCCGCCGGAAATGCCGATCAGCAGCCCTTCCTGCGTGGCGGCGGCGCGGGCAGTTGCGCCCGCATCCTGCCACGCTACCGGCAGGACTTGGTCAATGATCTCTGTATTCAGCACTTCCGGCACAAACCCTGCTCCGATCCCCTGAAGTTTATGAAGTCCCGGTTTGCCGCCGGATAAAACCGCCGATTCCACCGGTTCCACTGCTGCGATCTGCAGAGAGGGGTTGCGTTTTTTCAACTCTTCCCCCACGCCGGTCAGGGTGCCTCCCGTGCCGACGCCTGCAATGAAAACATCGATTTTACCCCCGCAATCTTCCCAAATCTCCGTTGCCGTGGTATCCCGGTGGGAATCCGGATTGGCAGGGTTGGCAAACTGCTGGGGAATGAAAGAACCGGGATTGGCACGGCAGATCTCTTCGGCTTTGGCAATGGCGCCAGCCATTCCTTTTTCTCCCTCGGTCAGAACCAGTTCTGCACCGTATGCCGCCAGAAGTTTCCGGCGTTCCACACTCATGGTGTCCGGCATGGTCAGGATGAGTTTGTATCCCTTTACCGCCGCCGCCAGGGCCAGCCCGATGCCGGTATTCCCGCTGGTGGGCTCAATGATCAACGCTCCCGGCGCCAGTTTTCCCGCTTTTTCCGCCGCTTCGATCATGCCGATACCCACACGGTCTTTTACACTGCCGCCGGGGTTGAAGGATTCCACTTTTGCCAGGACTTCTGCGCCGCCGTCATTCAAGCGGTTGATACGCACCAGCGGCGTGTGTCCCACGGTTTCCAGAATATTATTGAAGATTTTTGCCATGATATTTTCTCCTTTCCTGACAATATAGACGACTTTGCCGCAAAATCAAGGAGAAACAACGGAGGAGCACAGGGCGGAAGCACCGGCGGGCAGAGCGCATGGCGCAATGCACAGGGTGGGGGCAGTGTAAATGGACATAATGGACATAATGGACATAATGGACTGGATAGCGCATGGCATACTGTGAGTTATGCACTCCGGAATTTCAAGAGCACATTCCCACTGGCTGGCAGAGCGCATGGCGCAATGCACAGGGTGGGGGCTAACCCGACTATGAATACTATGAATACTGGGAATACTATAGATTGTCTGTAGCATACTGTGAGCCATGTGCTCCGGAAATTCCATGGTACATGGCTCACACGCTTTCTTGTGCTTACC
>JAFTIA010000053.1 GCA_017457105.1 Lentisphaeria bacterium | reverse complement strand
ATTCGGTATTAGCGATCGTTTCCAATCGTTATTCCCAACTTAGGGGCAGATTACTCACGTGTTCCTCACCCTTCCGCCACTCGGTATTGCTACCTCGTTCGACTTGCATGCCTAATCCATGCCGCCAGCGTTCGTTCTGAGCCAGGATCAAACTCTCCGTAAAAAATAAATTTTTATCAGAAAATCTGATTTAGCTTATTTTTGCTTCACACTCCTTCGATACCCTTCCGGATATCAAACTCATGCGAAGTCTTTCGTTTCTTGATTCAGTAGTTCTACTGCTCAAAGTTATTTTCGGTTCCATCGCACGATTCAGTTTTCAAACAGCTCTCATCTTCCGCAGAAGTGACGTGAGATTTAATTTATCACACTTTTTCGCTTTGTCAAGCCTTATTTCAAACTTTTTCAAAACTTTTTTCTGCAAGCTTTGAGATCAGCTCCGCTCCACTTCAGAAGCGTGAGATATAATTTAGCATCGATTTTTGATTTGTCAAATCCAAATTTGAAAATTTTTCAATTTTTTTTCGGATTCAGCAGATCTTGTCGATCCAATTTTTTATATCAGCACTGCTCCATTTTGTGGCGCATGAGATTTAATATAGCACTCTTCGCAAACTTGTCAAACGCTTTTTTGAAAAAAATCCATAAAAAACAGGTTTTCTTGAGGCTGACAAGCCGTTTTTCATCCTCAAACAGCCTGAAAATGAGGTGGATATGTCAAAATATGCCGGATTCGCCGGAATCTTTGCCTTGAGGCTTCGCCGCCTCACGGAGTACGTAAATACTCTCCGCCAATACCCAGAGGAGTATCAACACGAGCAGTCCAAACAGTACCCAGCCGTTGTGCAGCAGGATCAGAAGCAGCACCGCCACCAGGTACACGCCTCCTCTGCGCCAATCCTTTTTCTGCCACGCCGTGAACGGAACCCACACCGCCGCCGCCAGCAGAGGTATATAGGCAGACAGGATAAAACGCACGGCATCACAGAAAGTATGACTGTATCCGCAGAAAAAGAGGATCACCGGCAATGCCCACAATCCCAGCACCGCCCGCAGCCGCCGTTCCCGCATGAGCGCAAGTCCGGCAAGTCCGCAACTTATTATATAGATATTGCTTTCCAGAAGATACCGCAGATTGCTCCCCTTGAGCAGTGTGGCAAAAGTAAATCCATCCGCAGGGCGATCCCCCGCTGCCCGATCCAATGCGTGCAGACTGTACGGAAAGGTCCACATATCGCCGAACTGAAAAAAGTTCACCGCAAACTGGATCCCCACCGTCAGCAGAAAAGTCACGCCGCCAACCAGCAGGAATTGAGCCAGCCGCCAGCCGTTTTTCAACCGGGGCATGAATCTCTCGAACAATATCAATGCCAGAACCGGGGCAAAAAAGATATTGTTCAGCCGGATCAGACACGCTGTCCCGAACAATGCCGCAACCAATATAAGAAAACAGTTTTTGACCGGCATCCGCAAGGCAAGGAGCAGTGTTCCCAACACCGCAACCGTGGAAAACATATCGCTCATGCCGTTGAATCCGCACCCGATCAATTCCATATAAAAACGGAATCCCGCACGCACGGACGGCAAATCCACCATGCTGTGAAACGTTAAAGTATCCCAATCCGGGATGTGATGGAAGATAAACGGCATCACCGCCCAGATCAACACCGCAGCAAACACCGTTTTGACCGGGATCTTCAACGCCAGCAGCACACGGAACCCCAAAAGCAATGCACCAAGCCCCAGCACAAATCCCGAAAACCAGGAGATCCCCACGGCAATATCAAAGAAACTTTTTGCCCCGGTACACAGGATCCACGGAAGCATCATCAGCACACCGTGCCCCACCGGATATGTCCATGGCCCGAGGCATTTCCCCTGCGACAAATCGTATCCCACCGCAAAATATCCCAGCTCATCCGCCGGATTACAGACGATCGCTCCCGCCATAAACAATATATAACTTAATAAAGCCGCCCGGACCGCAAGACAAACCCCCGCAAGGATCCACGCATCACTCCGGTCTTTCGGATACCGGTACAGCCGGTAACACAGAAAAAGCAAAATCCCCAACGATACCGGCAGCAGGATCTTCCCCGCCAACGGGATTTCTCCAGTGATACGGAACCCATTCTCTGCATCGCCGCTGATATCTTTTGATACATACCTGCCCCCGCCGGCCGCTGCCGCTTCATAAAAGTCCGCATACCGTGCCAGCGGGTGCTGCTGGAACCACACCCGTACAGGCTCCCCGCGGACCGGGATTTGGCACCCGGCGGGAATCACATCCACGATTTGAGCATCCGCAGACGGCTTGTCAAAAACCGGTGTCCCCGCCCCGATCCGCAACTCTCCGGCGGCAAGCGGCAGGGTACACATAAAAAGTATCAGCCAGAACAGGCGTATCATTTTTCCCTTCCTGCAAAAACAGGTCTGTCAAACCTTTCTGCAAGGCTTTTCAGACCTGTTTATGGACTTCTCTTCAGAAGCAGTTATTCTTTTTCGACCTCCGCCTGATGTTTGGCGATGATCTCTTTTGCCAACATGCCGGGAACTTCTTCGTAGCGGTTGAATTCCACTTCAAAGGAGCCGCGGCCCTGGGTCATGCTCCGCAATTCCGTGGCGTACTTCGGCAATTCCGCCATGGGAACTTCCGCATTGACCACATTCAAGCCTTCATCTGTATCCATCCCCATGATGCGGCCGCGCTTGTGATTCAGGTCGCCGGTGACGTTACCCATGTCGCTATCCGGAACGTGCACATGCACGCTCATGATCGGTTCCAGCAAGACAGGCTTCGCCTTGCCCATGGCCTCCTTGAATGCGGCACGGGCGGCGATCTTGAATGCCATTTCGTTGGAGTCCACCGGGTGATACTTGCCGTCAAACACCGTGACGCGCACCCGTTCCACCGGACAACCCACCAGCGGACCCTGTTCCATGGTTTCCATGACGCCTTTTTCCACGGCCGGAATAAAGTTCTTGGGGATCGCTCCGCCCACAATGGCGTTCACAAACTCAAACCCGTCCGGATTCGGCTCGATCCGCAGATGCACTTCCGCAAACTGCCCGGCACCGCCGGACTGTTTCTTATGGCGGTACGCACTTTCACCGCTGCCGGTAATGGTTTCCCGGTAGGGGATCTTCGGCGTGGCAAGCTTGGCCTCCACTTTATAAACATCCTTCAAGCGGCGCAGAACGATGGACAAGTGCTGGTCACCCATGCCGCTCAACAGCATTTCATGGGTATCCGGCTGACGGGAGATCTGCAAAGTCGGATCACATTCGGCGATCTTGTGCAGAGAAGAGATCATCTTGTCATCTTCGCCGGATTTCGCCGCCGTAAGAGCATAACTCATGACCGGGTGCGGATAGTCGATGGGCGGCAATTCCCTGGCAAAACCGCCCGTGGTAAGCGTGTCGCCGAAATGGGTATCCTTCAATTTTGCCACTGCAAAGATCGTTCCCGGCCCGGCTTCCGTTACCGGGGTCTGGATCTTGCCGTTCATCAGCAGGAGATTCCCCAAACGCTCCCGGGTTCCCCGGCTCACATTCTGCACTTCCGTATCCGCACGGAAGACCCCGGAACGCACACGGATAAAACTCAGCTGCCCGATGAAGGGATCGTTCACGCTCTTATACACCAGACCCACGGCAGGGCCTTCGTCCGAAACGGGTTCTTCACTGTTATCAGCAAAAAGAACCGTTCTGGCGTGAGGGCTCGGGAAAATCTCCGCCATGGCATCCATCAATTCCTGCACGCCGATATCCTTGGCGGCACTGCATGCAAAGACCGGGATCACCCGGCAAGAGATGATGGCGGCTTTCAACCCCTTGCGGAGTTCATCCGGGGTGAGTGCTTCGCCTTCCAGATAGCGGCTCATCAAATCTTCATCGGTTTCCGCAATAGCATCCATCCACATGGCCCGGACTTCCGCCACAGGTTCGGCGATCTCCGCCGGAACATTTTCTTCAAAAAGAACATTGATGACTCTGCTGAAATTGGCTTCCTCGCCCACCGGCCAGGTCAGCGGCAAAACCACGTTCCTGCCGTGATTGCCCCGCATTTTTTCCAGAGTATCGGCAAAACTGGCCCGGTCACGGTCAAGACGGTTGATCAAACCGAAACGGGGGATCTTCCGTTCACGGGCAAATTTCCAGGCACGGGCAGTCCCGATCTGCGGGCCTTCCACAGCGTCCAGGATCACCAGTGCCGCATCCGCCGCACGCATCCCGCAGGCGACTTCGCCCACAAATTCAGCATTCCCGGGAGTGTCGGAGAAGAAGAAATCCTTGTCCTGCCACGTGCAATGGCAAACAGAAGCGTAAAGACTGCCTTGCTTTTCCTGTTCATCCGCAGAGTAATCGGAAACGGTATTCTTCTGTTCCACGGAACCGCGCCGTTCAATGGCCTTGGCCTTGAACAGAATCAATTCCGTCAATGTCGTTTTACCACTCCCGGAGTGACCGGCAAGAACAAAATTTCGACAATCAGCAGCTTTCTTCATAAGGGACCTCTTTTTGTTTTATGGTTGAAAGACTTCTCTGTTTTGTTTTCCAACGACTCCCGCCCCCGGCAGGATCACCGGGGTATTTCAAACAATCTTTAAATGGAACTTATGGCAGTTCCTCCAGAACAACACGGTGGATCTCCACGGCTGGCATGGGATCATATCCGCTGTAAATATAAAGACGCAGCTTCGTATCCTTTTCCGGAACGGTGAACTCCGATACCGTTTCCGTAACACGCCCCTTGGAAAGCGTATTGATCCGCTTGCTCTTTGCCATATTGAACTGCACCACAGCTCCGGCACCGGTACGGCCGGGCAAAGCACTGGCAAGTACCGTTGCCCGGAGTTTTTTGCCGCCCGTGACAGGGAGGTCGATGTAGGGGCCCAGGCCGGTTTTGGCACAATTATCTTCCAGCAGGAACACTTTCTTTCCTGCCTTGTTCTGGATCACGCCCACCTTGACATCCGGCTTGCCCTCTTTCATTTTGGAAGAATAGAAAAGCTTGTATCCGGCAGGAACACCGTCTTTTACTTCATACTTGGAGAAATCCTCGTCCAGCAGAACCTTGCCGCCTTCCGCCAATTTGACTTCCACCGGGATTTCCGGCGCATCCTTGATCCGCTCGATCTTTACGGAACGGACGATGAATCCCGGATCGCCATCATACACCGAATAGAAATGGAAAGATGCCGTCGTCACTCCGGCGGGAGCTTCCACTTCCACCTGACGGGTCACTTCAGAACCGTCCGCAGGAGCATTCAATGGCACCGCTTTCCGGTTTTTGCCGATCGCCAGCTGGACTTGCACATTTTTCGTATTCCGCCCGGGCAGGACTGCACCGGTGGCAGTGGCACGGTAAACAGCACCGGGTTCCGCATCAAAATGATACCCCAGCCCGATCCCGGTCTGACCGCACTGATCATCGAACACGATCTCACAGCCGTCCTGATACTTACGGACTTCCGCATTCACCTTGGCAGGAGTCCCCTTCGGGAGTTTGCTCCCGTAAAAATAGGTGAATCCCTTGGGCATCGTTTTCCCGGGCGAGGCAAAAGCAAAATCTTCCTCCAACAGCACTTCTGCCGCCCCCAGACTCATTGCGCCAGCCAATGCCGCCACGGCGGCCAACCAACTTTTTTTCATTTTTTCTCCTGATATATTGATTTTTTAAAACGGTTTGTCCGATACTTCCAATTTGATCCTGCCCACGCTCAATTCCGACTGACCGCCGGCACGCATGGTATAAAGATAAATTTGCAGCATATCCGCATCCGCCTGCAAGGTAATGCTTGCCGTTTTTCCGGCGGCCAGCGGAACCTGCTTTATCGTGTTGGCAGGGCGTTTCAGGAAACGCAGCTGCAACCCGGGAAGGTGACGCCCCATTTTTGCCCCCGGCAACACTTCCGCAGAGAGCCGGTAATATTTTCCGGGAACAGCGGAAAGGCGGCGGGTAATGCCGATCTCACTCTTGTCGTCCGTATCATTCAAATAGAGGACTTTGGCGGAACCCTTTTCCCGGACACCGATCTTACCATGAACGGGACCGGTCTTATACACGGCCCACCCGGCGGGGGCTCCGTCACTTACAGCATTGGTGGAAAAATCATCATTCAACACGGTTTCCGCCGCACCGCAGCAGAAGGTCAAACCGGCAAGGAGGCTCAAGACAGACAACCATTGTTTTTTCACAGCATTTCTCCTGTAAAATCATCTTTTTTGCTTCTTGAAATGAGTTTAGCACCAAAATTCAGGCTTGTCAAGCCCCGGCAAAAAAAATCTTGCGGTTTTTTATGAGGGGGCAGGCGTTTACTTTTACGGAGGCAAGAGCCTGGGAAAGTTGAATTTTTTTCAAAAACCCTTGTTTTCTGCTATTTTCTTTGCTATACTTATACATAGTTTCCTAAACAACGATCCCTTAAAAGGAGAAAAACATGAAGAAAAGTCTGTTTCTCTGTTGTACCTTGTGGATGTTGGCGGCTTATGCCGGGCCGGTGCAGTTTCTTTCCAAACCCATGAGTGCGGGCAAAGCCTCGCTTGCGGAAAATGCTTATTCGATTTCCCGGCTGTTGGATACGGCGAATTTTTCTCCGGAATTGAAACTCCCGGTACAGTTGATTTATAAT